>MNEX01000008.1 GCA_001917905.1 Acidobacteria bacterium 13_1_40CM_65_14
AGATGGGGTAAGTTCTTTAGACATTTGCGTTTACAATCACTCCGCGGTCGTGTAGAATTTCTCCACGTTTCCGCGTCCCCCGCGGAAATCCCTATTACAGACCAAAGAGAAACACCTCGCGCGCGGTAGCGCCCTCCGCGAGGCGACTGTCTCTCTGCACGGATCGGAGTATCAACGTGTTCGCTCGCAAGTGGTCCCGCCGCACCCTCTGGATTGGCGCCGCCTCGCTGGTCGTTCTCCTCATCGTCGCGGTGGTGCTGCTGCGCAGCCGCGCCGGAGTCGACGTCGCGCAGGTGCCGTTCTCCGATCTGCTGCGTCATCTCGATCGCGGCGCCGTCACCGAAATCGTCGTCATCGGCGACACGCTCGAATTCAAGGTGATGTCGGGGCAGGCGTTCCGCACGGTCGCGCCCGCGAACTACGTGACCGCGAACGCCGCATTCGTGCCGGACCTCTCGAAGAAGAACATCCGCATCGACGTGCGCTCCGCCGCCGAGCCTGCCGCGTACAGCTATGGCGCGCTCGTGCTTGGCGTGGGCTTCATCGCCGTGCTCGGTCTCACGCTCTATCGCGTGACGACGGGCCGCATTCCTGCGCTCGAGAGCAAGACGCGCGAAGCCGATCCGTCGGAGAGCACCGTGACGTTCGCCGACGTCGCCGGCGTCGACGAGGCGAAAGAAGAAGTGAAGGAGATCGTCGACTTCCTGCGCGAGCCGGAGCGCTTCTCCGCCATCGGCGGCCGCATCCCGAAGGGCGTGCTGCTCGTCGGACCTCCCGGCACCGGCAAGACGCTGCTCGCGAAATCGATCGCGGGCGAAGCGAAAGTCCCCTTCCTGTTCGCCAGCGGATCGGACTTCGTCGAGATGTACGCGGGCGTCGGCGCCTCGCGCATCCGCAAGCTGTTCCGCGACGCGCGCCGTCATCCGTCATGCATCATCTTCATCGACGAGCTCGACGCCGTCGGCCGGAGCCGCGGCGGCAACTCGCTCAGCCACGAAGAGCGCGAGCAGACGCTGAACCAGCTGCTCGTCGAGATGGACGGCTTCGCGCCGAATCAGGGCATCGTCGTCATCGCGGCGACCAACCGCGCCGACATTCTCGATCCCGCGCTGCTGCGTCCCGGCCGCTTCGATCGTCAGGTGACCGTCGGCACGCCGGACGTGAAGGGGCGCGAACAGATTCTCCACATCCACGCGAAGAAGGTCGCGCTCGACGCGGAGGTCGATCTGCGGCAGATTGCGCGCGGCACGCCGGGCTTCTCCGGCGCGGAGCTCGCGAACCTCGTGAACGAGGCGGCGCTGTTCGCGGTCCGCAGTGGACGGCAGATCGTCACCGACTACGATTTCGATCAGGCGCGCGACAAGGTGCTGATGGGCGCCGAGCGCAAGTCGCTGACGATGAGCGAGCACGAGCGCGTGACCTGCGCGTACCACGAGTCGGGCCACGCGGTGGTCGCGGCGCTGTTGCCGCACGCTGATCCGCTCCACAAGGTGACGATCATCCCGCGCGGCCGCGCGCTCGGCGTCACGATGCAGCTGCCGGAAGGCGATCGCCATACGCACACGCGTG
Organism: Acidobacteria bacterium 13_1_40CM_65_14; assembly: GCA_001917905.1. Classification (GTDB taxonomy): domain Bacteria; phylum Acidobacteriota; class Vicinamibacteria; order Vicinamibacterales; family CAVVIG01; genus QHWF01. The sequence goes on from MNEX01000008.1 coordinate 1,570, forward strand.
AATTCCTCGAGGCGCAGATTGCGATCCTGATGGGCGGGCGCATCGCCGAGGAGCTGTTCCTCCGTCAGATGACGAGCGGCGCCGGCAACGACATCGAGCGCGCGACCGAAATCGCGCGCCGCATGGTCTGCGAGTTCGGCATGTCGGCGGCGCTCGGACCGCTCGCGTACCGGACGCCGGGCAACCCGTGGGAGACGGACAAAGGCGTCGGCATCAGCGAAGCGACCGCGCAGCGCGTCGACGATGAAGTCCGCGAGGTCGTGATGCGCGGCTACGAGACCGCGCGCCAGATCATCGCGAAGAACCGCGCCGCCGTCCGCGCGATGGCCGAAGAGCTGCTCGTCGTCGAATCGCTCGACGCCGAGGGGATCCGCGCGGTCATCGCGAACGCCGCGTAGCGCGACGCCCCACCAGGAGAGAGGCGCCACGATCCGTGGCGCCTTTTCTATGTACGCGACGGGTCAGCGCGAGACGCACCCAGATATGATCCACTCACTCAGACACTTGCGCTTCGTCGCGTTCCTGACCGAGAGCACGCTGAAGAAATCGAGGCGTCCGACGGCCCGGTCGTTACCTTCAACTGGCAGCAGGGTTGAAAGACTGATGGACGACCCGCGTTCGGACGCCGTGCGACAATACGACATGCCGTCGACGTCGGCGTACGACCAGCCGCTCGCCGCGTTCTTTTCGATGGTGGACGCCGCTGGCGTGACCGCCGCGTATCTGTTCGGCAGTCATGCCGAAGGACGCGCGCATCGTGAAAGCGATATCGACGTCGCCGTCCTGCTGGATCGAGCGCGGTACCCCGACGAGCCGAGTCGTTTCGAGGTCCGACTGCGATTGATTGGCGCTCTTGGAGGCGCGCTGAAATCGAATCACGTCGATCTCGTCGTCCTGAACGACGCTCCACCCTCTCTGGCCCGCGCGATCATCACACGTGGCCGCCGCGTGTTCTGTCGAAATCTCGAGGCCGACCACGAGTTCGTCCGGACGACACTGTTACGCGCCGCCGACCTCGAACCGTGGCTGCGTCGGATGCGTCGCATCAAGCTCGAAGCCGTTCGGCGATGACGTTCCTCGTCGAGCGTCTGGCCGAGTTGCGGCGGCATGTCTCGCATCTGCGTGATCTCGCCCCGCGCGTCCACGGCCGCGCGGCGCTCGAAGGGGACATCTCGCTTCGCAATGACGTCCTCTTCTCGCTCTTGATGGTCGCGCAACTCGTGATCGACATCGCCGGCGAGCTTGCCGCGCGGCGTGGCGATCGGTTCGACGACTATCGCGAGGCCATTCGCACCCTCGGCCGGGACAACCGTTTTGCGCCCGATCTGATCCAGGCGCTCGAACCGCTGCCTGGATTCCGGAACGTCGTCGTCCACGAGTACATCACCCTCAATCTGGACCGCGCCGTTGACGCGTTGCGCGGGTTGCATCCCGTCGAGAGGTTCATCGAGATCGTCGCCGCAATCGAATCAGTCGAATAGCCCGTCGAATTCGTAAATAGATCTTTAGACCCTTGAATCCCTAGATCATTAGTCTTCGCGTTTCAAATTCGTACACGCTTGCCGATGAGGTTGGCGCCGATACTGCAAAAGTCGGCCGCTAATATCGCATCCCCTGGCAGTTTGCGACGATGTTGCGACGTGGCACGCGCCCTGCTGCGAGGCCATCGGTCCGAATGGACGAGGAGGATCCGATGAAGCGACTGGGTATCTGCTTGTCTCTCATGGCGGTGCTCGCTTTGGCCTTTGCTGCCGCGCCGGAAGCCAAGGGTCAGAAGAAGAAGGCCGCCGCCGCCAAAGTGCATTCGATGACCGGCTGTCTGCAGAAGGGCGAAGGCAACATGTTCACGTTGACCAACGTCGAGGGCAGCGGTCCGAAAACGGTCGAAATCGCCGGCATGGCCTCGGGCGTCAATCTCAGCCCTCACGTCGGCCACAAGATCGAAATCACCGGAACGACCGTCAGCCCGAAGGCGGCTGCAAGGGCCGAAGGTGCGAAGGGGAAAGAGAAGAAAGAAGAACGCGGCGAGCACCACATGCAGGTGCAATCGATGAAGATGATTGCCGCGACCTGCCCATGAGGCGGACCGCGAACATCGGATCTCAGGAATTGATCGCTTCGGCGGCCGGAGAATCGGGCCAGGTGGGCTCCGGCCGCGCGACGTAGCCCGCGTGGGCCAGCCGCTCCTGGAAGAGCGCGATCTCTGACGCCCAGAACACCAGCTTCACCCACAGTCGCGCGCCGATGTACAGCTCGCTGACGATGAGGCCGATCCACATCGATGCGCCGATGCCGCCGGCGGCGGGCGCGACCGCCGCGTACGCAGCAATCACGATCAGGAACAGCAGGAAATCCAGCACATAGAGCGCCACCGCCGCCGCACAATTGCGTCCGATGAAACGCGCCGCGGCGGTGATGGCGCCGAGCACGCTCCGGCGATCCTCGACCACGGCGCGCACCTTCGCGTAGTCGAAGATCAGATTGCATCCCGCCAGGACGAACGCGAACACCGCATAGAGCGCGAGCCTGATCAGGAACGCGGTCCGCTCGACGGTCAGATCGCGAATCAGATTGGGATACAGCCGATCGAACAGCCACGCATGCATCCAGCCGAAGAGAAACGCGTACACGATTCCCTGCACGATGGCCAGACGCGCGAAGCGGAAGAAAAAGACGCCGCAGACGGCAAAGAATCCGTTCGAGCGTGTGGCGCGATCGCGCGCGTAGCGATCGAGGATGCCGCCGGCCAGGAAGATCCACAGCAGCACGTATGCCGATGCGAAGGCGACGATCGCGACCGGACGCGTGGGGTCGTCGAGAAACGCGCTCAGGTTGTCGAGCACCGCGCCGAACCCGAGAATGGTCGGCCGGAAGGTGACCGCCGGCCCCATCGCGACGTCGCTGAACTCCTGCATCCAGTCGTAGTCCACGCCGCTCGCCGCGCGATCGGCGGCGAGACTCGAGCCCAGATGCTGCGCGAGGGTCTCGCGCAGCGCCAGCGTCAGCGGCAGGCTGACGAGGACCGTCATCACCCACACGCCGGCAAGAATCAGCGGCGCGCGATTGACGCGGCGCATGCCGTCGAACCACGCGCTCATACGAAGAACGCCCAGGACAACAACTGGTCCTGCAGCCACACCATCCACTTCAGCGACCACTTTGTCGCCGCCGCAGGACCCTTCGGTTCGAGCGTCCGCGAGTTGTTGGTCAGGTTGACGTCCAGCAGCAGCACGCGATTGGGATCCACTTCCGCCGACAACGCTTGCGCCGGCCGATCGTAGGCGTAAAGCGTCCAGCGATCCTTGCCGTCCCAATGTTCAGTGGCACGCTCGCCGTTCTTGAAGGTCACGAGTACGTCGACGGGAAACGTCGCCTCGCCGTACCGGCGGACGACGACGGTCGTGCGGTACTGGTCGTTCTCGCGTGAGCTCTTCAGATCCTGCACGCCGTAGTCGAACACGTCGGAGCGGCGATACACCTGATCGAAGTACCAGCCGATGTTGCGGCCCAGCACCTCGGTGGTCACGTCGAAGAAGTCAGCCGGCTTCGGATGCTTGAACTTCCATCGCTCGAAGTGCGTGGACATGATCTTCTGCAGCGCGGGCCAGCCGAGCCAGCGCTCCATCGTGTTCAGCCACAGCGCCGTCTTGCTGTACGTGATGCTGCCCGAGGTCGGTGGGTAGTACCGGTAGGTTGGCGTCGACTGCGTGTCCGCCTTCGCGTCCCGGCGATAGCCGGCGAGGCCATTGCTTGCGGTTTCGCGCGTGAGGACGATGTCGTTGAACACCCACGGAATGAATCCGCCGAAGTAGCGCACCGCCAGGTAATTCGGATCGTACACCTGCGCGATGGCGCGCGCGGTCGAGAAGGTGTTGAACCCTTCGTCCATCCACGCGTCCTCGAACTCGTTGTTGCCGACGAGACCGTACCAGAACTGATGGCCGGCTTCGTGCACCGTCACGCCTTCGGGCGTCGTGACGCGATCGGGCGCGAGCCAGCGCGTGCCGGCCGTGAAGAGCGTCGGATATTCCATCCCGCCGGCGCCGCTTTGATACGCGGGATCGACGATGGTGATGTGGCCGTACGGATAGGCGCCGAACCACTCGCCGTAGTACTTCAGCGTCACGCGCGTCGCGTCGAAATGACGATCGGCCTGGTTCTCGTGCTCCGGCTGGAGCAGCAGCCGCATGTCGACCGCCGGCAGCGTTCCATGATCGAAGCGCGCCGTGCGCACGATGTAGTCAGGGCTCGTCGTCCAGGCGAAGTCGTGCACGTCTTCCTGATAGTACCGATGCGTCGTCGTTCTCCGATCCGCCCGGTCAGCACGATCGCGCCGCTCGCGCTGGACTCCGGTGGCACCGAGCGTCCATCCCTGCGGCACGGTCAACGAGACGTCGTAGACGCCGTAGTCGGAGAAGAACTCCGTGTGCGCGTGGAACTGATGACAGTTCCATCCATCGTCCTGAAGGACACCGAGCTTCGGGAACCACTGCGCGATGAAGAAATAGTTGCCAATGACGCCTGTGCGGGCGACCGGCCGCGGGATGTGCGCGGTCCACTTCACTTCAATCGTCATGCTGCCGCCCGGCGCGACCGGCTGGGGCAGCGGCACCGCCATCACCGTCTCGTCATCCGTGTTGCCGTCGTCTGGCTGGATGAAGTGGATCTGCGTGGTGATCTCGGCGGTCGCGGGCGACGTCAGCTTGAGGGAGGTGACGTCGATGCGCGATCGATCCGCATCGGTGCGGGCCGGCTGATTCGCGCCGCCGCCGGATCCACGCGCGCGCTCACGCATGAACGTCGTGCGGTCGTGCTTCCACGCGTTCCAGTACAGATGAAACTGCAGATCGGTCGCGGTGCGCGTCGTGATGTTGCGCCACGTGATCAACTCAGATCCCGTGATCGTGTGGCTGGCCGCATCGAGCGTCGCGTCGATGGTGTAGTTGGCGTTGCGCGGCGAGAGCTGGGCGGGCTGCGCCGCCGCGGTCGAGGCGACGAGCAGCATGAGAACGACTCGCATCAACCGACCGGTACCAACACCACCGACACGATCGTGTCCGACGGCGCTCGATCGATCGGCTTGCCGCTCAAATCCTGCGCACGATACCCGAAACCAGGAAGCTGCGCGAGGAGCTCGTCGGCCGTGACGCCCGACGCGCGCTGAAGCTGCGTGGGGTGCAGCTCGGAAAGAATCACCGGCCGATCTTCCTTCAGCAGACGCTCGGCGCCTTTGAGCACCTGAGGCTCCGCGCCCTCGACGTCCATCTTGATGAACCGCACCGGATGCGGCAGCTTGAACTCGTCCAGCGCGACCATCTCCACCTTCTTCTGCAGATTCCCGGTGAGCGGCGCCGTGCCGTCGCGCAGCAGATACGCGCCGCCCGAGTTGAGCGTTTCGACTGGAAAGGTGAGCGTGGCCGATCCGGACGTGGCGCCGACCGCGGCGCGCTCGAAGACGATGCGCTCGTCGAATCGGTTCTCGCAGATCGATCGATCCAACAGCTCCGCATTCGCGTCGAACGGCTCGAACGCGTACACGCGGCCGCCAGGCCCGACGATCGCCGCCATCTGAATCGTGAAGAACCCGATGTGCGCACCCAGATCGAGCACGATATCCCCGGGCCTCAAGAGACGCCGCACGTACTCGACCTCGTCGCGCTCGTAGGTGCCGCGCACGATATTGAGGCCGATGACGTGGTCGGAGAGGTCGACGAACAGCCGCACGCAGCGCTCTCTCGGACCGATTTCCCTGATGACGATCGTGCGCTCGTTGGTGTGCGCGTAGTCGCGGTTTTTGGCCCGGAATTCGGCTGAGGTGATGAGGTGATTGCGAAGCTCGCGCGTATCACGTGAGCCGGCGAGCTTCGGACCGATGACGTCCTCGTTCTCCGGATCGCGATCGAGCAGCAAGCGGTATGCCCACACGACGTGGTCCCGCGTCAGCCCGCCGGGCTGCTGTTCGTTCGTGTCCTCTCGTTTCCCGCCCTTGCCAGACATGTGGGGCATCGTACAACAGGTATAATTTGCCGCTATGCCCAACATTCGCGTGATGCATTTCGGGCTCGGCCCGATTGGTGCAGCGATCGTCAAGCAGGTCGCGCAACGTCCCGGTTTCAAGATTGTCGGCGCAATCGACATCGATCCCGCCAAAGAAGGACGTGATCTTGGCGACGTCGTCGGCTTCAAGAAGCGCCTCGGCGTGATCGTCTCCGGCGACGCGAAGAAATCGCTGAAGGCGGCGAAGCCCGACATCGTCGTGCTGTGCACGAGCTCGTCGCTCAAAAAAGTGATGCCGCTCGTCGAACAGATTCTCAAGACGAAGACGCCGATCGTGTCGACGACCGAGGAGCTGGCGTATCCGGGGTACACGCACATCCGGCAGGCGCGGCAGATTCATGACTGGGCGAAGAAGGCGAAGGTCGCGGTCCTCGGCACGGGTGTCAATCCCGGCTTCGCCATGGACGCGCTGCCGATTGCGCTGACCGCCGTGTGCGAGCGCGTGGACCGCGTGGTCGTCAATCGCGTTCAGGATGCGCGCATCCGCCGGCTGCCGTTCCAGCAGAAGATTGGCGCGGGTCTCACGACCGAACAGTTCCAGAAGAAGGTCGACGATGGCAGCGTGCGCCATGTGGGACTGACCGAATCGATCGCGATGATTGCCGACGCGCTCGGCTGGACGCTCGACCGCATCACCGACGACATCCAGCCGAAGCTCGCGTCGGTGACGATCTCGAGCGAGTTCCTGGCCGTCGATCCCGGGTACGTCTCGGGCATCATCCAGGACGGCGTCGGCTACCGCAAAGGCGAGCCGGTCCTCCGCCTGCACATGGAGGCGTACCTCGGCGCGCCGGAATCGTACGACTCGGTCGACATCGAAGGGTCGCCGCGTCTGTCGATGAAGATCGCCGGCGGCATCCACGGCGACGTCGCCACGGCGTCGATCGTCGTCAACTCGATCCCGCACGTGATCGGCGCCGAGCCCGGCCTCCACACGATGCGCGATCTGCCGCTGCCGTCGTTCTTTGCGGGCCACTGACCCCTAGCAGCCCGTGGTGAAAGTCTGGCTGCATTCGACGGGCGATGCATCCCCGGCGGCTGCGTTGCTCCTCGCTCAAATACTCCCGGTATTGCACCCCACCGTGCACAACACGCACGGTGGGGGCCCCGCCGGTCGGTCGTCGCGCCGTTCGATACCGGGGTCCCCAGCGCGGCAGCCGCGCTGGGGTGGTCGTCGGGGCGCCTCGCCCGTCTCGGTGCGACGCCAGACTTTCACCACGGGCTGCTAGTGGTGTGTCTCACCTGAATCAGTAACGGCTCGCCGAGTACGATGAACGCAAAGGACGCAAAGAGCGCAAAGAAGACCAACCTGAAATCTATTCTTTGCGGTCTTCGCGGTCTTTGCGTTCGACGTCGTCCCGGTACTGTTTCGATGAAGACACTCCACTAGGTCGTCTTCCTAAGCCTTTACCTGTCAAATTGCGCAGTTTTTCGTCTTACCCATAGATGATCTAGTGGTGTAAGATCGCGCGTCTATGCCGAAGCGCGGGACCCCGCCCATTCATGGGGACATGCTGCAGGGCACGCTCGACCTCTTGATTCTGAGGACGCTGGCGCTCGGGCCGGCGCACGGCCACACGATCGCCTACGCCATCGAGCGGCAGTCCGACGACGTGCTCGCGGTGGAGCACGGATCGCTGTATCCGGCGCTGCACCGGCTCGAGGATCGCAAGTGGATTGCCTCGTTCTGGGGCACGTCCGAGAACAACCGCAAGGCGCGGTACTACCGGCTGACGCCGGCGGGCAAGAAGCAGCTCACCGAGCAGACGAACCGGTGGGACGAAATCGTGCGCGCGGTGAATCGGATCCTGCGTCCCGCGTGATACAGAGAACGCAAAGCGCGCAAAGGCCGCAAAGAAAATGGCGTGAGTGATGAGCCTGAAGCGCTTTTTCTTTCGGAATCGGTGGGACGACGAGCGCGCACGCGAGCTCGAGGCCCATCTCGCGATCGAAACCGACGACAACATCGCGCGCGGCATGACACCGGAGGACGCGCGCCTCGCCGCGCAGCGAAAGCTTGGCAACCGAACCCTGGTCCGCGAGGAGATCTACCACATGAACACCATCAGCTTTCTCGACAGCGCGTGGCGCGATCTCCGCTACGGCGCCCGCCTGCTTCGTTTGAATCCCAGCTTCGCCATCGTCGCCATTCTCTCGCTCGCGCTCGGCGTCGGCGCGAACACGGCGATCTTTCAGTTACTCGACGCCGTCCGGCTCCGCACGCTTCCGGTCAGGAATCCGCAGGAGCTCGTCGAGGTGCGCATCGGCGAGACGTCGGGCGGCCGCACCGGCAGTTTCGTGAGCCGCCGGCCGACGCTCACCAACCCGCTGTGGGAGCAGATTCGTGATCATCAGCAGGCGTTCTCGAGCACGTTTGCGTACAGCAACGTCGGTTTCAACCTGACGACCGGCGGCGAGGCGCGCTACGCGCAGGGCATCTGGGCCAGCGGCGAGTACTTCAACACGCTCGGCGTTTCGGGGCTGGTGGGTCGCACGCTGACGTCCAACGACGACCGGAGGGGGTGTCAGACACCGCCGGCCGTCATCAGCTATGGCTTCTGGCAGCGCGAGTACGCCGGCAGCCCGTCGGTCATCGGCCGCAGCCTGATGCTCGACGGACACGCCTACGACATCGTCGGCGTGACGCCGGCCAGCTTTTTCGGGATGGAGGTCGGGCGCACGTTTGACGTCGTCGTGCCGCTCTGCGCCGAGCCGTTGAGCCGCGGCGCGCGATCGGGTCTGGACAAACCGGACACGTGGTTCGTTGCCGTGTTCGGCCGATTGAATCCCGGCTGGTCAATCGAGCGGGCGACGTCGCACCTGGCGTCGCTCTCGCCCGCGATGTTCAAGACGACGCTGCCGACGCGCTACGGCGCCGAGGATGCGAAGCACTATCTCAACTTCAAGCTCGCCGCGTTTCCAGCAGGCACGGGCGTGTCCTCGCTGCGTCGCAACTACGAGTCGCCGCTGTGGCTGCTCCTCGCGACAACAGGGCTGGTGCTGCTCATCGCCTGCGCGAATCTCGCGAACCTGATGCTGGCGCGCGCGACCGCCCGCGAGCGCGAGGTGGCGGTGCGCCTCGCGATTGGCGCGTCTCGCGGGCGCATCGTCCGCCAGATGCTCGCCGAAAGCCTGCTGATTGCGGCGATTGGCGCGGCGTGCGGTGCGGCGCTGGCGCAGTGGCTCAGCCGGTTCCTCGTCGAGTTCCTCAACACCGACAACAACCGGATCTTCGTCGCGCTGTCGCTCGATTGGCGAATCTTCGCCTTCACCGCGGCGCTGGCCGCGGTCACGTGCCTCATCTTCGGGCTGATGCCGGCCATCCGCGCGACGGGCACATCTCCCGGTGTCGCGATGAAAGCGGGCAGCCGCGGGTCCACCGACACGCGCGAGCGGTTCGGCGTACGGCGGGTGCTCGTCGTCGCGCAGGTCGCGCTGTCGCTCGTGCTGGTGGTCGGCGCGCTGTTGTTCGTTCGCAGCCTGCGCAATCTGATGACCCTCGACGCCGGCTTCACGCAGGACGGGATTGTCATCGCGAGTCTGGATCTGCGGCGCACCGGTATTCCGCCCGAGCAGCTCCCACCGGTGTTCGAGAGCATCACGGCGCGGCTGGCGGCATTGCCCGGCGTCCAGTCCGCCGCGAACGCGTTCATCGTGCCCGTCAGCGGCAGCGGCTGGAACAACAGCATCGTGATCAACGGCAAGAAGCCGAAGGACGCCGTCGTGAACTTCAACAGCGTCAGCGCTGTGTATTTCAAGACGATGGGGACGCCGATTCTGAGGGGCCGCGAGTTCGACGATCGCCGTGACACGGCGACGTCGGAGAAGGTCGTGATCGTCACCGAGTCGTTCGTGAAGAAGTATTTCGACGGACAGGATCCGATCGGCCAGGCGTTCCAGATCGAGGAACCTCCGGGTGTGCCGCGGCCGCTGTTCCAAATCGTCGGCGTTGCGAAAGACACGAAATACATAGATCTGCGAGAGTCGTTTGGTCCGATCGGGTTCTTTCCCGCTTCGCAGGCGGACGGGAAAGACATGTCGCCGTTTCTGCAGGTCGTGCTGCGTTCGAGCGCGCCGCTGGCGACGGTCACCTCGGAAGTCTCGTCGGCGGTCACCGAGATCAACGCGTCGATCATTCTTCAGTTCGACACGATGCGGAATCAGGTGCGCGAGTCGCTCCTCCGCGAGCGGCTGATGGCGACGCTGTCCGGTTTCTTCGGCGCGCTGGCGGGACTCATCGCGACGATCGGTCTCTACGGCGTGATGTCGTACATGGTGGCGCGGCGGCGAAACGAAATCGGCATTCGCATGGCGCTCGGTGCGGACCGCCGCGACGTGGTGCGCATGGTGATGCGCGAGGCGGGTCTGCTGCTCGGCGCGGGCCTCGTCGTCGGCGGCGTGATGGCGGTGATGGCCGCGCGGGCCGCGAGCACGCTGCTCTTCGGTTTGCAGCCAGGCGATCCGTCGACGCTCGCGATGTCGGCGGTCGCGCTCGCGGCGGCCGCGATGCTCGCCAGCTATCTGCCCGCGCTGCGCGCGTCGCGTCTCGAACCGACCGAAGCGTTGCGCGAGGAATGATCGCGGCGCTGCCCTTCGACAGGCTCAGGGCATCCCGAGCGTGTCGAGCGATGAAAGGGTCGCGCGACGATCGTAGGGCGGGCCTTTCAGGCCCGCCGCGATACGATATGAGGCGTGCAGATGCTCGCGACGGTGACGGCCTTCACGGCCATCGCCGTGGCCTTGTCAGCCGCGCCATCGGACACGCGATCGATCGTCGCCGAGCGCGTGCTGAAACTCACGCGAGACTCGTCGTGGACGCTGGTGGCGTCCGTGCCTGTCAAGTTCCGGACCTACCATCCCCAGGGCATGGTGAAGATCGGAGAGACGATTTTCATCTCGTCCGTCGATGCCGGCGAAGGCGTCGGTCACGTATTCAAGATCGACATGGCGGGCAACCTCATCGCGGATCTGAGGGTCGGGGAAGGCACGATCTATCATCCGGGCGGCATCGATTACGACGGCACGCACATCTGGGTCCCGGTCGCTGAGTACCGGCCAGACAGCCGCTCGATCGTCTACCGGGTGGAACCAGACGCGATGAAGGCCACCGAGTCGTTTCGCTTCGCCGACCACATCGGCGCCATCATTCACAACACGGACGACAACACCTTGCACGGCGTGAGCTGGGGCTCGCGCCGCTTCTATCGCTGGACGCTTGGTAACGATGGGAGGGTGACGAACGCCGCTGCGCCTCCAGACACGCTGCGCACGCTCAACTCCTCCCACTATCTGGACTATCAGGACTGCAAATACGTCGGTGGCCGTCGCATGCTCTGCACGGGGGTCACCGAAATGCGCCAGACGCCGGACGCGCCACTGTTCCGGCTTGGCGGGATCGACCTCGTCGACCTCGCGGATGGCCGGCCGCTGCACCAGGTTCCCGTTCTGCTCTGGACTGCCGGCGGGTTGGACATGACACACAACCCCGTTTGGATCGAGCCGAGCGCCATGGGCCTACGCGGCTATTTCATGCCGGAAGACGACACGTCGACGCTCTACATCTACGACGTGGAAACCAATTAGCGGAGTGTCTAAAAAATGCAACCACGAAGAGACTCGAAGACACGAAGAACCTCCAGTACAAGAAAGCATTTCTCTTCGCGCCTTCGTGCCTTCGTGGTTGCGTTTCGGTTAGCGTAGGCTAGTGCAAATCCTCGCGAAGTGTCCGAAATGCGATGCGGGTCTGCCTGTTGACGCGGAGGATGCGCCGGCGACGATCAAATGCGGCGGCTGCGGCCGTGAAATCCCGCTGACGATCAGCGAGCCGGTGCGCGCCGACGCCGCCGTCGATCGCTGTCCGGTCTGTGCCGGCGCCGATTTCTACATCCGCAAGGACTTCGATCCCAAGGTCGGCCTCACCGTCGTCATCATCGGCGCGCTCGTCAGCGCGGGCTTCTACTGGTTCGGCCGCGATCTGATCGCGTACGGCATTCTCGGGTCGGCGGCGCTCATCGATCTCATCGTGTATGGCCGATTGAAGGACCTCACCGTCTGCTACCGCTGTCACACCGAGTTCCGCGGCGAATACGAACGCCGCGCGCCGGCCTTCGATCTTCACATCGCCGATCTCCTCGAGTTGGAATACGAACGACGGATCGGACGGCGGTGAAATCGGGTAATCGGGTAATCGGGTAATCGGTAATCGGGTCATCGGATAATCGAAATTACCCGATTACCAGATTTCCCAATTACCCGATTCAGAAGAGCGTCACCGTCACCGCGGTTCCTTCTTCAACCGCGTTCTGATCGGCCGCGATTTCAATATAGCCGTCGGCCTGCGACAAGCTCGTGATGTCGCCGGATCCCTTGAACGCGGGGAAGGCGGCGCCGTCGCGCAGGCGGACGGTGTAGAACTGGTGGCGGCCGGCGGCCGAGACGATGCGTCGCCCGAGAGGGACGCGGATCGTCCGCGGCGTGTGTGGCGGCAGACGAGCGAGCGCGCGCAGGTACGGGATGAGCAGGATGTACGCGTTCGACAGGCACGACGTCGGATTGCCGGGCATGCCGAAGAACGGCGTGCCCTTCACCAGCGCGAACGCCGTCGGCTTGCCGGGCTTCACCGCGATGCCGTGAAAGATCATCTCGCCGCGCGACGCGATGGCGTCGACGATGAGGTCGCGCTCGCCGACCGAGCTGCCACCTGAAAACACGACGAGATCCGCCTGCGCGCACGTGTCGAGCGCGGCCACGAGCGCCTCGATGGTGTCCTCGGCGGGGTGATGCGGCTCGGAGATCCCGCCGTGCGCCGACACGATCGCGCTCAGCGTGAAGCGGTTGACGTCGTAGATTTGGCCGGGCGCCAGCGACTGTCCAGGCTCGACGACCTCGTTGCCGGTCGAGAGGATCGCGACGCGCGGTTTCGCGAACACCTCGACGTCGGCGCGGCCGATCGCGGCAAGCGCGCCGGTGCGGCTCGGCGTCAGGACGTCGCCGGACGAAACGACGCGATCGCCGGTCGCGATGTCGGCGCCGCGCCTGCCGATGTTCTGGCCGGCCGCGGCTGACGCGAAAATCTGGATGCGATCGTCGATCGCCTTTGCGGTTTCCTCCACCATCACGACCGCGTCGGCGCCGGCGGGCAGCGGCGCACCGGTCGCGATTTCCGTGCAGGTGCCGCGTGTCACCATCGCAGCCGACATCTGGCCGGTGTAGATCCGATCGAGCAGTCGCAGCTCGGCGGGCGTGGACCGGCTGGCGCTCTGCGTATCCGCGGCGATCACGGCGTACCCGTCCATCGCCGATCGCGCAAAAGGCGGCACGTCGATCGGCGACGCGACATCGCTCGCCGCCACGCGGCCCGCGGCGTCCTCGAGCTGCACGCGCTCGGTCCGCTGGATCGGCCGAATGTTCGCATCGAGACGTTTGCGCGCTTCCTCGAGCGAAATCGTGGATGTGAACGGTCGCATATCGGTTCGGCTCGGCTAGAGCGGTCTTCGATTCGGTGTAGCGGCGCTCAATCAACACAAAGGACACGAAGGACACCAAGACAAGACTAGTTCGTTTCCCTTTGTGTCCTTTGTGTCCTTTGTGTTTGATCAGCGTAGCGGATCAAGCACGCCGCCGACGAGAAAAAGGCGCTAAAGAGTTCGCCCTCACCCGTCGCGTCAGCGGCTCGCTTGTTGTACTAAATGTCCCAGCTCGGGGATCAGCAACCGCTCCATCGCGAGCCTGACGGCGGCTTCGGATCCGGGCAGCGAGACGATGATGCGGCCGGCGACGAGGCCAGCGGCGGCGCGGCTCATCATCGCGGCGGGTCCGATCTGGTCGTAGCTCAGCATCCGGAACAGCTCGCCGAAGCCGTCGAGCCGCTTCTGCAGCAGCGTGTCGATCGCTTCGTACGTGCTGTCGCGCGACGTGATGCCGGTGCCCCCGGTCGTGATGATCACCTGCACGTCGGGATTGGCGAGCTGGCGTTCGATCGTCCCGCGCACGAGCTCGGGATCGTCTTTCACGATCGTGCGTCCGGAGACGAAGTGACCCGCCGCTTCGAGCAGCGCCACAATGGCGCGGCCGCTCGCGTCTGTCGCGTCGGTCCGCGTGTCGCTAACCGTGATCACGAAGCAGCGCACTGACTGTGGCGCCTGCGCTTTGTGCGCGAGATCGGACATTTCTTGTTTCTCGCGGGGCCCACCCCCGCTCGCTGACGCCCTCGTGCCGCAGCGCTCGGGCGTATCAAGAACAGAACGTCGCAGCGGCAGCTCGGACGAATCATTGTAGCGTGCGCGCGTGCTACCATCCGGCGATGGCTTCGTGCCTTCGTGTCTTCGTGGTTGCATTTCTTGCAACAGCGGTGACGTTTGCGCGCCCCGCGAAGCCGCCGCTCGATCGCGCCGCCGAGCGCTGGGTCGAGCAGACCAAGAAGGCGCTGACGCTCGACGACAAGATCGGTCAGCTCATCGTCCCCTCGTTCGAATCGAATTTCCTCAGCACCGACAGCGACACCTTCGACGAGCTCACGCGGCTCGTGCGCACCTACCACGTCGGCGGCTTCCACGTGTTCGGGGCGTCGATCCCCGCGCCGCCGGTGCTGCTGAATCCCGGGTACGGCACGGTGATTCTCGGGCAGCCGTTCTCGACGGCGTTCTTGACCAATCGGCTGCAGTCGCTCTCGACCGTGCCGCTGCTGAACACCGCCGACTTCGAGACCGGCGTCGGGTTCCGCATCTTCGGCGGCACGATCTTTCCGAGGCAGATGGCGATGGGCGCCGCGGGTGACCCGCGGCTTGTCAGAGAAGAAGCCCGTATCACCGGAATTGAATCGCGTGCACTCGGCGTCCACGTCAACTTCGCACCGATTGCCGACGTCAACAACAACCCGCGCAACCCGGTGATCAACACGCGCGCCTATGGTGAGGATCCCGCCCGAGTGGCGGCGCTGGTCGGTGCCTACGTCGCCGGCGCGCGCGAGGGCGGCATGATCGCCACCATCAAGCACTTTCCCGGCCACGGCGACACCGACGTCGACAGTCACCTCGGCCTGCCGGTGGTGACGTACGATCGCGCGCGGCTGAATCAGATTGAGCTCCTGCCGTTCCGGCGCGGTATCGAGCAGGGCGCCGACGCGGTGATGGCCGCGCACATCGAGATGCCGG
This sequence comes from Acidobacteria bacterium 13_1_40CM_65_14, assembly GCA_001917905.1. Taxonomy (GTDB): domain Bacteria; phylum Acidobacteriota; class Vicinamibacteria; order Vicinamibacterales; family CAVVIG01; genus QHWF01. Next base: position 16,779 of record MNEX01000008.1, read on the forward strand.
CGCTGGATCCGGCGCCGTCGATGCCGGCCACGTTCAGCCCGTTGATTCTGCGCGATCTGCTGCGCACTGAGATGCGTTTCGACGGACTCCTGTACACCGATTCGATGTCGATGGATGCCGTCAGCAAGATGGTGTCGCCAGACGAAGGTGCCGTGAGAGCGGTGCTGGCCGGCGCCGACCAGGTGCTGCACTCGCCGGATCCCGTCGCGGCGTTCAACGGGTTGAAGGCGGCGGTCGCCAGCGGGCGCATTGCAGAGGCGCGCCTCGACGAGGCGGTCGATCGAATTCTTCGCGCGAAAGCGTCGGTTGGACTGCACGTGCAGCGCACGATCGATCTCGACGCGGTGCCGACGAAAATCGGTGGTCGCGCGAATCAGGCCGTCGCACAGGAAGCCTCGGCCCGATCGATGACGCTTGTCAAAGACGATCGGCGGCAGGTGCCGCTGTCGATTCCGCGTGAGACGCCGGTGCTGTACCTCTCGGTGCTGGACTATCCTGCCGGTTGGCAGATTGCCGCACCAAGCCGGACGTTCATCCCGGAGCTGCGGAAGCGGTGGCCGCAGGTGACCGCGATTGAAGTCTCCGATCACACGCCGATGTCGGAGCTGAATCTCGTCAGAGCCGTCGCGCCGCGCTACGGCGCGATCGTCGCGTCGGTGTTCGTTCGCGCCACCTCCGGCAGCGGCCGCCTGGATTTGTCGCCCGAGCTCATCAGACTCCTGCGCGATCTCGCGCGAGCCACCGACCGCACGAACACACCGCTCATCACGACGTTCTTCGGCAACCCGTACGTCGCTGCCGCGATTCCGGAGCTGCCCGCGGTCCTGTTGACCTACGACTTCTACGACCTCACCGAAGCGTCTGCGGTCCGTGCGATCGCAGGCGAAGCGGCGATCGGCGGCAAGCTGCCCATCACGCTGCCCGGCCTGTTTCCAGTCGGCCATGGCCTCGACCGTCCCGCGAAGAGCGTTTCACCGCACTAGACCAGTTCGGACGGTCCACTAGCATGCTTCGGGATCGTTTGCTGGCGCGCCTTGCCGAAATGGGCGACGCGCCCGACCATCAGCGCCTCGCCGCCGAAGTCCTCGGCATCAAGGGCGCGTCGCCAGAGCTCGCGCGCCGGCTCGTCGCGCAGGCGCTCGTCCTCGAGGATCGTCGCGACGAGTGGCGCCGCGCCGGCGAGCGCATCTGCCGTGATGCGCCGACGACGCCGGCCGTGTACCTGTTGAAAGACGCCGGCGATCGTCCGCTCTACGTCGGCAAGGCGATCAATCTTCGCAGGCGGCTTCGCGCGCACTTTGCCGGACGCCGCTGGCGCGCGATCAAGCCCGATCTGTCGCACATCGCCGGCGCCGAGTGGCAGGAGGTGGGTTCAGAGCTCGAGGCGCTGCTGCGCGAAGCCGCGTGGATTCACGAGCGGCAGCCGACCGTCAACGTCCAGGTCGGCGAACCCGATCTGGCGGCGCGCGACATCCCGCGCGCGCTCGTGCGCGACGTCCTGGTCATCGCGCCGTCGGTCGAAGAGGATTCCGTGGAGCTCGTGGGGGCGCGCGTCGACGGCGAGTGGATGATTCAGCGGACGCGCCGCAACGGCGCCGACCTCGCGGTCCACGCGCAGCGCATCATGCGGTTCTTTCGCTCGCGGCTTCGACGAGACGTCGTCGAACCTGCGCTCGCGCCGATCGTGTTTTCGTGGCTCGCGCGTCGCGGCGTCAACGCGACGCGTCTCGATCCGCACGACGTGCGCGACGCGCGCGAGCTGCGCACGCGTCTCGCGGCGCTCTTACGCGACGAGCGGCTCTTCCGCGAGCGACTCGAACAATGTTAGGATTCACAGTTCTGACCTGCCTCGGGGCCCATAGCTCAGTTGGATAGAGCGTCTGGCTACGAACCAGGAGGTCGCAGGTTCGAGTCCTGCTGGGCCCGCCAATCAGCGCATTTCGCAGTCGCGCGAACGCGTCGATGTCGTTTGACTGACAAATGACTGACAATCGGTAGCGGCTCACAGCAGTCTCCTGTCGTCTCTACTCGCCAACCGCGCGCAGCTGGCGACGACGTTCCCACACACCGGTCAATGCCTTCCGCATCTCCTCATCCGTGATGTTCAGGTAGCGCTGCGTCGTTTTGAAGTCGGAATGCCCGAGCATCAGCTGGATGATCCGGATGTCGACGCCGTCCCCGAGAAGCCGGCACGCGCCTTCGTGACGCATGTCGTGCCAGTGCAGGTCGATTTGCCGCAGCTTCTCGCGATCGACCCGGACACCGGGCTTGGCGCGCTTTGTTTCGTGGCCGTACGCGACTAGCAGGAGCGATTCCCAGGCCGTCTTGAAGCTGTCCTGGAACTCTCCCTCCGGTGAGCCGAACACGAACGC
>MNEX01000141.1 GCA_001917905.1 Acidobacteria bacterium 13_1_40CM_65_14
CGCTCAGGCGATCGGCCGGGAGCGTCCGGACCGCATGCAGCGCCTCGAGCCGTCGTGCGCGGTCCGCCTGCTCGCTGTCGCCGCCATCCGCGAATGGCACCACGAGGGCCGGCACGCGGGCCCGAATGATGTCGAGCGCGGTGTTGTAGCCGCATTGGCTGATCGAGAGTTGCGACCGCGCCATCTCACCACACAGATCCAGGACCGTGCGTTGCAGTCGAATGTTCGACCGTGTGCCAGCGAGAGCGACGAGTCGGTGCCACGTCGAGTCTTCACAAAGCGGCCCGGCGACAATCGTCAACCTGGTCGGGCCGCTCAGCCGTGCATGCGCCTCGATCGCGGTGGTGAACAATGGTTCGGCGAATCTTCCGCCGCCGCCGGAGACCAGGACGCCATCCCGCGCCGCGACCACCGGAGGCTTCGCGCCGCTGACGACGAATCCCGTGTAGTAGACCGGCGTCTGGAGCGGCTGGCGCGGACGGAACGTCTCGTCGAGGGCGGCAAATTGCCGGTCGGTGTGGACGAAGACCGCATCGAAATACGTGTCGACCAGCGCGCGCGCCCGGTCGTCATGGGCCTGCTGGCCGGATCCGCGACCAACCAGAATGTCGCGTACGCTGCACGCGACGAGCGGTCGCGGTCCGGACGACGCGTCCTCGAGCAGCGGCATCAACTCGCCGGCGAACTTTCGGCGACCGAAGGGGAACAGTTCGATCAGCACGACGGCAGGGCGCAGCGCGCGAAACGTATCGAGGATGATCCCGCACCGGTTGCGCCGCGCCTCGTCGACCGAGATCGAGTCGTCCAGCGCGACGAGGCGGCCGTCCGCGTTCTGGGCGAGCGGCGGCAGATGCACGATCTCGATGCGTGCCGGCGGCGGCAGATCCCGCGGCGGGACACCTCCACTCAGCAGCACGATGCGAAAATCGGCCGACAAAGCGTCGGCCAGGGCCCACGACCGCTTCAGATGGCCCAGGCCCAGCGAGTGCTGGCAGTAGAGAAGGAGCGCGGGCCGATCGGTCATGCGATCTCCAGACCCTCGGTGAGGAGCCGTTCGGCTTCGGCGATCAGTTCGGGCAAGTGCATGAGGCCAAGCGGCCGGATCCGCGTCACCGCGCGAACCGCGCGCTCCAGGAACAGCGCTGCCGCTGCGTGCCACGCGATCGACGTGTGATCAGGAAGGATCCGCCGGCGGGCGTATCCGCCGAGAAACGCCTCGGCGAGCTCGACGTACCGAGCTTCCGAGAGATCGCCGGCACAGCGCAGGTATGCAAGCCCCGCGAGAAGGCTGCCGAGATCGGCGGCGGAGGGACCGGACGCGACGTCCTCCACGTCGATCAGCCCGACGGCGTCCCCGATCACGATCGCGTTCTTGGGATGAAGGTCGCCGTGGAGGCAGACGAGATCGCACCGGGCCGAGTGCGCCGAATCGGCGAGGCGCAACACGAGCCTCTCGGCGCGGGCGGCGACATCGGGGCGCACGTATCCGAGGATCGCCGCGGCGGCGCTGAGACGCTCCGGGTTGAACCGATCGAATCGCGGCACATCGGGCGCTCGCAAATCGTGGAACACGGCGACCGCGCCTCCCAGGCGCCGAAGATCGGCCGCTGCGGCTGCATTCGTGGGCTCGACCAGTCGCCGGCCCGCCAGCGCCTCGAGCCAGAGGGTCCGTAGTTGTGAGGAATAGGCGAGCGGAGCGGGCAACACGAGCGGCGTGCCGCGCGCCTCGAGGCGACTCCGCAACTGCAGGTAGGTTCCGTGATCGCGCTCTGCTTGATACGACGCCGCAATCTTCGCGTAGGCGACGGGTTGGTGATTGGCGTCGAGGCAGGCAAGCGTCGCTGATTTTTCAGGCGCATACGCGGCGAGCCGCGTCGTCTTCCAGCTCTTCGATACGAGAGACATGACCTGCTCGTTCGGCTCTGTCACAGAACCGAGCGTGGCGATTTTTCGGTCGTGAGGAAACAGCCAGAAGGTCGTGTCGATGGCGGCTGCGTGCGCGACGGTGTAAAGGCCGTCCTCCGGTTGCGTGTCGAGCCGCATGGCGCGATACGCGTCAGTTCGGCCCGGCCGGAACATGCGGGCCGCGACGACGTGCGGCATCCGGTCAATCTCGACGTGAAAAACGGCGCGAACACTCTTGCCGACCTGGTAATTCACACGCGTGCAGTGGCAGCCGGTGATGTCGGCGGTCCCGCTCGGATCGAGGCACCGCAGGATCTGTGGCACCGCAGCTTCGTCGAGCAGCGCGTCGCGATTCGGCAGTGTCGCATCGCGCGCCAGCCATGCTGTCGGTCGCGTCATCACAGTGCGACCTCCTCATTACAGGCCGGGCGCTCGATGCCGGCGTCCTTCCACACGTCGACGACGGTCGCGATCGACTGCACCAGCAGATCGCCGGCGGGCGACGAACGTGTCCACGCTGCGGCTGCGGGCTCGTTGAATCCGCGCAGGGGGAGCGCCTCGCCCGTCCGCGTCCACATGACGCGATCGCGCCACGCCCGCGTATCGCCACCGCCGACCTCGACAGTCCAGGTGTCTCCGCCGTCGGCCACACGGAACTCAGGCGCGGCGGCGACATCGGTCGGCATGACCAGTGTGAGAAACCTCGCGTCCGCACGCCCGGTCATCGTGGCGACGACAACCGGCGCCGCTTCTTTGATCCCGTACTGCTCCGCTATCCAGCCAGCCTCGAGTGAAATCGACGGATCGCCGTCGAATACGAAGACGGTACCGCGTGTGTGCACCGCGCAGCCGCCGGCCGACCGGCCCACGCATACCGCGTCGTTCGACTCGGGCGTGAGGTGAAAGCGGAGCTCGTATTGATGGGCGTTGTTCGAGTGGAGCGAGTCTTCGATCAGCCAGTACTCCTCGGCAACGAACAGAACGCGCCGTTGATGCACGACGTCGTACGCGGGCGACACCGCTTCGCCCCACAAAATATCGAGACCGGAGCCGGTGAGCCGATGCAGCAGTCGCGCGCGCGCGACACCGAATTTCGGTTTGCCGCGGCGATACGGCGTTTGGTCGAGCCCGTCCACGGTGACCGTGTTGTGTGCGTGCGTGCCCTTGAACCAGCGTCGCCAGTGCGGCGGATCGTCGCAGTAGGTGTATCGACCGGGATCGACCACGAGCGGACGGCCACCCGCGGCGATTTCGACATTCAACGCGTCGTAATGGCCATGGCCGCCGTCGCCGATCTCGCCGCAATCGAAGATTAGGTACCGTTCATCAGCGAGCGACCGCGTGCGGTCACCCCACCCGCTCCGCTGCACGAAATAGCCGCCGATCGGAAAGGCGGCGTGACGCTGCTGCGGCGGCTGTCCCGCGACACCGCGCGTACCAACGTACGTCCAGTCGGCGCGATTCAACAGCGATCCGGCGAGCCGAAGGAGATCGAGATAGCTGCCGGTATCGCTGTCGGAGAGCGCCGGAATGAATCCGTCGGGCCGATGGCAATGCATCGAGAAGTCACAGGCGCGTGCGAGTCGCGCGTCGAAGCCATCCGGCAGCGACAGCCCGAAACGGCGCGCGTTCTCGCGGAGCCCGACAAACGATCGCAGCACGACGTGGTGGTAATGCGTCGACCGCTCCCGCTGCACTCCGTCGGCGAGCACATCGTCGAGCAGATTGCGGTGGAGCGCGTCGATCGAAAAATCCAGGAGCCGATTGGCGGGATCGAGCCAGGGCAGCGCGAGTGCGACGCTGAACAGCGCGTACAGCTCGAGCGTTCGATGGTTCCGCTCCCGCGTCAGGTGGGTGATCACATACGACAGCTGACGACAGATGCTGAGCGAGAGGCGATCGCTGAACCCGTCCGCGTCACACAAGGCGCCGAACGTCTCGGCGAAGCGGCTCCACGCGTAGACCCAGTTCGAGACGCGGCGTGCGGCGACGTCGGTCGGATCGAGATCGACCGGCACCTGGCCGATCCAGCCGTCGACCAGTCGCTGCCAGACGCGCACATACTTCGGATCACCTGTCGCCGCGCCGGCATCGGCGAGATCGAGGCCGTAATAGAATTTGCTCCACTCGAGGCGCCATTCCCTGTCAGCCGGCAGCGTCGCGCCGAGCCACCTCGGCTCGACACCGAGCTCGAGCGTCCGACCCTGAATCGAAAAGCGGCCTTCGACGACCTCGTCGGCGACCGCACGGTTCCGGTGCAGATGTTCGATGACACAGAACGTGCGGTGAGGTCGACGACCGTTCATGTCAGACTGCTCCCTGCCGCGCGACGACCCGCAGCGCGTGGGGGTGCGGCACGATGCAGCCGTCTTCGAGCCGGTACACGACGTCAGCCTGCGCGAAGAGCGACGGCCGATGGGTGATGGCGAAGCAGGTGCGGCCGGCGCGCATCCGTCCCAACGCATCGGCAATGACGGCCTCCGACGTCGGATCGACGTTCGACGTCGGCTCATCGAGGAGCAGGATCGGCCGCTGGAGCAGAAACGCGCGCGCGAGCGACAACCGTTGTCGTTGTCCGCCGGACAGGTTCACCGCGTCCTCGCCCAGCACGGCGTCGAGAGTGGAGGGAATCCCGCGGACGAAGTCGTCCATCGCGACGAGCGCGAGCGCTTCCCAGATTCGCCGATCGTCGAGACGTTCGCCGGTCGGCGTCAGCGCCTCGCGAAGCGATCCCGCAAAAAGATGGGTGTCCTGGGTCATCATCGCGATCTGCTGGCGCAAGGACCGGACCGATAGCGCGGGCAACGGCTGGCCATCCAGCAGAATCACGCCCGACGTGGGGTCGAAGAGGCGGACGAGCAGGCTGAGCAAGGTGCTCTTTCCCACGCCGCTCGCTCCCACGAGGACGGCGAGCTCGCCCGGTTGGAGCCGCACGTTCACGCCCCGCAGCACCGGCTGCCGGCGGCCGCCGTACGAAAACCACACGTCGCGCAGCTCGATCACGCCGTGGGCCTTCTCGATGTGAATCGCGTCGGGCCGGTCCTGAATCGTCGGCCGCTGATTGAGCAGCGCCAGCAGCCGCTCGCCGCTCGCGAGACCTTTCGACGTGCTCTCAGCCAGGTCGTTGAGGCGCTCGATCGGTTTGAGGAGCTGCGTGAGATAGGACGTCAGGACTATCAGCGCGCCGAGCGTCAGCCTTCCAGCCAGCACCAGGCGCGCGCCACCGGCGACGAGCAGCGCGGTCGCGACGGCGTGCGCAATTCGAAGGGTCCGCTCCATGTGCGCGGCGACCGCCGTTTCCTCGATGCCGGCCCGAAGACTGTCGGCGTTGAGCCGCCGGAAGCGGTCGCGCGCGTGCTGTTCGCCTCCGAGCGTCTGGATGATGGGCAAACCGCGCACGATTTCCTGCGCGAGCCCTGCCACCTCGCCCTCGCGCCGACGCCGTTCGCGCGATGCGCGGCCCAGCCGCGTCCCGTAGTGGCGCACGAGCAGCGCGAGCCCCGGCAGGAGCACGACGGCACACATCGCGAGCTCCGACTGCAGCCAGAACATCAGCGACAGCGTCGCGATCGTGGTGAGGACATGCTCGACGAGCGTCGGGACCGTCCGTGCCTGAAAGCGTACGAACTGGTCGACGTCTCCGACAAGGCGAAGCACCAGCTCGCCGCTGCGATGCGTGGTCCGAATCGTGGGCGGCAATTGCTGGAGGTGCGCCAGCATGCGATCGCGGACGTCGGTGTTCAACCGCTCGCGAAAGCGCGCGCTGATCGTCGCGTGGCGCGACTCGGCGAACGCACGCACGGTCGCAATCGTGACGATCGCGCCGCCCATCAGAAGGACGAGGGTGCCCGGCGCGCCAGGGAGGTCGAGCCCGCGCAGCACGGGCGGGAGGCGTCGGCCGCCGAGAATGTTATCGATGACGATCTTGAGCGGCCATGGCGCGGCGAGACTGGCGACAATCGCGATGAGCCGAAACACATACGCGAACGCGATCGTGTGCCTGTAATTCCACACGATCGGCGCGAACCATCGCACCACCCCGCGCCACGACGGACGTTGGTGCGCGGTCATGCGACCCTCTTGAACAGCGAGTACAGCTCGCCAATCAACCGGTCGCCATCGAATCGAGTGCGCACGAGCGCGCGCCCCGCCTCGGCCACTCGCCGTGCCAACGCCGCGTCGCGGTGGATGCGAAGCAGCGCCTCGGCTGTCGCGGCCGGATCGTCGGGGGGAACGACGAGACCCGTCCGCTCGTGAGCGACCACTTCCGGGATCCCGCTGACATCCGTCGTGACGACCGGGACGCCGCTGGCCATGGCCTCGACGAGCACGTTGGGAATGCCGTCTCGATCCCCGTCGGCGCCGATGCGGCACGGGAGGCAGAACACCGTGGCGCGCCGATACTCGTCGTACAGGCCGGCTTGCGTCATCGGTCCGAGCAGATGGACCTGCCGCTCGAGGCCGCGCTGACCGATACGTTCCTGCACGACCGTGCTGTGCTCGCCAGGTTCGCCGACGATTCGCACATCGACGTCGACGCCGCGGCGCACCAGATCCGCGCACGCATCGACGAGCACATCGAACCCCTTTTTCTCGACCAGCCGTCCGACGGCCAGGACCCGCAGGACGTCGTCACGTTCTCGCGCGGCCCCACCTTGTATGTCGCTCGCTGACGCCTCGCGTCCGCCGCGCGCTTCGCGCTTGCGGCCGCTGGCGTTGCCGCAGGCGCAGGCGCTATGAGGCTCATCCAGTGCGTTTCGCAACAACTGGGTGAGCTCGGCGTTGAGCCCGTGGTACACGCGATAGACCGGCGTTGGTCCAGCGAAGCGGAGCAGGTACTGCCGATTGGCTTCCGTGCACGTCACCGCAAACCGCGCCGCGGCAAGCTTGCGGGACAGCAGCCCCGCCGGGTTGAGCGATGGGGAGTAGAGGTCTTTGGCATGTGCGGTGAAGGAAAACGATCGGCCCGCGATCATCGCGGCCAACCACGTGACCGTCGTCGCGCCGTGACAGAAATGGGCGTGGAGATGCCGCACGGACGCCGCATCGAGGAGCCGATCGGCAAGCGCGATGGCCTGCAGGAACTCCTTGACGTACACCTTGCGCGGCGCCGACAAGAACGTCGGGCGGGCGCGAAGCGCCTGTGCGAGGGCCGCGCCGGCGGCACGGCACACACCGAACGGTCGACGACGGAACGTGCGTGCGAGCGCCGGGAAAAACCGAGGAAGGTGCCGGACGAGCCAGCGCCGCAGCGGGATTCCCGACACGGATTCGGTCGGCGGCAGATACTGCGGCTGCACGCGGATCCGATCGACCAGCGGGTGTCGAACCTCTTCGTCGTTCGCTTTGATGACGAACAAGGCCAGGTTCATCCCGGCTTGCTCGAGGCGGTGAATCTCGCTCGCGATGAAGAGCTCCGAGAGACGCGGAAACCCCTTCACCACGTAGCCCACCGTGGGCTGAACCTCGTCCGCCGACCCACGAGCTCGTTCAGGCATATGCGGCATCCAGGATGGAGACGAGCCGCGCGGTGCATCGAACGACGTCGAATTCGCGCTCGACGAACCGGCGGGCCGCGTGGCCGAGCCATCGGCGACCTTCGACATCGTGCGCCACTGTTTCGAGCGCGTTCACGAGTCCGTGGACTTCATGCGGACGAACGAGCAGGCCCGTCCGGCGATGTTGCACCGCCGAACCGATCGCACCGACGTCGCTGGCGACGACGACGCATCCACTGGCCATCGCCTCGAGCACGACGTTTGGAAGGCCGTCGCGGTCGCCCGAGTCGTCCTGCACAGAGGGCACGACGACCACATCCGCACGCTGGTACTCCTGGGGCAGTTCGTCGTGCGTTTTTGGACCGCAGAAGCAGACGCGATGCGCGACACCGCGAACTGTGCTGCGCGCGATCAGGTGCTCGCTGTCGGGCCCCTCGCCGATCAGGCGGAGCCGCCAGGGGATGTCGAGCCTCGATACCGCGTCGAGCAGCACGTCAAAACCCTTCTTCTGAACCAGCCGGCCGACGGCGAGCAGCCGGAGCTCGGACGAATCCCTCCTCTGGTTCGGCTTGAATCGCTCGAGGTCCACGCCGTGCGGCGCGATGTGCAGCGGAGCATGGCTGCCGTCGAACTCGCGAGCCACGTCAGCGTTGCAGGCGACGACGCATGCGGCGCGGCGCGCCCGAGCGTGAAGTTCGCGGCGCGGTACCTTGCGGGCGTCGCGCGCATGCACGCTGAAGCCGAACGGCACGCCGAGCCGGTCGGCCAGCGCCGCGCCGACTTCGGACGGCTCGTGCGCGAAATATGCGTGAACGCCGGTGACGGCAATGCCCTCCAGAGCCGCGGCCGCTTGATCCGCTTGCGACGCCGGATCTCCGCACAACACGCGGACGCGCGATGCGATTCGCAGCGCGTCAGGTTGCATCGGACCGTCTTCGCCGGGCTTCGTGGCAAAGACCGCCGCCAGCCGTCCAGCCGCCGCCAGCGCTGAAACCTCCGCGAGCGCAAACGTCTCGGATCGCCGCGGAAAGCCGCTCAAGATGACGACGATTCCAGGCGTGTTCACGTGTCGGTTCCGTTCAACAGCGCGCGGACGCGGTCCTGGATACGCGGCAGGCCATCGAGATCGATCGTCCGGCTGGCGGGGCGCCGCGCGAGCGCAGCGAGCACGGTCGCCATCAATCGATCCGGACGGAGCTCGGATGGTTCAACGAGGTCGAACATGCCGCGGGCCGCGAGCAGCCGCGCACGGAGGAGTTGTTCGCCGACAGGCTTGGTCCGCGGCACGAGCACGGCTCGAATCGCGCACGAGAGCAGCTCGCATACCGTGTTGTAGCCGGCCATCGAAACGACGATGTCGGCGCTTGCGTACCGTTCGGTGAGATCGGATTCGAATTCCACGAACGTCACGTCGGCCAGCATCGCGAAGCGGTCGAGCAGGCGCGCCCGATCGGCCAACGACATCTGTGGACCGAAGACCACAGTCGTCTCCAGCGCGACGCTCCGCGGGAGCGCGATCAGGCCTTCGAGGTAGGCTTCAATCAGATCGGTGCCGTCGCCGCCGCCTCCCGTCGTGACGAGCACGCGCGGCGGCCCGTTGTGACGCCGCGGAGGCTGGGTCGGCCGCTTGAGGTAGCCGCAGAAGCGCGTCTTCGCCGATACGTCCGGGGGGAATCCGTATTCAGTGACCGCGTCGAAAATCGCACGCTCGCCGTAAATCCACACTTCATCGTAGTAGCGCGCGATGATCGCCATGTCGCGCGTGCGTTTCAGCGAGTCGCGGGTCTTGGAAGGCTCGTCCAGAATGTCTCGGACGCCAAGCACGAGCTTCACGAGCGGATGACGTCGACGCAGCGCACGAATCGGTTCGATGAGCTCGCCCTCGATGCCCCCGGCGCGTTTGTCGACAACCATGAGGTCGGGCGCGAAGGCCAGCATCGAATGTTCGAGCACACCGCGGCGAATCGCCGCGACCTCACCTGCCTGCATCGTGAGAAATGCCGGGCGATACCGATCGGCTGTCGTGCGGTCGATGCAGGGCAACTTGATGTAGTCGGTGCGCGGGGGAATACGGAACGCGTGAATCATCGGCGAGCCGGTCACGATGAGGAGCGATCCACGTGGATACGCGGCGCCGAGCGTTTCTGCGAGGAGCAGCGTCCGCCGGATGTTGCCCAGCCCGAATGTGTCGTGCGAGTAG
>MNEX01000016.1 GCA_001917905.1 Acidobacteria bacterium 13_1_40CM_65_14
AAGCCTAAGACGAGGTCCTTGGCTTCTGCGTACGGGCCGTCGGTGACCACCTTCTTCTTGCCGCGGACCACCTTACCGGTGGGCTCGAGCGGCTGCCCCCGATTCTTCAGGTGCCCCTTCGCTTCCAGGTCGCGTATCCAGGCCAGCCACGCCTGCAGGCTCCGCTGCGCGCGCTCCGGCGTGCCCATGGCTTCGCGCTGGTCCGCCTCGGTGGCCCGAAAAAGAAAAACGAACTCGCTCATCGATTGTCTCCGCCGCCGTTCGGCAGCATCACAGGGAACTATGGCGCGACCTCGCCGAAGCCCCGGCTGTGTGACGCCGGGGCGGCGGCGGGCCGGGTGCTTCAGCTCGTCGACGTTCGAGCCGACGGCCGCCGGACATTTTTTTCCGACCCGATGTCGAGAATCGGCCTTGAGCTCCGATTCGGGCTGTCGTGGCAGATCGTCCCGAACGCGCTGGGCCGGATGCTGAGCGACAAGGACGCCGCGAAATCGAAGCGGGTCATGAACGTCATGCTCCAGATGGACAAGCTCGATCTGAAGCGGTTGCAGCAGGCGTACGACGGCGAGTGACGGCCAGGGCGGCGGGCCGGCTCGCGGTTACCGCCGCTTTGACTCGGCTTTCTTCTTCGGTCTCGGTTTCCTCTTCGATGTGACGCGTGTCGCGTCGGCCCTCGAGGCCAGCACGTCAGGCAGCTCGTACGCCTCGTGAAGCCAGTCGGTGACGGGCGGTTCCACTTCGTCGCGATGCGTGATCTTCAGGATATTGGCAACCTTGGTCTTCGACTTGCGGTCGGCCCGGCGCACCTGCGGCGCCCTCAGCGCGCGGCCAAGGAACACGCAGACTTCGAGGAAGCTCCTCTTCGGACGGACGAAGAAGTAACACGACTCGCGCGAAAACATGATGCACGTGCCCGAGGCGTAGATCCGCTGGTCTCCAAAGGTGACGGCGGTCTCGCGCAGCCGCTCCCAGGCGTCCTGTAAATCCTCCGAGAGATCCTGCGTCAGCGCCGCTTCGGTCGTCGTCCAGCAGTCGTGCTCCTCTCCTTCCTCGACCCACTGCTTGCAGTGGTAGCACTCTCGACCGGCCATGCCCCAATTGTAGTGATGGACCCGCGCCGACGGCCCGCCATCGGAGCGACGCGCGAGGACTGGAACATTCTTGCTGTCAGTTTACGGGTTCACTGAGCTCGGCGCGCCGTCTCAGGAGTCTCAACAGAGGCGCCACATGAGCGGCGCACGACCAATTGCGTTTGCAGCAGAATGTCGCGGACAGGAGTTTCGGGGCGACTGACCCGATCGAGCATCGCGGCGAACGCGGCCGCACCAATCTCGCGTGTCGGTTGCCGCAACGTGGTGAGTGGGACGGGCAGAAGATTCGCGTAGTCCAGGTCGTCGATTCCGACCAGTCTCACGTCCGCGGGTATGGAATAACCGAGCTCGAGGATCGAGCGCATCAGACGCGCGGCTGTCCAGTCGTTGGCGCAGACGATGGCTTCTGGTTTGGACGCCATCAGCGTGCGGACGCTGTCCAGCTCGGTTGGATCGAGACGATGCACGAATTCACGGTTGATCGGTGAGTTCCACGCGTACAGCGCCTCGCGGTACCCCGCTTCACGAGCCTCCACGGTCGCCGCGGCATTCTGCACCGCGACGAATGCAATCTGCCGCGATCCCAGATGCAGCAGGTGTTCGGTGATGCGATAGCCGGCGCGGCGGTTGTCGATGCCGACCAGATCGTGCACACCGCGGTCAGGGTAGGGGACGACGGTGCGATCGAGCAGCACGAGAGGAATACCCGTATCGTCGAGTGCTTGCGCGATCCTGCGGTTGACGGCGTCTTTGCCCGGAGTCAATTCGAGAGGTGCGAAGAAGACGCCCGACACGCGACGATCGATATACTGCCGGCATAACTGCCAGGCGCGTTCTTCCTTGGACGCGGCCGCGCTCGGCAGGCTGCCCCACAGCAGCGCATGCTGTCGCGCGAGCGGCGACGCCATCATGCCCTGACAAATCGGCTCGAAGATTTCGGTCTCTCCCAGATCAGGTATCAGGAGTCCGAAGGAGAGTGCGTCGGTGACGCTCCGCGCTTTGACATAGGATCCGGATCCCGCCCGACGCTCGACCAGCCCCGCGAGTTGCAGGTCCCTGACGGCTCGTCCCACGGTAATTCTCGAGGCGCCGAACGTGCGCTCGAGCTCGGCCTCGCTTGGCAGCCGGTCGCCTGTTTTGAACCGGCCGGATTCGATTTCACTCGCCAGCGCGTCGAACACTTTCTGGTACTTGGGGGATTTTTCTATGGGAGCCACGCACAAATGATATAGCAGCTTAACCAGGCAGACAACGTTGTTGTAAACGCAAAATACGCGACATTTTTGTGCTTTTGTCTCTTTGGTCGTTGACGCAGGCGTGCCCGGTTGTTATCGTGATCGTCGGTAGTTGATATAACAACAAAGGAACACGCAATGCCGCCTGCACCGTCCAAGCACTTCCTCGTGGTCTCAGACTTTGACCAGACCCTTAGCTTCAACGATTCGGGTCAGATACTCAGCGATCTGCTCGGCATTACCGACTTTCGCCAAAAGGTCGACGGCCTCGCGTCGAGCAACCTTGTCCAGCAGGGGGCCGAGCTCGCCTACCTGATTCGTCACGACCCCGCGTTTCGAGGCGTGCGTAAAGAGCACCTGGCCGAGGCCGGCCGGCTCGCACGCTTACGCAGCGATATTCCGGCACTCGTTGAGTTTCTCAAGCGAGGCCTCGACGGTTTTCAATTTTCCTTCTTCGTGATTTCAGCGGCGCCGCAAGAGGTGATTCAGTCGGCCCTCGCCGGAGCGGTTGCCGTCGATCACATCATCGGAACGGAATTCGACTACGACTCGGATTCCGGGGAGGTGCACGCGATTCGGCGCGTGCCGGCAGGGTACGGCAAAGTCGCCGTGCTCGAGCAGCTGGAGGAGCGGCTCGGGTCGCCGCCAGACCGCACGATTTACATCGGCGACGGGAGTTCGGATGTGCACGTGATGCTGCACGTGAACAGTCGCGATGGGTTCACCATTGCGGTCTCCGAAAACCGCCTGCTGGCCCGCATCGCACAGAGCACCGTCATCAGCGAGAACGCATTCAGCGTCTTGATCCCGATTCTCGAGCGCATCGTCGGTTGGCGTTCGGGCGAGATCCGTGAGTTTTTCGAAACGTACGCGTTACGCCTGCACGAATGGGAGAAGGCGCGGACCGACCGCGTCACGATCGTGGGTTCATCGGTGATTCCAGGCGATGCCGTCGCGTGATCAGAGGACTACCGCATGGTGGACTATCTCGGATGGGCCGCAACGGCCGTTTTCGTGTCGTCGTATTTCTGCGCCAGCGCTCACGCACTGCGACGGGCTCAAATGATCGGTGCAGTCATGTGGATGGCGTACGCGGTCGTGATGCACGCCGCTCCCGTGTTCGTCGCCAATCTGCTCGTGCTGGTCGCGGCAGCCTGGACGGCAGTGCGCTCGTGTCGGAGCACCGGAGCTCGCTGTTGAAGGACATCTGTCGCGCTCATGGCGGCGGTCCAGCCTGTGAAACTGGCCCGCGCGACCAGCGCCACCGGCCGCTGATCGCACGGTCATCACGATCTGAAGTACTCGGGTTGCCGTTCGCGTCGGAACCGAGATTCGTGGTCGTCGGCTGCTGTGCGTAGACGACGAATGCGCTCGCGCCGAGGAGCGCCGCCGTCACGACGATTGATCGCGGTCGCATGATTTCTCGCTCACCGCACGCCGAGCAGTACGTCCATCGTCAACTGATCGAGGCGCTCGTACGCGAGTCCTCGTTTCGCCAGGCCGACGCGGTCGAAGCTCGAGCCGAGCAGAAGGTCGCGATGCCGGGGCGTATACGACACGAGCTCGGTCGCGCCGGTCTCGGACAACAATGCCTGGATTTCAGCATCGGCGTTCCAGCGCTTCGCACGCTCGCGAAGGATCAGGTACGTGCGCATGCAGCCGCGCGCAAAGTCTTTGACGCCTTCGTAGTCTTCCGTGCGGTACGCGTGGGCGTCGAAATGACGCGGACCCTGGTAGCCGACGTCCTCGAGGAACTTGACGAGCCAGAAGGCGGCTTTCACGTTCGCCGATCCGAAGCGGAAGTCCTGATCGTAGCGGCCGGGCGCCTGATCATTCAGATCGATGTGAAAGAGCTTGCCGGCTTCCCAGGCCTGCGCGACCGCGTGCAGGAAGTTGAGGCCGGCCATCTGCTCGTGCGCAACCTCCGGGTTGACGCCGACCATCTCGGGATGATCGAGCGTCGCGATGAATCCCAGATACGCACCGGTCGTCGCCATGTAGATGTCGCCGCGCGGCTCGTTCGGCTTCGCCTCGAGTGCGACCTTGAAACCGTACTGCCGATCGATCGAGTACTCGCACAGATAGTTGACCGCCTCGCGCAGCCGCTTGACCGCTTCATCGGGACGCCGGCACGCGTCGGTTTCAGCGCCTTCGCGCCCGCCCCACAAGACGAAGATCTTCGCGCCGAGCGCCGCGCCCAAATCCATCGCGCGCATCGTCTTCTGCAGCGCGTATGCGCGAACGCGCGCGTCGTTCGCCGTGAACGCGCCGTCGCGAAACACCGGGTCGAAGAACAGGTTCACCGTCGCCATCGGGACGACGATGCCGTGGCGCTCGCAGGCGCATGTGAATTCCTTGACGATGCGGTCGCGCTCGGAAGGGGTCGCGTCGATCGGCACCAGATCGTTGTCGTGCAGGTTGACGCCCCACGCGCCGACTTCCCCGAGCATCGCGACGGCGGCGGCCGGCGCGAGCGCGTCGCGCACGACATCGCCGAACGGATCGCGGCCCCGATTGCCGACGGTCCACAGCCCGAATGAAAACTTGTCTTCCGGTCGCGGCGTGTATGCGTCAGACATAAGCCTCGTTGCGCGCGCTGCTGTCGGCCATCGCTCGCAGCGCCGGATACACGCGTCGGTAGTGCGCGTACCGATCATTCATGGTGGCGACCGCATCGGCCTGTGGAGAAGTCGTCGCGCCGCGACGCACGGTGGCGTCAACAGCTTCGTCAACACTCGCCCAGACGCGCGCGCCCACTCCGGCCAGGATCGCCGCGCCGAGCGCTGCGCCCTCGTCGGCGACGATCGTTTCGACGGCCCGCCCGTACACGTTCGCCTGAATCTCGCGCCACAGCGCCGACCGCGCGCCGCCGCCGCCGACGACGATGCGCTCCACCGGTACGGCGAGCTCGGAGAAAATCGTGAACGTGTCGCGAAGACTGAACGCGACGCCTTCGAGCACCGCGCGCACGACGTGGCCGCGGCCGTGATTCGCCGCAAGGCCGACACACGCCGCGCGAATGTTCGGATCGCAGTGCGGCGTCCGTTCGCCCATCAGATACGGCGCCCAGAGCACGCCGTCGGCGCCCGGCGGCACGCGCGCGGCTTCGGCCGTCAGATCGTCGTAGGTGACGCCGCCGGTCGATATTGCCGGGGCGATCAGATCGCGCAGCCACCGCAGCGACAAACCGGCGGCCTGCGTCACGCCCATGACGTGCCACCGCCCCGGCACGGCGTGACAGAACGTGTGGATCCGCCCCCGCGGATCGGTCACCGGCCGATCGGTCGCCGCGAACACGACGCCTGAGGTCCCGATGGTCGCGCTGACCGCTCCCGGTCGCGTGATCCCCATGCCAACGGCGCCGGCCGCCTGATCGCCGGCACCGGCGACGATCGACGTTCCGACCGGGACGCCAAGAGCCGCGGCGGCGTCGCGAGAGACGCGAGCGCAGATCTCCGGCGATTCGAACACGCGCGGCAATAGTCCGACGTCGATCCCGACTTGGTCGAGAACGTCCGACGACCAGCGCCGCCGCGCGACGTCGAGCATCAAGGTACCGGATGCGTCGGCGACGTCGATGGCGTGCTCGCCGCTCAGCCGCCACCGAACGTAATCCTTCGGCAGCAGCACGTGCCGCACGCGCGCCCATGTCTCCGGCTCGTGCGCCCGAACCCAGAGCAGCTTCGTCAGCGTGAAGTTGGTCAGCGCCGGGTTGGACGTGAGCTCGAGCAGCCGGCTCGCTCCGATCGTCGACTCGATCCAGCGGCATTCGGTTTCGGTCCGCTGATCGCACCAGATGATCGCCGGCCTGAGGACCGCGCCAGCCACATCCATCAGCACCGCACCGTGCATCTGACCCGACAGGCCAATCGCCTGAATCGCGGCGCCATCCGTCCCGCTCGCGTCGAGGGCGCGGCGCACTGCCGTCTGACAGGCGCGCCACCAATCATCCGGATCCTGCTCGGCCCATCCTGTCTGCGGCGACCGGAATGCCTCGTGCTCGGCGGACGCCGCCACGGTTCGGCCCGCCTCGTCGAGGACCAGCGCGCGCGATCCCGTGGTGCCGATGTCGATGCCCAGGAGAGCCATGTGGCGCCTCGTCCGGTGTTCGTTCACCGGCGCGCGAGGTTCGGATCCATGCGCAGCAGGTCGGCTCGGTAGACGACCGCGTCGCGGTGCATCGGAAACGCCGCCGGGATCTTCTGCGTGACGTGTCCCGTCGCCGCCCACTCGGTTCCGCGCTGCAGCGTGGTGACGAAATCGATTGAGCTCATCGCTGCGACATCGTGGCCCTCTGCGGTGTGAAAGATCCGGCCTTTGCCGTACGTCACGGCTATCAGAATCGGTTCGTCGCGCGCCGTCTGGTCCGAGTACGCGGTCGCGAGAATCGTCATGTTCTTCCCTGGTCCGCGCAGCGTCGCGTACAGCTCGTCGTTGTGATGCATCCACATCGGTGGCAGTCCGCTGATGATCGGATGGCTGCCGTTGCGCACCGCCACCTGGAATGGCAGGCGCGCGCCGTGCGTCCCCGCGCGCCCCGGCGACTCGTCCTTCACGAGCGTGTTGTTCTTGAAATACCAGAGCGGCCCGCTGCGCTCGTCGCGATTTCCCCAGCCGCCGACCGCAATCATCTCGTTGAACTCGGGCCACTTCGCAAACCCGTTGTCGGCGGCATGAACCGATACGAGGCCGCCGCCGCTCGACACATAGCGCTCGAACGACCGCTTCGTCTCGGGCAGCCACTCGGGCGCATCGGCGCCGATCCCGGTGTTGTAGTTCAAGACGACGACGTCGTAGCGCGACCAGTCCGGTTTGAAGGCGTTCAGGTCGGCATTCTCAACGGTGACGGTCGTCGTGTTGAAGATCGCGGCCTCGTCCAGAATCTTCCCGATCACCGGAGAGGTCGACTTCCAATCGTGGTTGTTCGCGCCGTCGAGCAGCATCACGCGAATCGGCGCGGCCGCGCGGGGCGACAGCGGCGCGCTTGCGACGGCGACGGCGACGAGCGCCAGAATCATCTTCCGCATCGCGCCGCTTGTAGCATCCGTTGGTCGTCCTGTCAATCGGCGACGAGGTGCGCTTATACTCGCGCGAGGCGTTGATGAATCTCGAGCATGCGCTGGCGCTGATTGTCCTCCTCCCGGCGGTGCCTCTCGCCCAGGCGCCGGGCGGTCGAGAGGCCGAGCCGCCTGGCCAGTCCCTCTTCGCCGCTCGCTGCGGCTTCTGCCACGGCCGCGACGCCGCAGGCGGCGAAAGCGGTCCGGACCTGACGATCTCGCCGCTCGTCGCGAAGGACGTCGGCGGCGACACGCTCATTCCCGTCATCCGCGATGGGCGCGTCGACAAAGGCATGCCGGCGTTCGCGCTCGGCGCAAGCGACCTTGACGCGATCGTCGCGTTCATTCACGACCAGAAGAAGAAGGCGGACTTGAACCCGGGACGGCGGCGCAGCGTTGACCTCGCCGATCTGCAGACGGGAAACGCGGAAGCCGGAAAGGCGTACTTCAACGGCGCCGGCGGCTGTGCGCGCTGCCACGCGCCGGGCGGCGATCTCGCCGGCGTCGCCACAAGGCTGAAGGGGCTCGCGCTGATGCAGCGGATGCTCGACCCCGGTCGCAATCGCGGTCAAAAGCCGAATCCCGCCATCGTTGCGGTCACGACGCGGTCCGGTGAAACCGTCACCGGTCACCTTGCCTATCGTGACGAGTTCACGATCGCGCTGACCGACGATTCAGGATGGTACCGATCGTGGCCGACTGGACAGGTGAGGTTCAGCGTGGACGATCCGCTCGACGCGCACAGAGCGCAGCTCGGGAAGTACACCGACCGCGACATGCACGACGTGCTCGCGTATCTGCAGACGCTGCGGTGAGAGGAGCGACGAAGATGATGCGCCGACAGTCAGCCGCTCGTCTGTTTCTCGGCGCTGCGTCCGTGCTCGCGCGGTGCGTCGGCAGTGCGGGTCAGGGACTCGATCCCGCCGCACTCCTCAAACCTGCTGTTGATTCGTGGCCGACCTATCACGGCGACTATTCCGGTCAGCGCCACAGCCCGCTCACGCAGATCACTCCGGCGAACGTCGCGCAGCTGACCCTCGCCTGGGCGTTTCAAACCGGACAAAGCGCGCAGATCAAGGCGACGCCGATCCTCGTGAACGGCATCGTGTACATCAGCACGCCCGATCATCTCTGGGCGATTGATGCGCGGTCGGCGCGCCAGATCTGGCAGTACCGCTATCCGGACAACACGGGGTTTCACATCGGCCACCGCGGCGTCGCGGTCTATAAGGACTCGGTGTATCTGACCACACCGGATGCTCACCTGGTCGCGCTCGACGCGCGAACGGGTACGGTGAAGTGGAATGTCGAGATCGCCGACGCGAAGAAAGGCTACTGGTCGACGAACGCGCCGCTCCTCGTCCGCAATCACCTGCTCGTTGGGGTCGCGGGCGACTTCGACAATCTGCCCGGCATGCTGACGTCGATCGATCCCGAGACCGGCAAGACGCAGTGGATTTTCTACAGCACTCCGCCTCCGGGCACGCCGGGCGCGACGAGCGGCGGCGCGACGGGCGGCCAGATGTGGATGACCGGCACGTACGATCCGGAGCTCGATCTCGTGTACGTCGGCACCGGCAATCCGACGCCGGTGCTGAACGGCGATGCGCGCCCCGGCGACAATCCCTGGACCTGCAGCATCGTCGCCATTCATCCCGAAACCGGAAAGCTCGAATGGGGATTTCAGGCGACCCCGCACGACACGCACGACTGGGATGCATCCGAGGTGCCGGTCCTCGTCGACGGCACATTCGACGGCGTGCCTCGGAAGATGCTGATGCAGGCGTCGCGCAACGGATATTTCTTCGTGCTCGATCGCGCGAACGGCACGAGCCTGCGGACGTTTCCGTTCGCCACCGTCAACTGGGCCAGCGGGATCGACAGGGCCGGCCGGCCGATTCCGAATCGCGACAAGGAGCCTGCGCGCGATGGACGGCTCGTCGCGCCGAACGAGGGCGGCGGGACCAACTATCGCTCGCCCAGCTTCGATCCGGCGACCGGCCTCTTCATCGTGAGCGCGCAGGACAGCTACGGGATCTACTTTTTCAAACCGGAGCACGGCGCTTACGGATGGGCGGGCGCTGATTACGGCGTCTTCGGCCGCGGTTTCCTGCGGGCGATCGACTATCGGACTGGTGCGATCCGGTGGACGCACGCCCTCGGTGAGGGCGCATCGCCCGCCGGCGTGCTGACCACCGCGTCGGGACTTGTCTTCAGCGGCGATTCCTCCGGGAATGTTCTCGCGCTACGGACCTCTGACGGCGCCACGTTGTGGCACTCTTCGATCGGCACCGTCGGCAACTCTCCAATCACGTACGAGCTCGATGGTCGTCAGTACGTCGTGGTAGCGGGCGGCGGCGTGCTGTTCGGGTTCGCTCTACCGGAGGGAACGCCCCCAAGCTAGCGTACACTCTCATTTGTGACCGCTCCCGCCAAAGCACGACCGGGGCGCAATGAGCCCTGTCATTGCGGCTCGGGCCGTAAATACAAACATTGCTGTCTCGAGAAGGACGATGCAAAGGCGGCTGCTGCACGGGCCAAAGCGGCAGCCGAAGCGCCTGCTCGAACATCCGAAGCACCCGCCTCGAAGCCGACACGGCCGCCAAAACCGCAAACGCATCAGCCTTGGAAGGCGACCGCGACTCGCGGCTTCGCGTTTCGCACGCGGACGCCACGTAAGGTGGGTGGCGGCTAGTCATGACCTGGCTCACATGGCTTGGCCTCGCAGTACTCATCGCCGCCGTTGCTGCCGTCACCGGCATCAAACCGAAGGGAACGCGACACGTCGCTCACACGCGCCTGATGGGCGTGGCGCGCCTCGCTCTCCTGGCGCTCGTCATCATCTTCGCCTACCTCGCGTTTCGGGCACGCTCCGGCGGTTGACACGGACGACAGGTTCAAGTCGAAGGAGGACGGAATGGCGCTCACCTTCCAACGAAACCTAGGAATGCTGATTCTCGCGGTTTGGCTGATTCTTTATGGGCTCGCTGGCATGATCGCTTTCGTGCTGCCGGCTCCAGTGATGGCCGTTCTGGCGTTGGTCGCCGGCATTCTGATTCTCGTCGGCCGGTAGAGCCGTCACTGCGGGGAAGTCGGCGAAAAAGAAGCGGACTCCGATTTCTCCTGATGACGTCGCGCGCATCCAGTCGCGCGTGACGCCGCGCCGCTTGCTGAATCGCCCCGAGCGTCATTCTCTCGCGATTCCAATTCCCAAGCCGATGCTTGCGTAGTCGGCCGACGAACGTTCTATCGGCCGCGCGTGCTCGGTCTTGCGCTCGCTTTGGTCTAGTGACGCGTGCTTCCTCCCATACTGAAACTTTGTTCACGTTTCGTGCCGGCATTTCTATGAAGTTCGCGACAGGGTGCCTGGCACCGGGGGCACCCTCGACATTCAACGGCTGGCCGCCTACACTTCCAGAAGCACTGCTGCAGGTCGGGCGGTCATCAATCGTCGCCACATCTGAGGGGCCAATGCGCATAGGCCTCGAACGACCGACAAGCGACCGGAATCTCGTCGACATCCTCGATCGCGTTCTCGACAAGGGCATGGTGATCGACGCGTCGCTTCGTCTCTTCTCCCTTGCCGGAATCAGCCTCGTGACCGTGGAAGCGCGAGTGCTCGTCACCTCGATCGAGACATACCTGCAACGCTCGGATGCCCTGAGCGAGGTCACGCCTGCGGCCTGGCCGCCGAGCCGCGCGACTCCGCAGTCTGTCCTGCTCGTCCGTGAGCCGCGTCGAGCGGAAACCACGACGACTAAAGCGACGTCGCCCGTGACCGGCCTTGCCCATCGGTTGGGAATGTTCAGTGTTCCGAGGCACTGACGGTAGCGGCTCTGCGAGGCAGCGCCTGCGCCTGATGCTCCGCCGCGGATCTTTGCCCCAGCTATTCGGATCGCAGCGCCTGAACAACGTCGACGCGCGACGCGCGCGACGCCGGCATCAGCGACGCGAGAAGCGCCGCCGCGACCAGAAGCGTGGCGGCGCCGAGAAGCGGCAGTGCTCCGGGAAGGGACACGTCCTGCAGGAACAGGCCGACGACTCGTGCGAGCGCGATGCCCCCGACGACCCCTGCGGCAATGCCCGCGCAGGCAATCACCGCACCCTCGCCAAGAATCCGCGTCAGCAAGTGCCGAGGCGTCGATCCGATCGCAAGGCGGACCCCGAACTCGCGCGTGCGCGCGCTCACCGAGAATGCCAGCACGCCGGCGACGCCGACCACGGCAATCGTCAGCGCCACGCCGGCAAATCCGCCGAACACGAGCGCGTTCAGCCGATTCGGCGCAAGAACTTCCGCTCGCACATCCTCGAGCGTCGCGGCCCGCTCCACCGGTTGTTCGGCCGACAGGTCTCGAATGATCTTGGTGATCGGCGGAACCAGCGCGTACGGATCGATCCGCGCGTGCACGAAGAGACGGCCTCCGCCCATCTCCTGATCCATCGGGTGATACACCACCATCGCCGGACCCGGGACGACATTCTCATCGTCGATGTCGGCGGCGATGCCGATGATCCGCCGCGGTCCGGTGCTCACGTCGATGAACTTCATCACGGGATCGGTCCAGGTGAATCGGCGATTCACCGCATCCTGATTGGGAAACAGTCGCTGCGCCAGGCTTTGGCTGACGATGACGACCTTCTCGCTGTCGCGGCGATCGCCGGCGTTGAAGTCCCGTCCGGCGATGACCGGCACACCGAGCGCGGCAAAGAAGCCGGGCGACACCGTGCGGAACCGCCCGCGCGGATCTTCTTCGCCGTCCGCCTTGGCATAGCCCTCGACCATGAACTGCGCGTCGAACCACGCACCGGCCTCGCGCCACGGCACGACGGTGCCAACGGCGACCCGCTCGACGCCAGGCAACTCGCCGATGCGCCGGATCGCTTCCTTGTAGAGGGGAAGCGTCTGCTCCGGCGGCCGTTCATAGTTGACGGGCACGTGCAGCACAAGGACGTTGCGAGTGTTCATGCCCGTTTGGGCGCGCTGTAGCGCAAACAACGTCGTGATCAGCGTGCCGGCGCCCGCGAGAAGCACGAACGACGCGGCGATTTGCGTGACGGCGAACAGGCGCAGACGCCGGTTCGTGCCGGATGTGATCCGGACGCTGCCGTTCGACAAGCCGAAGCCGTTCGCCGCGTCGGCAGACGGCAGCCGGGGTCCCCACCACGCGTGTTTTGCGTGGTGGAGTGGTAGCCGCGGAACGAACGCCAGGAGCACCGAGGATACGAACGCCAGGCCCACGCCGACCCACAGGAGGCTGGCATCGACCGTGAGGTCCAGCGCGCGGACGGAAAAGCGCGACGCATAACGAGCCAGGACCGCGACCATCGGCCGGGCGATGATGACCCCGAGTGCCGCGCCGGCGCCGCAGAGCAGCAGGCTCTCCGCCAAGAGCGTCTGGCGCAGCGCGCCCGTGCCCGCGCCCAGCGCCGCGCGAATGGCCAGCTCGCCTTCGCGCCGCACTGATCGCGCCAGGATCAGGTTGGCCACGTTCGAGCACGCGATGACAAAGATCAAGCCGGATGCCGCGAGCAGTACGAGCAACACGGTCCTGGCCGGCGACGTGATCTGATCGCGCAGTCGCACCGCGTCGATGCGAAAATCATGTTTCGGAGGATACGCTTCGCGGTGCTCATCGACCATCGCCGCGTGAGCCACGCGCAGCTCGGCACGCGCCGTGTCGAGGTCGGCGCCCGGGGCGAGCCGGGCGAACAGATCGGTCATCCGGTGCACGCGGCCCTCCACCATCGTCGCCGACAGATGGTGGGGACTCGTCACGACGTTCGCGATGATCTCGGTTTGCGCCGGGTATGGGACCGACGGCTCGACAACGCCGACAATCGTCGCCGAGCGATCGCCCAGTCTGATTGTCTTTCCGATCAACGTCGGGTCGCTGCCCAGCGTAGTGGTCCAGAATCGATGGGTCAGCACCGCGGCGCCCGCGGCTTGTGGCCCGTCGTCGGTCGCGTCGAGCAGGCGGCCCCGCACCGGACGAAGTCCCATGACGTCGAAGTACGATCCGCCGACGACCCCGGCGCGCACCACGCGAGGCTCGCCGAGGCCAACCATCGTGAAGTCGATGGTGGAGAAGTCGCCAAAGGCGGTCAGCGTCTTGACTCGCGCGCGAAGGTCCCGAATCTCCGGGACCGAGAACTTGGCGTTCTCGGCGCCGATGCCGCGCGCGCTCTGGCGAATGTAGATCAGGCGATCTTCATCCTTGTTGACGAGCGGTCGCAGGAGGACGCCCCGGACGACGCTGAAGATTGCTGCGTTGGCGCCAATGCCAAGCGCCAGGGTGACGATGACCGTGATCGCCAGTCCTTTGACTCTGGCCAACGACCGCGCTGCAAACTTGAAATCGGTGATGAGGCTCATCGGCGTCCAGCTTGCGCGTGTGATGGCGTTTCAGCGATCGCCGTCAGGTTGGCAAGCCCCGTCTCGAAGTCCGTGCCGATCATCGTGTCCATGTTCTTCACCATTGAAATCCTCCTTGCAGCCAGCGACGCTACTGCGGGTTCAACTCTCTGATCGGCCGCACTTCGATGCTCCCCTCGCGCGCCGGCGGGATTTTCGCGGCCACCTGGATTGCGTCGTTCAAGTCTCTGGCCTCGATGAGGTAGAACCCAGCCAGATGCTCCTTCGTCTCGGCGAACGGGCCGTCGGTGACTGACAGCTTTCCGTTCCGGACCCGCACCGTCGTTGCGGTGTCGATCGGTTGGAGCGCCTCCGCGGCAATCAGGAGTCCGCTCTTCCTGAACCCGTCGCCGCAGGCCATGCACTCGCGGTCGGGCACGGCGTGCAGCTTCTGTTCTTCAAGGTAGACAAGGCATAAGTACTTCATGGGTCTCCTCACATTCACTAGTCGTTCGGGCCAGGAGTCGATCGACAGGGCAGGATGGGCGGGACGGGCTGCCAACCATCCAGCCCTTCGCGCCCCTCCTGCCTATCCCGCCCCGCCTAAGTCAGCTCGGCCAGCCGCCGCTCGAGAAACCGACGCTCCGGCGCCTGCCGGGTCAGCGCGAGGGCGCGCTCATACGAGGCGCGCGCGTCCGCTGTTTTTCCCAACCGCCGGCACAGGTCCGCCCGTGCGGCGTGCGCGAGGCGGTAGTCCAACAGATCTTCACGCTCGAGGATGGCGTCGACGAGCGCCAGACCCGCCGCCGGGCCGTCGCGCATCGCCACGGCCACCGCCCGGTTCAGCTCGATGACGGGGGACGGATCCGCACGCGCCAATACGTCGTAGAGGCCAACGATCTCCGCCCAATCCGTCGCCGCGGCGCTGGGCGCCTCGGCGTGCAGGGCCGCGATTGCGGCCTGAATCGTGTACGGGCCGAACCGCCGTTCGACTCGCTTGCGCTCGCTCAGGGCAGGCCGCAACGACAGCGCCTGCTCGACCAGCTTGATCCCCTCCGCGATCTGGTTCCGGTCCCACAGCGAGCGATCCTGATCGTCGAGCAGGATCACGTCGCCTGACGGCGAGGTGCGCGCTGCGCGCCGCGAATCCTGCAGCAGCATCAGCGCCAGCAGTCCAATGGCCTCCGGCTCCGGCAGCAACGCGACGAGCAGCCGCTCCAAACGGATCGCCTCAGCGGACAGATCGTGCCGCGTCAACAACGAGCCCGACGACGCCGCATAGCCCTCGTTGAACACGAGATAAATGACGCGCAGCACGGCGTCGAGTCTTTCCGCCAACTCGGCCCGCGCCGGCACCTCATATGGAATCCGCGCGTCGCGGATTTTGGCCTTCGCGCGCACGATCCGTTGCGCCAGCGTGGGCGCCGGCGTGAGAAACGCCTGCGCAATCTCCTCCGTCGTCAGCCCGCACACTTCGCGCAGCGTGAGCGCCACCTGCGCATCAGGCGACATGGCCGGGTGGCAACACGTGAAGATGAGGCGCAATCGATCGTCTTCGACGCTCTCTTCGTCGGCCCACGCCGCGGGGTCGACGACGGCGATGTCCGCTTTGTCGCCGACGTCGTCGAGCGCGTCAAAACGCGCGCGCCGGCGCATCCCATCGATCGCCTTGAACCGTCCGGTGGACACCAGCCACGCGCGAGGATTGGCGGGCACGCCGTCGCGCGGCCACTGCTCCAGCGCTGCCCTGAAGGCATCGTGCAGCGCTTCCTCGGCGGCGTCAAAGTCGCCCAGCAGGCGGATCAGCGTGGCGAGCACGCGGCGGGAATCGGAGAAATAGACGGCATTCACCGTCTCGTGTACTGGATCGGTCGCCGTCACGGCGACCGATCACACCATCTTCACTCCGCCCGTGCAAGGCCATGCCCATCGACGCGACGTTTGCAATGACAGGAGGCCGATCGGCGCGCATTTGTCATAGGATGTGCGGAGCCAAAGGAGCCCAGCATGGTACCGCGCGTTCTGATCGTGACTGTGATGTGCCTTGCCGTTGTCCACGCGCAGAGTCCCGCGGCCCAGGCCCCGGCAGCAACATCGGCCACGTCCGCCACCTGTCCCGAAATGGCGACCGCGCTGACGGCCGTGATGCGGAACGACGTGCGATTACGCGACTGGTCCAACCTTGCGCGCTACCGCGAGGCGAACCACGCGCTCTCGACTCCCGCGACGCGCGACGCGCGTGTCGTCTTCATGGGCGACTCGATCACTGACGCGTGGCAGCAACCGCGCTACGGCGGATTCTTTCCGGGAAAGCCTTACGTCGATCGCGGAATCAGCGGTCAGACGACGCCTCAGATGCTGGTGCGCTTTCGTCCCGACGTCGTGGATCTCAAGCCGAAGGTGGTCGTGATTCTGGCGGGGACCAACGACATCGCCGGCAACACCGGCCCGATGACGAACGAAGAAATCGAAGGCAATCTGGCCTCGATGAGCGAGCTGGCGGATGCGAACCGCATCCGCGTCGTGCTCGCGAGCGTCACCCCGGTCAGCGCCTACCATGTCGCGTCAGCCAGCGCCGTTCCGCAAACGACGGCAAGACCGATGGCGCGCATTCACGCGTTGAACGAGTGGTTGAAGGCCTACGCCGCCGCGCACGGCGCCGTGTATCTCGATTACTTTTCGGCGATGACCGATCCATCCGGCCTGCTGCGCGCGGAGCTGAGCGAGGACGACCTCCACCCCAACGCGAAGGGCTACGCGATCATGGCACCGCTGGCGGAGGCGGCAATCACGCGTGCGCTGAAGTAAGAAGTCACAGCTCGCTGACCGCTGCCCACCCTGGCACGCCGGTCGCCGTCCTCACCGCTCGCAGGATCGCGTCGGCCAACACTTCCGCCGCAATCGCGCCGAGCGAGGTCAGCGACACCGCCGCGTTCGACAGTCCGGTCGAAATCGCCAGCACCTGATCGCCGTCGCCTTGCGTGTGGTACGGGTTGATCGCGCGCGCCGCGCCGGTGTTCGCCATCATCGCCAGCTTCGTCAGCTGCGTCTTGGTCAGCGCCACGTTCGTGCCGACCGCGGCAAGCGTCGTGGCGCGCAGAGCCTGGTCGGCAACCGGCGCGTTGGCGGCACGCCGCGTTTCGAGATCGCGACGTAAAAGCTCCACAGAATGTGCGAAGTCGCGGCCGTCGGCCGTCCGCGCTCCGGCGACGATCGTTCCGCGTCGCCAGTCGACGACGTCGCCGGCGGCGTTGACGACGACGAGCGCCGCGATGACGACGTCGCCAAGGCGCACCGAGGCGCTGCCGACGCCGCCTTTCATGCCCCGCATGCCGCGGGCGACGAACATCTTTCCCACCGTCGCGCCGGCGCCCGCGCCGACGCTGCCTTCCGCGACGGCACTGGTTGTTGCCGACTGACACGCACGATACGCCTCGTCCGGTCCGACACGGATGCGGCCGTCGCCGATCGCCAGGTCGTCGAGCACAGCACCGACAACAATCGGCACGCGAACGTTCGGCACGCCCCAGTCGTACCCGACGTTGTGCTCTTCGAGGAAGCGAACCACGCCGGCGGTCACGCCCAGCCCCATCGGTCCGCCGCCAGCGAACACGATGCCGTGAATGTGATCGAGTGGGCTCACCGGCTGGAGCATGACGCCGAGCGATTCCGCGGGCGCCGAGCCATCGTAGTCCGCGCCGGCGGTCGCCGGTTTGTCGAACAGAATCACGGTGCAGCCGGTCGGTCGCCGCATGTCCGTGAAATGTCCGACACGGACGCCGCCGATGTCCGTGAAAGATCCGGCGGGCAGCGGCGGCGCCGGCTGGCTTGTGACGGCCATGGCCGCTGGCGCGCCCGAGCCAATCGCCGTCGCGCCGATACTGCCAAGAAAGCGGCGTCGTGAAACTGTTGGCGTGCGCATGCCCACCATGCTACGCCCGCGGCGCCGTTATCGGAGCGCGATGTCGATGCTATATAAAGGTGCCATGCCGCCGCGCGGGCTCGACCTCATTGCCTTCGATGGCGACGACACGCTCTGGCACAACGAGCGCAGCTACCGCGAGGGGCGCGAGCGATTTCGCCAGCTGCTGGCTCGCGCGGGCGTCGTGCTCAGCGAAGAGGAGATGGAGGCGTCAGTCAACCGAACCGAGCTCGCGAATCTGGACTATTACGGCTATGGCGTTTCCAGCTTTGTGCTGTCGCTGATCGAGACCGCGATCGATCTCACCGGTGGCCGGATCACAGGCGCGGATCTCCGGGGAACGATCGAGTTGGCGAAGCACATGCTGAGGGAGGACATCGAACTGTTCCCGAGCGTCCGCGAGGTCCTCACCGCGCTGGCGGCGTCCTATCCATTGATGCTCGTCACCAAGGGCGACCTTCTGCACCAGACGTCGAAGCTCGAACGCTCAGGCTTGCGCGACTGCTTCCGCTTCGTCGAGGTCGTGAGCCACAAGACGGCCGACGTGTATGCCGCGATCCTGGTCCGTCACGGCGTCGATCCGAATTGCTTTCTGATGATCGGCAATTCCCTGCGATCCGATGTCCTCCCCGTCGTCGAGGCCGGAGGATGGGCGGTCCACATCCCGGCCGCCCTGAGCTGGTCGCACGAACATGCCGACGTGCCGCCGCATGCGAAAGGCCGCTACTTCGAAGTGACGGCGCTCGAACATCTGCCGGACGTCATCGAAACGCTCGCCAAGAGTGCGGTGCGAAATTCGGCGTAGCGCAGCCTCTCTCAAGGGATGCCGCCGACGGCGCAAACCTCAAGCCCAGTGCGCGGCGGCAGGACGGCATCTCGCTTCGCGATCCGTTGATCGGCCGGCCGGAAAAACGTCGCGGCGACTCGGTACGCTTTCGCTGCCGCGGCGGTCACGGTTGTTGCCACATCCGCGCATAGGAAGGAGCGGCGCTTCGGGCAACTCCACCGCCCGTGCCGTACCGACCAGACCGCCGCGATGCTCGCGCCGCGACGCTTTTCGTGCGAATAAGTCGCCCGGCCTTTACGGATCGCTACGCGAGACGCCGTCCCGCCGCCAGTGTCAGGCCTCAAGCCTTGCGGGACGTCTCTCGCGTCCGTCAGATTTCAGCGGCCGAGGACCTCGGGCCGCGACGCCTCGAACTCGCGTGACACGCGTCAGCCGGTAAAACGCCTCCGCAGGCGTCCGGCCGCGGCGATCCTGATTGACGCCCGAATGCCCTCGATCAAGCACGGACCGTCCCTGTTCTTGGGACGAGCGTTGAAGTCAGCTGAATCGCCGCGGGGAGCGACAGCGGTGGCCGAAGGAGGCGTTTTTCCACGCGACGTTCGGGCGGCGTCGGCACGAGGTCCTCGGCCGCGATCCGCGGACGCTCGGTGAGCGGACCTTCGCTCGTCCGCAGTGGCGAGTGTAATTCTGCGATGCCCTTTTTCGCGCTGCCAGGGCGGCCGTTGGCCTGCATTTCGAGCGGCCGCCGTCGATTTTCAACGCGCTCTGAACTGACTAAAAGGTCACCTTCACGGCGATCTGCACCTGACGTGGATCGCCGACGCCCTGCCTCAGGAAGCCGTCGAAGTTGAACAGCGCCGGCGTCGTCAGCGGATTGACGTTGTTCGCGTTGTTGAGCGTGTTGAACATCTCGAGGCTGGGAATGATTTGGACGGTCGGGCCCGCGCGGAATGCGCGCTGCAGCCGCCAATCGAGCGAGAAGTATTTGTTGTCCTTCCGATCCCAGTTGCGGCCGCGGTCGACGCCGTTCAGTACGCGCTGCGACGAGGTGATGGGCTGCGCCGTTCGTCCCTGCATGCGGACGTTGATCCGGAACTGCTGCGGCAGCTCCGCGTAGGTGAAGAAATTGAACTTGTGACGGATGTCGCGGTCCGACGGTCCGTAATCCAGGCTGAGATCGTAGAAGTTGAACGAGCGATCGGTGAACGGATCGCGCTCGTTCGAGTCGTCGTCCTGATCCTTGGCGAGCACGTAGTTCGCTTCGAGCTGGTACTTCTGCGAGAAGCGTTTGCGGATGCCGAACGTGCCGCCGCGGTACAGGCCATGGCCGCGGCTGTTGGTCACGAATACATCGCTCAGTTGAGGCTCGAACGGGTTGTCTCCCACGTACGTCGTCGTGTCACGCGTCGGAGGTTGGACGGCCGCGGCCGCCGTGCCGTGCGCGTTGTAATTCAGGAAGCGCGTCAGGTGCACGCTCTTCGCGACCGTGAAGTCGACGTATGCCGCCAGGCTCGGCGCCAGCTCACGGTCGAATCCGACGTTGACGCTGTAGACGCGCGGGTTGCGATAGTCGCGGTCGAAGACGCGGACGCCGGTGAATAACGGGAAGGTGCCCGCCGGGACGGAGCTCGGCGCGAGCAGGTTCGGCCACACGGGCATGTCGGCAAACGCCGTGAACGCCGTGTTGCGAAAATCGCTCTTCTGCTGAATTCCGTTGGTCGTCACCGATCCGACCTGAGTGAGCATGTTCTGCCTGGCGTAGTAGATGCCGGCGCTGCCGCGGAGGACCGACTTGCCATCCTGGTTCACATCCCAGGCAAACCCTGCTCGCGGCTGAAACTGCTTCCACTGATCGGGAAGCGTGCCGTCGGACGGAAATCGCGGATCGCTCAGGAAGCGCGCGTACGCCGTGGTCTTCGGATCGACCGTGGCCGGCATCGACTGCGCGTCCCACCGGAATCCGTAGTCCACGGTCAGCCCGTGACCGGCCTGCCATTTGTCCTGCACGAACAGCGCGAGCTCTTCATTGTTGATGTCAGATGCTCCGGCCGCGTCGCGCGCAATGCCGTCCGGGCTGCTGCTCTGCAGGTAGAAGAGGAGCGGACCGCCGGTCGCCGTCGAGCCCGCGGGGCAACTCGCCGGCGCCGTGACGTACGCGCCGTTCGAGCAGCCGACGGTGAACGGCCCGAATCCTCCCGCCGCTGCCGGCGACGCGTAACGCAGGAATCCGGTCACGCTGTCGAAGATGTAGCGCCCTTCGAAGAAGCCGCGAAAGACCTGCACGTTCTTGGTGTGCACCCACTCGCCGCCGGTCTTGATCGTGTGTTTCCCAGTGACGATCGAGAAGTTGTTTTTGATCTGGAATCGCTTGACCGCCTCGTCGATGTTTGGCGCGAGGAAAAAAGGATTGCCGAAGCGGAACGTCGTCGCGAAACCCATGGCGGTGTCCGCGGGGACCGACGATGGCGTTGCCGACCGCGGGCGGTCTTCGCGCGAATACGTGACGTGGAACTCGTTCAGCTTGTTCGAGGTCACCGTGCTGAACAGGTTCACGTTCAGAACGTTGATCTTCGACGGTCCCTCGATGCCGTTGGCCGAATTCCCGTACGTCGCGACGTCGAACGTCTGGTTCGTGTTCTTCGAGTAGTCGAAGTTGTACGACGCGGACAACGTGTTTTTGGGCGTGAGGTTCCAATCCACCTTCGCCAACATCGCGTTGTTGTTGATCGCGTGCGTAATGGGCTGCCCTTCGTCCTGCCCACGCCTCGTGCGGAAAAAGTTCAGCAGCGCGAGCCGCTGACAATCCGCACTGCTGTTGATCGACGCTTCGTTGGCGGCCAGCGTCGGAGCGCTCACGGAGCACGGCGTGCCGATCGTCTCTGACAAGTTCGGGCGCAGAAGATTCTCGCGGACGCCTTCGAGCGCCAGGAAATAGAACGCCTTGTTCTGCGTCAGCGGACCGCCGACGGTGCCGCCGAACTGCTCGCGGTGAAAATCTGTGAGCGGCTTGCCGTCCGAGGTCTTCGACGTGAGCCCTTCCACGCGCTGGTGGTGGAACAGTGAGCCCTTCACCTCGTTCGTTCCCGACTTGGTCACGACGTTGACGACGCCGCCGGCCGTGCGTCCGAATTCAGCGCTGGCGCCGGTCGCGATCACCTGGAACTCCTTGACCGCTTCGAGCGTGATGTCGATCGCCGCACGCTGGCCGCCCACTTGCTCGCCGAAGAAGCCGTTGGTGTAGTCGCCGCCATCGAGGCTGATGCTGTTGAACACGCCGCGCTGTCCAGAGAAGGTGATCTCGTCGCCGTCCGGTCCCTGCACGACGCTGACTCCAGGCGTGAGCGTCAGGAGATCCTCGAACTTGCGACCGAGGATCGGCGTCGATTCGATCGTTCTCTCGTCGAGCGTGCTGGTCGCCGCCGTGCGCGTCGTCTCAACCGCCGGCGACTGCGTCGTGACCGTGACCGTCTCCGCAATGCCGGAGACCTTCATCGCCGGTGCGAGTCGCACAGCCTCTCCCACGGTCACGATGACGTTTTCCTGCACCAGAGTGGCGAACCCGGACAGCTTGAGTGTGACGGTGTAGCGGCCGGGCGGGAGCTGGAGCGCGACGAACCGGCCGTCGCGATCTGTGGTCAGCGTACGCGTGAGGTTGGTCTCGACATTGCGGATCTCGACGTCAACGCCCGGCAGAACCGCGCCGCTGGCGTCGACGACGGTGCTGTCGATGACACCGGTCGTAATCTGCGATTGGGCCGCCAAGGGCGAGGTCAGGACCAGCGAGACGATGACCGTCGTGAGCGCATGCAGGACTCGCATCGTTGCCTCCGTCTGCGCGAATCATCCATCCTCGCGCGCCGTTCTGGCGCGATTTTTTGTGGCCGTCGCAAAGAACCTGTGCAATCACTGGCTCAACTCCGCGCCAGAATGACGCTTGGATGCCCAACACTGCGTCGGTCGGATACATTCCTTATTCGCCGAGTGCGCCTGGCGTCGACGCCAGGTGGCTGGCCGATGCCTTGAGGTGCGGCGTCGACCTCTTCGATGGCCGCGAGACGTTCAACCTCGGAGACCACCAGGATCTTCCGGACGCCGACCGCGTGTGCGCGGCGGTCAGGCCACTGCTCACACACCAATGGATCGTGGCTGAGGGTCCCGGCGCGTTCCTCTGGGCCGCGGTGTTGAGAGCGAGCGGCTTCGACGGCGGAGTGACCGTCCTTCCATACCTCAATCCTACGTCGTGGTTCGACGTGTCGGTGCTCGGCGTCTATCTTCGCTTCGCGAACCCATATGACCGCGTGTTTGTCGGCTCGACCGCGTCGGCCGGCATCTACCGCGGCTTCGGCATCGAGGCGCGCGTCGGCGACCCGTACGGCATCGATTGCGATGTGTTCCGGCCGCGCACCGACTTTCGCACCGCGCTCGAGCCGCTGGGTGTCACCAGCGGCCCGATCATTTTGTTCGCGGGTCGAGCGGAGCCCGACAAGGATCTGTACCGGCTGCTTGGCGCCGCGCTCAAGGCGAAGATCCTGTTTCCCGATCTTCACATCCTCATCGCCACTCATGTCGTCGACCACTCCTACTTGTCCATCGTCGATCGTCTCCTCGGTGAAGAGCGCGGCCTTCACCTGATCCTGAATCCATCACGGGATCGGCTGGCTCGTCTCTACACCGCGGCCGATGTCTTCGTCACCGCCTCCACGAGTCACTTCGAGACGTTCGGCCGCGCGCCCGCGGAGGCCCTTGCCTGCGGCACGGGCGCCATCGCTCCGCGTTACGACGGTTTCGCCGACGTGCTGGCACAGCCGGGAGGACGGCTCGTGGACGTCGAGCTCGAAGACGGCGTACCTCGCGTGCGCGAGGCGGCGCTGCTGCGCGCCATCTACGAGGAGCTCAGCGCGAAAGACAAGCCGTCGCCGGAAACGATCTCGACGATCGCGCGTCGCCGATTCTGCCGCGCGCGCAATGTCGGGCTCCTCGCGCATCTGATTGAGCTTCCGTCGGAGACGCCGGCGGTCCTGCCGGGCGTCGCGCCGGTCGACGTGCCGATTCCGGATCGCTGGCGCGCCGCCCTCGCGGACATGCAGGCCATGCGGCCCGAACAGGCGCTCGCGCATCTCTGGGACACGTGCGAACACGTGACGCTGCGCGAATTCGACGGCGTGTTCCGGACGGCCGTTCGGGTGGCGCTCGCCGAGTCTGTGCGAGCGTCGGCCGCTGCCGCTGGAGTCTGATCGTCATGCCGGTCTTTATGAGACGATCGTCTGAGGATGTTTCGAGACCGATCGAGGCGGGTGCTCCCACTGCTGCTGCCGTGGCTTGCCGGCGTCCCTCTGTTCGCCTCCGGCCCTGACCTTTCGATCCTCGAAGCGAAATTCGATCGCGTCATCCAGGGATCACGCGGCCAGGTCGGCGTGTCGCTGATTCACGTCGAGTCGGGCGCCACGCTCGCCATTCACGGCGATCAGCGGTTTCCGATGGCGAGCGTCTACAAGCTGCCGATCGCGCTCGAGTTGCTCACCCAGGTCTCGCAGGGCACGCTCGCGATGAATCGTGAGGTGACGCTCGGACCAAGTGACATTCGCGCGTGTTGCATCCTGTCGCGGCACCATCCTCTCGGAGGCGTCACCATCACCGCGGGCGAGTTGCTGGAGCTGATGATCGTCGAGAGCGACAACACCGCGTCCGATGCCGTGCTGAAACTGGTCGGCGGACCGGCAGTCGTCGAGCGGCGGATGCGCGCGCTCGGCTTCAACGCGATCAACGTGAACCGCTACGAAGGCGACATCAACTTCGAGATGACCGGCGTGCTGCATCCGCCGCCACAACCAGAGTGGACGCTCGAATTGCAGTACCGGCTCATCTCAGAAGTGACCCCGGAGGCGCTGCGCGAGGCGCGCGCGCGCTACACCAGCGACCCGCGCGATACGTCGACACCGGACGACATGGCGCGGTTGCTCGGCCGGCTGCAGTTGGGCAATCTGCTGCCGCCGCAGTACACGGATCTCCTGCTCGATCTGATGGCGCGCGCGAAAACGGGACCGCGACGGCTGAAAGCCCTGCTGCCGCCTGACACGATCGTCGCGCACAAGACCGGAACGACCGACGTGGTGATCAACGATGTCGGCCTCATCACGCTGCCAGCCGACAGCGCCATCGGCGGACATCTTGCGCTGGCGGTCTTCGTGACCAACGGCGCGCACGCAGGCGCCATGCAGCAGACGATTGCCCAGCTCTCCGGCGCGGCGTTCGAGTTCTTCACCGGAAAGCCCCTGCCACGCCCGCAGAAGCCGAAAGCGCCGCCGCACAAGAAGAAGAGACCTCGATCGTTAATTGAGCCTGTCTCCAAAGGCGTCGAGCAGGATCGGCAGCAGCGCGTGCATGCGAGCGAGCGACGGCCGGAGAGGGGTGAGGCCTTCGCGGAATCCGTGCGCGAGCAAACCGTCGAGCACGTGCTTTCGCCTCGCGATCACGTGGACGGGCACGTCCCATGGCGCGGCTTCGCCGCTGACCGCCGCCGGCGGCTGATGATCGCCGAGCAGGATCATCACGAAGTCGCGATCGGGGCGCTTGCGCAGGTAGCCCTCGATCGTCGCGAAGTCGTAGGCCATCGCCTCGACGTAGCCGGGCCCGAAGTCTTTCCAGTTCGGCTCTCCGGCGTACGCGCGCACGATGTCGGGACCGTCGTACGGTCGCGCCGTCGCGATGCGGCGCCAGTCCGGCTGATACGGTGGCGTCGGGCTGAAGGGGAAGTGCGTGCTGATTGTCGGGAAGAACACGAAGAGCGGCGGCCGCGACGGCCGGCCGACTTCGAGCGCGTCGAGTCGATCGAGTGAGAACTGATCCGGAATCGCGAACCAGCCGAACTCCGGCCCGCGGTACGCGAGCCGATCGGCGCCGTAGATCTCGTCGAAGCCGTAGAACGTGCCTTCCGGCCAGCTCTGTCGCAGCCCCGGCATCAGCGCGACGGTGCGGAATCCGCGCCGGCCGAACGATCGCGCCAGCGTGTCGCGATTCTGCGTCATCAGCAACGCGTTCGTGTCGGGATCGCGGACCTCGATCCCCGACAGCAGACTCAGATGCGCGAGCCACGATCCGCCACCGAACGTCGGCGACTCCACGTAGGCCGACACGACGTCGCGGTCGGTCGCGCGAATCGCCGCATCGAGCCGCGCGCGGCTTGCGGCGAGCCTAGCGGCGAACTCCGGCCGCTCGTAGCTGACCGCGCCGTACGACTCGATGAAGATCAGAAAGACGTCCGCGCCTTTCACGCCTGCGAAGTCGGAGTCCATCGACGGACTTTCCGCGAGGGACGTCGAGCCAGAAAGCGCCGCGGTGACGAGCTGCGCTTGTCGCGCGTAGGTGTACGTCACCGGCGCGGGCGTCACGCGCTCGACGGTCCCGCGCGCGCTCGCTCGCTCGCCGACGAAGAGCGCCATCGTCAACGCGGCGACGCCCGCGAGCGCACGTCGCTCGGTGGCGTGCGCCATCGCATCGGTGACGAGATGGAGCGCCCATCGCAAGCCGCGATACAGCAGCCAGAAGAACGAGACGACGGTTGTGACGATGAGGAGAATCAGCCACCACGGCGCGACGCGCGTCACCATGGCGACCACGTCGGGCATCAGACGAAGATCCCAGTACAGGTTGACGTCGCGGCCATAGAGCGCGGGCGCGGTGACTTCCGCGTAGCGTCCGATGACGAGCACGATCCACACAGCGCTCAGCCAGCCAAGCATCGCGCGCGACGGTGGGCGGAACCAGCGCGTGGTGCAGGCGATCGCGAGGAGACAGACCGCGAGCTCGATCGACAGCTCGCCGCGCCAATGAATGGCCGGTGTCGGCCAGACGTTGGTGAACGTCAGCGACACGTCGAGAAAGAGCAGCGCTGCACAGAGCGCAGCCCAGCGCCGCGTCCGGTTGATGATCGTCAAGGGTGTTGAGGAACCTGAGCCGCCTCTAGTTTATGTCTTCTGCGTGGACGAGTGCACGCAGAGAACGCTAAGGCCTTTTTCTCGTCGGCGGCGGCTTGATCCGCTACGCTGATTCAGCGCCGTTACACCGAAACAAAAACCGCTCGAAGGCCTCAAAAGCAGACGTTCTTTGCGGGCTTTGCGCTCTTTTGCGTTCTACCTGTGTCGCCACAGCCGGACTGTATCGACCAGGAAAGAATAGGCAAGCGTGAGCAGTCCGCCCGCCGCGACCACCCCAGTGACCCGAGGCGGGATGATCGGCGCAACGGCCACGATCAGCGCGACGATCTGGACCAGGCAAATCACCCGTCCGCGGCGTGTCGGCGCGAGCGGCCGCTGCATCCACGGCAACGCCCAACCCGCCGCGACGAACAGGTAGCGGAGCAGACCCGACATCAGAATCCACGGACCGGCTTTGTCCCACCGCCAGGCAAGGATCGCGAGCACGAGGATCAAGAGCGCGTCGACCTCCATGTCGAATCGCGCGCCGAACGCGGTCATCATTCCCGTGCGCCGCGCGAGCCAGCCGTCGACCCCGTCCAGCACCGCGGCGATTGTGCTGGCGATGACCGCGATCCAGGCGATGGCGGTCTGCGGCGGCACGACGACCAGACCCGCGAGCAGCGCGACGATGACCGCGCGAATCGCGGTGACTTGATTGGGTGTCACGCGGGCGCGTCACGAAAAAACCGGCGAAGCCTTTGGAATCGCGGCGCCGTCATGCTACCAGTGGACCGTATCAGCTGAAGGACCACGAAGACACGAAGACACGAAAAAGAAAAACACTTTCTCTTCGTGCCTTCGAGCCTTCGTGATTGCATGTACTTTGATATAGCGCGAAGGCTTTAGAGGATGTGAAGAAATCACGTCAACGCAAAGGCTGCTAAGACCGCAAAGGAAGAATCTTTCGAAAAGATGCTTTGCGCGCTTTGCGATCTTTGCGTTCAACGTGATTCTTTCACAAGCTCTTTAGCCGAGGGATTGTATCGTGCGC
Source organism: Acidobacteria bacterium 13_1_40CM_65_14 (assembly GCA_001917905.1). Lineage (GTDB taxonomy): Bacteria > Acidobacteriota > Vicinamibacteria > Vicinamibacterales > CAVVIG01 > QHWF01. The sequence goes on from MNEX01000016.1 coordinate 27,412, forward strand.
GCCAAAAACACCAGAATGAGCGGATGGCCCCGGAAGCAACGTCGGCCGACGTCCATGCACGCGCGTTCTGGATCGCGGCGCCCGGACGAGGCGAGATTCGCTCGGAGTCGCTGACCGATCCGTCGGCGGACGAGGTCGTCGTGCGCGCGCTGTACAGCGGCGTCAGCCGCGGCACCGAAGCGCTCGTCTTTCGGGGACGCGTGCCGCCGAGCGAATACGAACGCATGCGCGCGCCGTTTCAGGCCGGCGACTTTCCGGGGCCCGTGAAGTATGGATACGCGAGCGTCGGCCGGATCGAACGCGGACCGCGCGAGCTGCAGGACCGCCACGTCTTCGTGCTGCATCCGCATCAGAGCCGGTACGTCGTGCCCGCGCGCGTTGTTCACCTCATTCCAGACAATGTCCCGCCGCAGCGTGCCGTGCTGACGGCGACCCTCGAAACCGCGATCAATGGATTGTGGGATGCGCGCCCGCACGTCGGCGATCGCCTCGCGGTCGTCGGCGCCGGCACGGTCGGCTGCCTGGTCGCATGGTTGGCCGGTGGCATCCCCGGCTGCGAGGTCGAGCTCGTCGACGTCAATCCGGCGCGCGCGTCAATCGCCCGCGCGCTCGGCGTCCGGTTCGCGTCGCCGGCGACCGCGTCAGACAACGCTGACGTCGTGATTCACGCGAGCGGTTCGCCGTCAGGATTGCAGACGGCGCTGCGCCTCGCCGGTTTCGAGGCGACGATTGTCGAGATGAGTTGGTACGGCAGCCAGGACGTGCCGATTGCGCTCGGCGAGGCGTTTCATTCGCGCCGCCTGACGATCGCATCGTCGCAGGTCGGCACCATCGCGGCATCCCAGCGGCCGCGCTGGGACACCAGGCGCCGGATGCAGCTCGCGCTGACGCTGCTCGCCGACCCCGTCGTCGACGCGTTGATCACCGGCGAGAGCGAGTTCGACGCGCTGCCCGACGTGATGGCGAAGCTGGCGGACGAGCCTGGCGATACGTTGTGCCATCGCATTCGTTATCCCGACGCGTCGTTGTAGGCGGGAAATGTAGCGCAGGCCTGCAGAGTTGAGCTCTCCACCACGGAGGACACGGAGGACGCGGAGGCAAAATCCCGTTTTGAACAGGTTTTGACCTCCTGTCCTCCGTGTCCTCTGTGGTGGAGAGTTTGATGCGGCGCGAATGTCGCGCGCTTTGGTTTATCGGTCCAGGAGCGTCGATGTACAGCGTCACGGTCCGCGAGCACATCATGATTGCCCACAGCCTCCGGGGCGAGGTCTTTGGACCGGCGCAGCAGCTGCACGGCGCAACGTATCTCGTCGACGTGGAGTTCCGCCGCTCGACGCTCGACGCCGACGGCATCGTCGTCGACATCGGCCGTGCGATGACGGCGCTGCGCGATGTGCTCGGCAGCTTGAACTACCGCAACCTCGACGACGAGCCTGCGCTCAAGGGTCAGAACACGACGACCGAGTTTCTCGCGCGCGTGATCTTCGATCGGGTCGCCGCCGCGATCTCGCGCGGCAACCTCGGCGCCGGCGGACGCGACATCGAGAGCATCCGCGTCACGCTCCACGAGTCGCACGTCGCGTCCGCGTCGTTCGACGGGCGCGTCTAGGCGAAGCTCACTTACTAAATGCAACCACGAAGGCACGAAGGCACGAAGGCACGAAGAGAATGCTTTCTTGTCCTGGAGGAATACGACGTTGAACGCAGAACTCGCAGAACACGCAGAAGGGCCTTAAGCATTTTTCTCTGCGGGTTCTGCGGTTTCTGCGTTGTACGTGATTTGTTCACACGCTCCTTAGCCGAGCGATCAACGGGATGGCACTGAATCGCAAGAGACAGACCGCATCGAGCGCCTGGCTGCTGGTTCCTGGATCGCTCGAGTCGCGGACCGGCGGTTACGCATACGACCGGCGCATCGCGGCTGAACTTCGCAGACGGGGCTGGACGATTGCGGTCAGAGAACTCGACGCCAGTTTTCCGCGGCCGACCGCCGCCGCACTCGCCGATGCGGCTCGTGTGCTCGCGGATATTCCCGACGGTCATACGGTGCTCGTCGATGGACTCGCGCTCGGCGTCATGCCGTCAGAGGTCGAACGCGAGGCGTCGCGGCTCCGACTCGTGGCGCTCGTGCACATGCCGCTGGCGGCCGAGATCGGGATCGATTCGGACGTCGCGGCCCGCCTCGAGGCCAGCGAACGGCGCGCGCTTGGTGCGGCTGCGCTCGTGGTGGTGACCGGCCGGTGGACGATGTCGGCGCTGGAACGCTATGACGTCGGCCGGCATCGCATTGCGCTCGTCGAACCCGGTACCGATCGCGGGCCGGTGGCGCGCGGCTCCGGCGGATCGCCGCTCGAACTGCTCTGCACGGCGACGCTCAACCCAGGCAAAGGTCACGAGATTCTGATCCGCGCGCTCGCGTCGCTTTCGCCGCGCGGCTGGCACCTGACGTGTGCCGGCAGCCTCGACCGTCACCCGCCGACGGTCGAACGCGTGCGCGCGATCGTGCGCGCGAAGAGCTTGGACGATCGTGTCTCGCTCGCCGGTGAGCTCGATGACGTCGCCCTCGCTGCAGCGTTCGATCGCGCGGATCTGTTCGTGCTGGCGACGCTGCGCGAAACCTACGGGATGGCGGTGGCCGAAGCGCTGGCGCATGGACTGCCGGTCGTCAGTACGACGACCGGTGCGATTGCGGATCTGGTCGGCCCTGCCGACGACGGCGCGGGCCTGCTGGTGCCGCCCGGAGACGAAGCGGCGCTGGAGACGGCGCTCTCACGGGTGATGAGCGATGCTCGGCTGCGCGATCGCCTCGCCGAGGGCGCACGCCGGATGCGCGGTCGGCTGCCGACCTGGGAAGAGGCTGCGGATAAAATGGCCGCCGCGCTCGAACGCGTGCGCGACTGATGCACGAAACACTCTCAGACTGGCTCGCGCTCCGCGAGCCTGCCGACGTTGCCGCGCGGTCCGCGGCGTTGACGCGCGCCGTCGTCGAGAAGCTCCCGCGCGACAGACCGCTGCGCGCCGTCGACCTCGGCACAGGCACCGGATCGAACGTTCGATATCTCTCGCGCGATCTTCCTGCCGAGCAGGAGTGGCTGCTCGTCGATCGCGATCCCGCGCTGCTCGCGGAAGCCGCCCGTTCTTTGCGCCCTTTGCGTTCTACCGTCGTGGAAACGCGCGAGATGAATCTCGGTGTGCTCGAGCCGGACATCTTCTCGGGCCGCGACTTGGTCACAGCGTCGGCACTCTTGGATCTTGTGTCGGAGACGTGGCTTCGCGCGCTGGCGGACGAGTGTCGCGCCGCCAGTACGACGGCGCTCTTCGCGCTGACGTACAACGGCCGCTCGCATTGTTCGCCAGAGGAGCCCGAGGATGAAATGATTCGCGAGCTGATGAATCGGCATCAGCGACAGAACGACAAGGGATTCGGCCGCGCGGCTGGCCCCGACGCGGTGGACATCGCCGAGCGTTGCTTCGCCGCCGCGGGCTACCACGTGAGACGCGAGCCGAGCGATTGGGTGCTGACGCCGGATGCGCGCGAGCTGCAGCGCCAGCTCGTCGAAGGCTGGGCGTCTGCCGCGCGCGAGATCGCGCAAGAGCAAACCTCGGTGATCGACGACTGGCTGCGCCGCCGCCTCGAGCACGTGGACGCGAATCGCTCGCGTATCACGGTCGGTCACGAAGACCTCGCGGCGTGGCTGCGGTCGTGAGGATCCGCTCGAGCGCTGGTTCGACGTGCGCGGAAGATGCAACCACGAAGACACGAAGACACGGCGAAGTGAAAATGGCAATACTCGCTGCCCTGACAGAAATCGCGCGAAACTGGCCGGCGACGCCGCGTCGCTGAGGTGTCATCGACCGGCGAGGCGTGTCGCTCTCCATCGACTCGTCGTCCCGTTCGCGGTGAGCGTCCCCTCGATGACGTTGCCGTTCACGCGCCCGCTGAACTGGCTGCCGCCGACGGTGAACGAGATCTGATCGCCGTGCACATGACCGTTGGTCACCAATCCGCTCGCGTCACCCGCTTCGAACGTGCCGCCGACCACTTGAAAGGCCTGCTTCAGCCACAGCTCGCCCTGCGGCAGCTTCCATCCGCCGTCGACCTTCGCGGGCACGATCCACAGCAGCGCCGCGCACCAGTTCGTGCAGCCGTCCTCGATCCTGGCGGTCGCGTCCGGCGACCAGTCGCCCATCGTGAAGGTGTTCGACACGATCCGTGTCCCGGGCGTGAGGTCGAGGATCTTCGGCCGCAGCTTGAGATTGATGTCAGGCAGCAGAAACATGGTGATGACCGTGGCCGTCGAGAGATCGGTCTCGAAGAGATCGGCTTCCACGAACGTCGTCTTGTCGGCGACGCCTTCGCTGGCGGCGTTTCGCGCGGACAGCTCCACCATGTCCGGGTTGTATTCGATGCCGAGCGCGCGTGCGCCGCGCTTGGCGGCGGCGATCACGGTGCGGCCGTCGCCGGAGCCCAGATCGATCACCACGTCCTGCGGCGTGACATGCGCGATGTCGAGCATCTTGTCCACGAGCGCCGGCACGGTCGGCACCCAGACGACGTCCTTCCCCGGCTGGCCGATTTGCGGCTGAACCTGCGAGAGGATGAGCGCGAGCAACGGTAGTAAGCTCTTCCACATGAAGACAATTCTACGCGCCCTCGTTGCTGTCTTCGTCGCGACCTCGTGCTTCGCGCAGGACGTCGCACGCCTGGACCAGATCGTCCAGCCCTACGTCCAGAACAAGACGTTCATGGGATCGGTCCTCGTCGCCCGCGGCGGCGAGGTGATTCTCAGCAAGGGCTACGGATCGGCGAACCTCGAATGGGACGTGCCGAACACACCGTCGACGAAGTTCCGTCTGGGGTCGATCACCAAGCAGTTCACGGCGGCGTCGATCCTGCTGCTCGAAGAGCGCGGCAAACTGAAGCTCGACGATCCGATCAAGACGTACTTGCCGGATGCGCCGCCGGCGTGGGACCGGATCACGATCTTCAATCTGCTCACGCACACGTCGGGGATTCCAAACTTCACGGCGCTGCCCGAATACAAATCGCTGCAGGTCGTGGACACGCCGGTGTTGAAGACAATCGCGGCGGTCCGCGACAAGCCGCTCGACTTCTTTCCCGGCGAGAAAATGAGCTACAGCAATTCCGGGTACATCCTGCTCGGATACGTGATCGAGAAAGTCAGCGGCGGCAGCTACGAGAAGTTCGTGCAGGAGAGCATTTTCACGCCGCTCGGCATGAAGGACTCCGGGTACGACTCGAACAGCGCGATCATCGTGCATCGCGCCGCCGGCTACATGCCGTCACCGAACGGTCCGGTGAACGCAGGCTACATTCACATGAGCATTCCGCATGCGGCCGGTGCCCTGTACTCCACGACGGAGGATCTGCTGCGCTGGGAGCAAGGCCTCTTCGCCGGAAAGGTCGTGTCGCCCTCGTCGCTGCAGAAGATGACGACGCCTTTCAAGAACGACTACGCGTTCGGCGTCGTCGTCCAGACCACGAGCGGACGAAAGGTCGTGCAGCACGGCGGCGGCATCGAAGGCTTCAACACCTTCATGGCGTATTACCCGGACGACAAGCTGACCGTCGCGGTGCTCGCCAATATCAACGGTCCCACGCCGAATGCCATCGCGACGAAGCTGGCCGCGCTCGCGCACGGCGAAACGGTGCAGTCCCCGACGGACCGCAAGGAAATCACGCTGCCGGCTGAGACGCTCGCGAAGTACGTGGGCACGTACGAGTTTACGCCGGGCATCAACTTGATGATCAGGGTCGACGGCGATCACTTGACGGTGCAATTGACGGGGCAGGGGCAGCTGCCGATGTTCGCCGAGTCGGAGACGAAATTTTTTCTGAAGATCGTCGACGCACAAGTCGAATTCGTGAAG
>MNEX01000125.1 GCA_001917905.1 Acidobacteria bacterium 13_1_40CM_65_14
CTTGTAGTGATCGACCACCGCGCCGGACCCGACCACGACCTCCGTGACCGCGTTCGTGAAGTACTCCTGTCCCGGCGGACCGGCGTAGCCTTCGACGATCCGGGCTTGACTGCGGTCGCCAGCGACGATCAGAACGCGCGGGTGCGACACGCTGGCGGTCTCGGGCGATGCCGACACGAACAGCAGCGAAATGGGCTGTTCGATGATCGTGCCCGGCGGGATCCACACGAACGCGCCGTCCTGGAGGAAACCCGTGTTCAGCCCCGTGAACGCTTGCCGATCAGGCGAGGCGAACCGGCCGAGGTACGGCTCCACGGCCGCCGGGTTCGTGGCCAGGATAGACCGCAGACTGGACACATGCACGCCGGCAGGCAACCCGCCGACGGAAAACTGTGGCGCATACGCGCCATTCACCAGCACGAGCCGGTAGCCGCCGAGTGCGCCGGCCCAGCGCTCCACCAGATCCGTCGTGAGGCCGCTCTGACCATCTTGCGCCGGCGCGAAATGCCGGTCGGCGATCGGCGCGACGCTGGTGAACTTCCATTCCTCATCGCGCGTCGTAGGAAAGCCGGCGTCCACGAAGTGCTCGATCCCCTGCCGGCGCAAATTCCGCAGCCATGAGGGCTCGGTGGCGGAACGGGCGGTGACAAGGCGATCGCAATCGGCCAGATAGGCGTCGGTCTGCGGGCCCGCCTCCGCTCGCTTTGAAAGCAAGCGACCTTCGGCGAGGCTCGCCGAAGCGCCGGAGGCGCGAAGGCGGCTGGACTGGACGAGGCGAGTCATGCGGATGTCCTTACGCTTTCGCGGCCGGGGCGGCGGCCGCCGCCTCTGGCTCGAGCCAGCCGTATCCTTTGTCTTCGAGCTCGAGCGCGAGCGCCCGGTCGCCAGACTTCACGATCCGCCCGCCCGACAGCACGTGAACGACATCGGGGACGATGTAATCGAGCAGCCGCTGATAGTGGGTGACGACGATGATGGCGCGCTCCGGGCTCCGCATCGCATTGACGCCGTTCGCGACGAGCTTGAGTGCGTCGATGTCGAGGCCCGAATCGGTTTCGTCGAGGATCGCCAGCTTCGGCTCGAGCACCGCCATCTGAAAGATCTCGTTGCGCTTTTTCTCGCCGCCGGAGAAGCCTTCATTGACAGAACGGGTGAGCATGCTCGGGTCAATCTCGAGCAGCGTCGACTTCTCGCGCATCAGGGCCATGAACTCGATGGCGTCGAGCTCCTCCTGCCCGCGGTGCTTGCGGATCGCGTTCAGGGCCGCTTTCAGGAAGTACGCATTGTTCACACCAGGGATCTCAACCGGGTACTGGAACGCCATGAACACGCCCTCGCGGGCGCGCTCTTCCGGATCCATCGCGAGTAGATCGCGACCCTCGTACGACACCTCGCCCTCGGTCACCTGGTAGTCGGGGTGGCCGGACAGCGCGCGCGCGAGCGTGCTCTTGCCCGAGCCGTTCGGTCCCATGATGGCGTGGACTTCCCCGGCGTTGACGCAGAGGTCAATGCCTTGAAGGATCGGCTTGCCGCCGACCCGCACGTGGAGGTTGTGGATATCAAGCATGGTCATGATGACTTAGCCGACGCTGCCTTCCAGACTGACGCTGAGGAGCTTCTGCGCTTCCACGGCGAACTCCATCGGCAGCTCGCGGAAGACTTCCCGGCAGAACCCGCTGACGATCAGGTTCACGGCGTCCTCGGTCGAGAGGCCGCGCTGGCGGCAATAGAAGATCTGGTCCTCGTCGATCTTCGAGGTGGACGCCTCGTGCTCCACTCGCGCCGACGTGTTCTTGATCTCCAGATACGGGAACGTGTGGGCGCCGCACTGATCGCCGATGAGCAGCGAGTCGCACTGCGAGTAGTTGCGCGCGCCGTGCGCCTGCTTGCCGATCTTCACCATGCCGCGGTAGGTGTTCTGGCCGTGCCCCGCCGAGATCCCCTTCGACACGATCGTGCTCTTCGTGTTCCGGCCGATGTGGATCATCTTGGTGCCGGTGTCGGCTTGCTGCCAGTTGTTGGTCGTCGCGACTGAATAGAACTCGCCGATCGAATTGTCGCCAAGCAGGATGCAGCCCGGGTACTTCCACGTGATGGCGGACCCGGTCTCGACCTGCGTCCAGGTGATCTTCGAGTTCACGCCAGCGGCTTTACCGCGCTTGGTGACGAAATTGAAGATGCCGCCCTTGCCTTGCTTGTCGCCCGGGTACCAGTTCTGGATCGTCGAGTACTTGATCGTCGCGTTGTCGAGCGCGACGAGCTCCACGACGGCGGCGTGCAATTGGTTCTCGTCCCGCATCGGCGCCGTGCAGCCCTCGAGATAGCTCACGTGCGCGCCTTCGTCGGCGATGATGAGCGTGCGCTCGAACTGACCGGTGTTCCGGGCGTTGATGCGGAAATAGGTGGACAGTTCCATCGGACAGCGGACGCCTTTGGGGATATAGGCGAACGACCCGTCACTGAAGACCGCCGAGTTGAGCGTCGCGAAGAAGTTGTCGGAGTATGGCACGACGGTGCCGAGGTACTGCCGCACGAGAGCGGGATGCTCCTGCACCGCCTCGGAGAAAGAACAGAAGATGATCCCCAGCTCCGCCAGCTTCGTGCGGAACGTCGTCGCGACCGAGACGCTGTCGAACACGGCGTCGACCGCGACGCCGGCGAACAGCTTCTGTTCCTCGAGCGGAATCCCGAGCTTCTCGAAGGTGGCGCGGATTTCCGGATCCACCTCGTCGAGGCTGTTGAGCGTCGGTCTCTTCTTGGGCGCCGAGTAATAGATGATGTCCTGGTAATCGATCGCCGGATAGCGCACGTTCTGCCACGTCGGCTCGGTCATGGCGAGCCAGGTGCGGTACGCCTTCAGGCGCCACTCGAGCAGCCACGCGGGCTCGCGTTTCTTCTCGGAGATCAGCCGAACGACCTCCTCGCTGAGGCCTTTCGGGACGGTCTCGGCTTCGACGTCGGTGACGAAGCCGTACTGGTATTCCCGGTTGGCGAGTTCCTCGATCGTGCGGGTCGCTGTGGTCATTGGTGGTTCTCCCCGGCGAGCCCGTCAGGACTGGCGAGGTGAGTGTCCTCTACACTGAACGAGATGCCGCAGCCGCACGTGCTCTTGGCGTGCGGGTTCTCGAAGAGAAAGCCACGGCTGATCAAATTCGTGTCGTATGCGAGCACGGTGCCGTCCAGCAGCCGAAAGCTCCTAGGATCGACGAAGACCCTGGCGCCCTCCGGACCTTCAAACACTTGGTCGTCTTCGCGCGGCGCCTGCTCCCAAGCAAACACGTACTCGAAGCCCGAGCAGCCGCCGGCCTTGAGCCCGATCCGCAGGCCGCCCTCTTCCATATGCTGCTGCGTGAGCAGCTTCCGAATCTGCCGAGCAGCGCTTTCACGAATCTCGATCATGGCTCCCTCGACGCGGCTGACAACACCGACGTGCGGCGCACCATCGCAGACGGCATCACCGTGACCGGTGACGCCGACGGTCCGGGGTCCGCCGCCATCTCCGAGATGCTGCACTCGGCCAGGATCGCCGCGATCCGATCCCGGATGCGGTGCAACGGGTCGCGGACGTTGCACTTCGAAAACTGATCGCACCGATCGTCGCCCTTCGTGCAGGCGGTCATGGTCAGGGGGCCTTCCATGGCTTCGAGGACGGCCGCCACCGAGGTGGCCGCGGGCGGCTGCGCGAGCTCGTACCCCCCGCGGACGCCGTGGTGCGAGACGAGCAACCCCGACCGTACGAGCCGCGTCAGCACCTTGGCCATCAGCTCGAGCGGAATGTCATACGTTTCGGCGATTTCCCGGGCGCTGGCCGCCCGGCGCCGCGGATCGGACGCGAGGTGCTTCATCGCCATCAAGGCGTAATCCGTCTTCTTGGAGAGCCTTAGCATCAACGTCTCAAATATACGACCAATCTGGTCGTATCTTAATACGAACCCCGGAGTGGCGCAAGCCGCGCGTGTCTCTTCTTTTCTCGGCGACGAGGCAGCCAGACATGCTGAGCCGAAACGCCACCTTTGCCAAAATCCGTAGCCGGCGAACTTCGGGTGGCCGAGCCGGTTAAGTGAGCTGCTGGTCGAGGAACAGAAGGCCGGCGGCGGCTTGCGCGTCTTCGTGCAGGGCGGCGGCTGCTCGGGCTTTCAGTATGGCCTGATGATCGAGGAGAACGGCCAGGGATCGGGCGATCAGGTCTTCGAGTCACGGCATCAAGCTGTTCGTCGACCCGATCAGCATCCAGTATCTGAAGAACGCCGAGGTCGACTTCGTTGACTTGATTACGCCGTTGACTTAAGCCGGGAAACCGACGCGTCGAAGCAGCGCTCGAACTGCGGATCCGATCGGATGCTGTCGCAATCGGGATCCACGTTCAAATAGATCATCTCGCCAGCGCGCTCGTTGCACGCGACGTGCAGCCACGTAAATGCCTCATCGATCCTGCCGAGAGCGAGCAGTAAGTGTACACGCAGGAATGGCGAGACGTAGCGCGCCGCTGCTTGTTCATTCAGTTCTTCGAGCAGATCCTCCGCATCTGTCCGGCAACCCATGAGCGCGCGTGTGTAGGCGACGGCTTCGGCGTACACGAGACTGTCAGGTGCGAGCGCCAGCGCTCGTCGAGCTGACGCAAGCGCCTCTTCGAGCCGACCGCAGTGCACGTGCGCCATGGCCAGGTCGAAATGTGCTTCGGCGAATCCGGCGTCGATGTCGAGCGTCTTTTCGTACTGTTCTATTGCACCACGAAACAGCACCGTCGCCGTGCGGTTGTCAGAAACGGGCCGAAACGACGCCAACGGCCTCGGCGTGCTGCCTGCGTTTGCCGCTCGCTGACCCTCGCGGATGTTTGCGTATGACGCGTGTAGGGACGTGCTACAATGCGCCTCCTCTCATCACACTCTCATTTGAAGGGGTCGACAATGGAGCTCCGCGACCCGGTCGAATGCATCCTCAAGAGCAAGGGATCACAGGTGCATTCCATCCCTCCCGACGTCACGGTCTACGAGGCTCTGGAGAAGATGGCTGACAAGAACGTTGGAGCTCTTGTCGTCATGGATGCGAACGAGCTTGTCGGGATTTTTTCCGAGCGCGACTACGTGCGCAACGTGATCCTCAAGGGCCGTTCCTCGAGGGAGATGCTGGTCAACGAAATCATGTCCAGCCCGGTCGTCACGGTGAACCCGAGGACCACGATCGATGACTGCATGCATCGCATGACGGACAAGCGCTGCCGCCACCTGCCGGTCGTGGAAGGGGAGAAGGTGGTGGGCGTCGTGTCGATTGGCGACCTGGTTAACTGGATCATCAAGGAGCAGGACCACACGATCCATCAGCTCGAGGAGTACATCACCGGTAAGTACCCCTGCTAGTGGATCGACTCATCTCCGACTGCTCGATGACGCGCGGGCTGGAGAGACAGCAAATCCCAAGGCAGACTGCCGCCCGGGGATAGTCGCAAGAGCGAGTGCGAATGGGAATCCTTGCGGGACAATCTGCCTTCTACTATTTAGCGGCCGTCAGCGTTGCAAGCGCGATTCTGGCCATCACGCGCAGAAATCCCGTTCACAGCATGCTCTGGGTTCTCGCCCTGTTCGTGCACGTTGCCGGCATTTTTCTGCTCCTGGGTGCGGAATTCCTCGCAGCCGTGCAGGTGATCGTGTACGCGGGCGCCATTCTCGTGTTCTACCTGTTCTTTCTGATGCTGCTCGACCTGCCAGTCGAAGCGGCGGGGCCGCCCTTCGGCGCGCACTGGCCGCTCTGCGCCGCGGCCGGCCTGGCGTTCGCGGCCTTCGCATGGTACGCCCATGACCCGGGGCTCGTCCCAGCGATGCAGCCCGTGGAGCCCGCGACGCGTTCGCCGGGCAGCCTTCGGTCCATCGGTATGGCACTCTTCACGCAGTTCGCGCTCCCGTTCGAGATCACTTCCCTCATCCTTCTCGCCGCCATCGTCGGCGCGGTCGTTGTCGCCAAGAGAAAGAACGTCCCCTGATGGTACCGTCGGTGCCTCTCGGAGCCTGTCTGGGACTCAGCGCCATCCTCTTTGCCATCGGCCTCGTCGGCTTCCTCGGCCGGCGCAACATCATCCTCATGCTCGTCTCGATCGAAATCATGCTCAACGCGGTCAACGTGAGCTTCGCTGCGTTCAGCAGTCACCTGCAGGACACGCGCGGTCAGATCCTGGCCCTCTTCGTCATTGCCGTCGCCGCAGCCGAGGCCGCCGTCGGCCTGGGGCTCGTGCTCGCTCTCAGTCGCAACCGACCGGGAATCAGCGTGGCGGACCTGACGGAACTCAAGTACTGATTCTGTATGGCGCCGGCGCCTGCGTTTGCAGTCCAACCGTTGCTCCCGGTTCTCGTGTCGGCGATCGGCGCGCTCCTCATCGCGGGGACCGGTGAACGCCGCGCCAACCTGAGAGAATTCTGGTCGGTCGCGGCCGGCGTCCTGCAGCTCGTGTTCGTCGGCTGGATGATTCCCGACGTCCTCGCGGGACGCACACCAGAGTGCGTGCTCGCTCGGATCCTTCCCGGGGTCGAGCTCGCATTTCGCGTCGATGCGTTGGGTCTCCTGTTTGCGCTCGGGGCGTCCGCTCTCTGGATCGCGACGTCGTTCTACTCGATCGGCTACATGCGCTCTCTCGCAGAGCACGCACAGACGCGCTACTTCGCGTGTTTCGCGCTGGCGCTGTCCGCCACCATGGGCGTCGCGTTCTCTGCCAATCTCTTCACCCTGTTCCTGTTCTATGAAGCGCTGACGCTGGCCACCTATCCCCTCGTCGCGCACAAGGAGACGCCCGAGGCAAGGGCCGGCGCACGCAAGTACGTCATCTATCTTCTCGGTGCCGCAAAGGCGTTCCTCCTCGCGGCGATCGTCCTGACCTACAACGTCGCCGGGACGCTCGAGTTCCACAAGGGCGGCATCTTCCCGGCTTCGGCGCTGTCAGCCGAACCCGTGTTTCTCTCCGTCGTGTTTGCGTTGTTTCTGTTCGGGTTTGCCAAGAACGCGGTGATGCCGCTCCACAGCTGGCTGCCGGCCGCAATGGTGGCGCCGACTCCTGTCAGTGCGCTCCTGCATGCCGTGGCGGTCGTGAAGACCGGCGTCTTCTCCACGCTCCGCGTTTTCCTGTTCGTGTTCGGCCCTGAGGCGATGCGGCTTCTCGGCGTCGACAACCTGGCGCTTGCGGTTGCCGCGGTCACGATTCTCGTCGGTTCGCTCCTGGCGCTCGGGCAGAACAACCTCAAGGCGCGCCTCGCCTTCTCGACCGTCAGCCAGCTTTCCTACATCGTCATGGGGGCCGCGCTGTTGACGCCGAGCGGGATCGTCGGCGGCATTGCGCATGTCACGAATCACGCCGTGTCCAAGATCACGCTCTTCTTGTGCGCCGGTTCGATCTACGTGTCGACGCACAAGGAGGATGTCAGTCAGTTGTCCGGGTTGGCGAAACAGATGCCGTGGACGATGGCGGCATTTACGCTCGCGACCCTGAGCCTGGTAGGGATTCCTCCCGCTTCCGGGTTCATCTCCAAGTGGTACCTCGCCGTTGGGTCGGTGGAACGCGGAAGTGTGTGGCCGCTCGCCGTGCTGCTAATCAGCTCGCTGCTCAGCGCGGCGTACCTGATTCCCATCGTCTACAGGGCGTACTTCGAAGAGCCGCCTGACGCCGCGGAACACAGCGTCGTCGAAGTGCCGTGGATGGTCGTCCCGTTGGTATTGACAGCGCTCGTGAGCGTGCTCCTCGGTCTGTATCCGAATCCGGTGTTGACGCTGGCGCGGAGCGCGTTGCCATGAACCCACCTTCGCGCTCCGCGCTTCGGTGGGCAAGGCTCTTGTACGGAGGCCTTGCGGCGCTGGCGTTGAGCGAGATCGCGGTGCCGCGTCTCTTCGGGACGGACCACGCGCACTTCTGGTTCGAGGATCTCCCGGGCTGGGGCTCTCTCTACGGCTTCGTCTCGTGCGTCGCGATCATCGTGGTGTCGAAGGTCTTGGGGAAGCTCTGGCTCACGCGTCCGGAAAACTACTATGAACGTTGAGTGGGTGCATCCGGGACTTCTGCTGATCATCGGCGCGTGGCTCGTGCCGCTGCTCAAAGGCAGAGCCAGGCAGGTCGCCATGATTGCCCTGCCGGCGGCTGCGCTGGTCGACTGCATCCTCATGCAGCCCGGCACGCACGGCGTCGTGCCCTTCCTCGGACAAGAGCTCGTGTTCGGCCGCGTGGATCGCCTCAGCCTCCTCTTCTCGTACGTCTTCTCGATCATTGCGCTCCTCGGGATGATCTACTCGCTCCACGTGGACGATGACGCACAACATGTGGCGGCGCTGACGTACGCAGGCGCCGCGCTCGGCGTGACGTTCGCAGGGGATTTCCTGACCCTGTTCCTGTTCTGGGAACTGATGGCGCTCTCGGCCGCGCTCATCGTCTGGCTACGTCGCGAGCGCGCCGCGGTCGCCGCCGGATTCCGGTATCTCCTGGTGCACGTGTTCGGAGGATTGTGCCTCCTTGGGGGCATCGTTCTGTACTGGTCCCACACGGGGACGCTAGCCTTCGGCGATCTGTCGCGTGACGCCGGCAGTGCCGCGTTTGCGCTGATCCTCATCGCGTTTCTCCTGAACGCTGCCGTGCCGCCGCTGGGAGCCTGGCTTCCCGACGCCTATCCGGAGGCCACTGCGACGGGAGCGGTGTTTCTGACCGCGTTCACCACGAAGTCTGCCGTCTACGCGTTGATCCGGGGATTCGCAGGCACTGAGATCCTGGTGTGGTTGGGAGCGGCGATGGCGGTGTACGGCGTGGTCTACGCCGTACTCGAAAACGATGCGAGGAGGCTGCTCGCGTACCACATCATCAGTCAGGTCGGCTACATGGTGTGCGGCGTCGGGATCGGCACGGAGCTCGCGTTGAACGGCGCCTCCGCGCACGCGTTCGCACACATCCTCTACAAGGCGCTCCTCTTCATGGGCGCAGGTGCCGTGCTCCAGGTGACCGGCCTGCGAAAGCTGAGCGACATGGGCGGCTTGTACAAGACGATGCCGGTGACGTTCGCGCTGTACATGGTCGGGGCCTTCGCGATTTCAGCCGTACCGCTGTTCAGCGGCTTCGTCAGCAAGTCGATGGTCGTTTCCTCCGCGGGTGAATCGCACCGCGCAACGATCTTCCTCCTGCTCACGCTGGCGTCCGCCGGGACCTTCCTGCACACCGGGCTGAAGCTTCCGTACTACATGTTCTTCGGCAAGGACCGGGGTCTTCCAGCCCGCGAGCCGCCTTCGAACATGCTCGTCGCGATGGGCCTCGCTGCGGCCGCATGCGTGCTCATCGGCGTCTTCCCGGCGCTCTTGTACGGGTACCTCCCATTTCCCGTGGACTACGCCCCGTACACCGCGCGGCACGTCATGGCGACGCTTGGGCTCCTCGGTTTCACGGCGCTCGGCTTCTTCGCGCTCCTTGCGCACCTCGATCCCGAGCCCACAGTGAGCCTCGACACCGACTGGTTTTACCGGAAGGGTGCGGTGGTCATCCTGAACTGGTCACGCGGAGGGCTTGCGCGAGCGGAGGATTTCGTCGCACAGATCTCCGATGTCGTGATGCGACGGCTCGTGCTCGGCGCAGCGGCGAATCTCCGCGAGCTCGATGCGCGTGTGATCGACGCGACCGCGGTCGGCGTCGGCCGCGTTACGCAGGCCACGAGCCGGGGCCTGAGCAGTGCGGTGAGCGGCCACGCGCAGCATTACGGACTCATCATGACAGCCGGTGTGCTGGCTGCCATTGCCATCGCGATCTTCGCATGGTGACCCTGGTGACAACGTTCCCGATCCTCACCGTCATGACCTTTCTGCCTCTGGCAGGGGCGGCGGTGATCCTCCTGCTCGGCGACCGCATGGCGCGATGGTTCGCGCTGACGACCACGCTCGTCGTGTGCGCCGTCTCCGTCCCGCTTTATCTCGGCTTCGACAAGAGCTCGAGCGCCCTGCAGTTCGTCGAGACAGTGCCCTGGATCCGATCCTGGAACGTGGTCTACGGGATGGGCGTCGACGGCATCAGCCTTCCGTTCATTTTTCTTTCAACCGTGATCAGCGTGCTGTGTGTGGGCGCGTCGTGGACCGCGGTCCAGGTCCGCGTGCGGGAGTTCTATGCCGCGCTCCTCGTGGCCGAGACCGCGATGATCGGTCTCTTCGCGTCCACCAATCTGTTTCTCTTTTACGTGTTCTGGGAGGTGATGCTCGTTCCGGTGTTTCTCCTCATCGGCGTCTGGGGAGGTCCGAGCCGCATCTACGCGTCGATCAAGTTCCTCCTCTTCACGCTTGCGGGCAGCGTGTTGATGCTCGTGGGCCTGATCGCGCTCCTCGAGGCAACCGGCACACTGGATTTCGAGACGCTCGCGAAGACGAGGCTGAGCTCCGATCTGCAGGCGTGGCTCTTCGTCGCGTTCACGGCGGCGTTCGGGGTCAAGGTGCCGATGTTCCCCGTGCACACCTGGCTGCCGGATGCGCACACCGAGGCACCCACCGCAGGAAGCGTGATCCTGGCTGGGATTCTCCTGAAGATGGGCGGCTACGGGCTGCTGCGGATTGCCTTGCCGATCCTTCCCGATGCGGTGCAGCTCTTTGCCAAGCCGATGCTGGTGCTCTCCGCCATCGCGATTGTGTACGGCGCGTACGTCACGCTGGCGCAGACCGACGTGAAGCGGCTCATCGCCTACTCGAGCATCAGCCACATGGGCTTCGTGACGCTCGGGATCTTCACGTTGAACCGCAGCGGCGTCGAGGGCGCGATCCTGCAGATGATCAACCACGGGATCGTCACCGGCGCCCTCTTCCTGTGCGTCGGGATGATCTACGAGCGCACGCACACGAGGGACATCGCGGAGTACGGCGGGCTCTCGACGCTCGCGCCGGTCTACTCCACGTTCCTGGCGATTTTCTGCCTCGCCGCAGCGGGATTTCCCGGCTTGAATTCGTTCGTCGGCGAGTTCCTCATCATCAGCGGCGCCTTCAAGACGTGGCTCTGGCTCGGGGTCGCCGCCGTGTGGGGCGTGGCCCTCGGCACCACGTACATGCTCTGGCTCTACTACCGCGTGGTGATGGGCGATGCGCGGCCGCAGTTCCAGGGACTGCGCCTCGACCTCAACGCGCGCGAGGTGGCGACGCTGGTTCCTCTGGCGCTCCTCGCGCTCGTGATCGGTTTCTACCCAGAGTTGGTGCTTGGTTTCCTGCGTGCCTCGGTGGGGCAGCTGTTGACGGCCGCTGGATCGGGCGTCATGGCGGGGCCGCTGTGAGCGATCTGGTCTTTCTCCTGCCCGAGCTCGTGCTCGCAGGCACGGCATTGGTGCTCATTCTCATCGCGCGCCATGTCTCGCGCGCGCAGGCTGTCGCGGTGTCGGTCGTCGTCGCCGCGATGGCCGCGATCTTTTCAGGGTGGGCCTTCACGCCGGAAGCGCCGGAAGCGCCGGCGGCAATGACGGTCGTGTTCGGCGGCACGATCGCAGCCGACGGTTACGCGCGCTTTTTCAAGGTGCTCTTTGCGGCAACCCTCGCGCTCGCCGCGCTTCTGTCGGTGAAGCATGTCGACACGGAGCGTGTTCCGCCTGCCGAGTACTATGCGCTCCTCCTGCTGGCCTCGACAGGCATGATGCTGGCCGCGTCCGCCGCGGATCTCCTCATCCTCTACCTCGGACTGGAGCTCATGATCCTGTGTGCCTATGTCCTGGTCGGGATCACCGTCAACAGGCCGATCGCAAACGAGGCCGCGATCAAGTACTTCCTGCTCGGCTCGTTCGCATCGGCGCTGCTGCTGTACGGCATCGCGCTCGTCTACGGCGTGACGGGCGCCACAGATTTTGCCGCGATTGCTTCGGCCGTCTCCGAGCGCAACCTGACACGGCACCCGTTCATGCTGGCCGGGCTCGCGCTCATGGCCGGAGGGCTCGCGTTCAAGATTGCCGCGGTGCCGTTTCATGCCTGGGCTCCGGACGTGTACCAGGGTGCCAGCGCACCGGTCGCGGCATTCCTGGCTGCCGGCTCGAAGGCGGCGGGCCTCGCGGCGCTGGTGCGAGTATGTCTGGCCGCGTTCGCGCCCGAGCAGCGCATCTGGTCGGAGATGCTCGCGGGGCTTGCGGTCCTGTCGATGATCGTGGGGAGCCTGCTCGCGATATCCCAAACGAACATGAAGCGTCTGCTCGCGTACTCGTCCATCGCGCATGTCGGGTACGCGCTCC
Organism: Acidobacteria bacterium 13_1_40CM_65_14; assembly: GCA_001917905.1. Classification (GTDB taxonomy): domain Bacteria; phylum Acidobacteriota; class Vicinamibacteria; order Vicinamibacterales; family CAVVIG01; genus QHWF01. Next base: position 12,192 of record MNEX01000125.1, read on the forward strand.
TCGGCCTCGTCACGGGAACGCCCGACGGCGCGTCGGCGACCATCACCTACGCCTTCATCTATTCGTTCATGACGCTCGGCGCGTTCGGCGTTGTCATTGCGCTGGGCGAGCGTGGCGAGGATCTGTTAGCGTATCGAGGGCTGGCTGCGACCGCGCCGGTGACGGCCGCGCTCATGTTCCTCTTTCTGCTGTCGTTGACCGGCATCCCGCCGACCGCGGGGTTCGTCGCGAAATTCGCCGTGATCCTGAGCGCCGTGCGCGGCGGGCATGTCGTGCTGGCGGTCGTGGCGGTCATGTGCAGCGTGGTGTCTGCGTTCTTCTACCTGCGCGTGGCCGTCATGATGTACATGATGGAGCCGCAGGGAGCGGCGCCGGCACGCGTTCCGGGCGCGGTTGCGGCGGCGCTCGCCGTCGCCGCGTTCGTCACGATTGTCGGCGGAATCTTGCCCGACACCTTCACGGCGTGGACCGTGCCGCCGTCGTTGGGGAAGACTCCCACGGAGATCACCAGAGCGTTGACCAGGTAGCACCGAAACGGGGTCACTGACCGATGAGTGAGTACATCGGAATCGTGGTCGCTTTCGTCTTCGCGGCCGCGTTTGCGGCATTGAATATCGTGCTCGCGTCCGTGCTCGGCCCGAAGAAGCCGTCGCGCGTGAAATACGAGCCGTTCGAGTGCGGACAAGCTCCCTTGTCCGTCCCGATCGGGCGCCTCTCGGTCAAGTTCTACCTGACCGCCATTCTCTTCATCCTGTTCGATGTCGAGCTCGTCTTCTTGTATCCCTGGGCCGTCGTCTACCGCGCGCTCGGCGCGCCGGGTCTGGCGCAGATGGGGATCTTTCTGGGCATCCTGATGGCGGGGTTCTTCTACGCCTGGGACAATGGCGCCCTGGATTGGCAGTGATATGACGAGTAACGCGGGATTCCTGACAAGCCGTCTCGAGGAAGCGATCGGCTGGGCGCGCAAGTACTCGATCTTTCAGTACCCGTTCGTGACGGCGTGCTGCGGCATGGAGTACATGGCCACCGCCTGCTCCCACTACGACATCGATCGGTTCGGGGCCGGCCTGCCGCGATTCTCTCCGCGCCAGGCGGACGTGCTCTTCGTCGTCGGCACCATCAGCCACAAGCTGGCGCCGGTGCTCAAGCGCATCTACGACCAGATGGCCGAGCCCAAATGGGTCGTCTCGTTCGGCGTGTGCACGTGCACCGGCGGCTTCTACGACAACTACGCCACGATGATGGGGATCGACACGATCATCCCGGTCGACATCTACATCCCCGGTTGTCCTCCGCGACCTGAGTACGTGCTCGACGGCCTGATCAAGCTCCAGGCAAAGATCGAGGCGCAGCACGCAAGCGGGAACCGTTCCGCGCCGGAACGGAGGCCGGAGATCTTTCCATGACCGCCGCCGATCTGATTCAGGCGATTCAAGACCGCTTCCCGCAGGGAGTGCGAGCCGCACACTCGTACCGCGGCGATGCGACGGTGATCATCTCCCGTGAGTCGCTGATCGAGGTCGCGCGGACGCTCAAGGAGGACGCCGCGTTTCAGATGAACTTCCTGATGGACGTGACGGCCGTGGACTTCTCGTCATTTGGGAAGAAGCCCTCGCCCGCCTTCTTTTCTTCGTCGGGCGTCGCGGTGCGGCCGTCACCGGAGATTCCGGATCGAGAGCGCTGGCCGGGGCCCCCGGGGCCGGAGCGCTTTGCCGTCGTCTATCACTTTTTTTCGCTGCCGCTCAAACACCGGCTGCGCGTCGAGGTCCCTCTGGGAGACGCTGAGGAGGCTGATGCCGAAGTCGATTCCCTCGTCTCGCTGTGGGCCGGCGCTGATTGGCTCGAACGGGAAGTGTGGGACATGTTCGGGATCCGGTTCCGGGGCCACCCGAACCTGAAGCGCATTCTGTTGTACGAGGAGTTCGTCGGCCATCCGCTCCGGAAGGATTACCCGGTCAACAAGCGGCAGCCATTGATTGGACCGGTGAACTGATGGCCGATCTCGAAACCAGGGACATGCTCCTCAATGTCGGTCCCGCGCATCCGGCCATGCACGGGATCATCCGGATTGTCGCCACGCTCGACGGGGAGCAGATCACGGGCACCGACGTGGAGATCGGCTACCTCCATCGCGGCTTCGAGAAGATGTCGGAGACCGTCGACTACAACGGCGTAATCCCCTACACCGATCGACTCAATTACGTCTCCCCGCTCATCAACAACGTCGGCTACTGCATGGCGGTGGAGAAGCTGCTGGGAATTTCGGTTCCGGAGCGTTGCCAGTACATCCGGGTCATCGTGTCGGAGATCTCGCGGATCACCGACCACCTCACGTGCGTGGGCGCCAGCGCCATGGAGTTGGGGGCCTTCACCGTCTTTCTCTACATGATCAAGGCCCGGGAATTTCTGTGGGAGCTCGTCGAGA
>MNEX01000203.1 GCA_001917905.1 Acidobacteria bacterium 13_1_40CM_65_14
ATCGGCACCGCGGTGGTCGGCGCCACGACAATGATCTTTTCGATCATTGTGCTGCTGACGCACGAGCTGACCCGGGACGTCGAGAAGCTCTCGTTGCTGCACCCGCCGTTCCTGCTCGGCCTCATCACCGGCGGCGCCGTCATCTACTGGTTCACCGGCGCGTCGGCGCAGGCGGTCACGACCGGCGCGTACCGCGCGGTCGAGTTCATCAAGGCGAACATCAAGCTCGAGGGCGTCGAGAAGGCGTCGGTCGCCGACAGTAAGAAGGTCGTCGAGATCTGCACGCAGTACGCGCAGCGCGGGATGTTCAACATCTTCCTGACGGTCTTCTTCTCGACGCTGGCCTTCGCGTTCTACGAGCCGTTCTTCTTCATCGGCTATCTCATCTCGATCGCGCTGTTCGGCCTCTACCAGGCGATCTTCATGGCCAACGCCGGCGGCGCGTGGGACAACGCGAAGAAAATCGTCGAAGTCGAACTAAAGGCGAAAGGGACGCCGCTGCACGCCGCGACCGTCGTCGGCGACACGGTTGGCGATCCGTTCAAGGACACCTCGTCGGTCGCCATGAACCCAGTCATCAAGTTCACCACGCTGTTCGGCCTCTTGGCGGTCCAATTGGCGGTCCGGCTGACCACGGATGCGGGTCCGATGATGAGCCACGGGCTTGCGGCGGCGTTTTTCGCGCTCTCGCTGGTGTTCGTCTGGCGGTCGTTCTACGGCATGCGGATCGGCTCGGCGTCGTAAACACCTAAATTCACAAACGGCCGTGTTTTTGGGGCTAACCCGTTCGGCCATTTGGGGAATTCCGGTGTCTAACCCCCGTGAGCGTTCCCTTCGAGTTCGTTGACTCTGTCTTTTTGACCTGACTATAATCGGCGCCTTTCGCGCACGTTGATGTTCCTGAAAGAGCCTGAGGAGGAGTAAGCCGTGCCACGTGACATGTTCGGCGATGTGGTCAAGCCGTCGATCAAGGTGGGCAGCCAGAAGTGGTATACGGTCCCGCTGTCGATCATCGTGCATACGGCGATCATCGCGGCCGTGATCATCATTCCGCTGATGGCGATGGACGCCCTGCCGACGCCGCCGTCGATGATGGCGTTCGTCGCGGCGCCGCCGCCGCCGCCACCACCACCACCTCCACCGCCGCCGCCGCAAGCCGCCAAGGCGGCGCCGCCGCCCGACGTGAATCCGGCCGCCGCGCCTGTCGAGGCGCCTCGCGAAATCAAACCGGAAACCGGCATCGAGACCGCCGCGAAAGGCGTCGCGGCCGGCGTCGAAGGCGGCGTCGTGGGTGGCGTGGCCACCGGCATCGTCGGCGGGCTCGAAGCGGCGCCTCCGCCACCTCCGCCTCCGCCGCCGGCCGCGCCGGTCCGAGTCGGCGGCAACATCAAGCCGCCGACGAAGGTGAGGGACGTCAAGCCCGTGTATCCGGCGATCGCGCAGTCGGCGCGCGTGCAGGGCGTCGTCATCATCGAGGCCACCATTGGACCGAACGGCGCGGTGCAGGAAGCCAAGGTGCTCCGCTCGATCCCGCTGCTCGACGCGGCGGCGCTCGACGCCGTGCGCCAGTGGCAATTCACGCCAACGCTGCTGAATGGCGTGCCCGTACCCGTCATCATGACCGTGACCGTCAACTTCACGCTGCAATAGGAACGTCCACAGTTGACAGTCGACAGTTGACAACGTTGTCAACCGTCACACTGTGGACTGTCGACTGTCGACTGCTAACGTCGGGTTTCATGGAGGATGAACCGTGGATTTAATGGGAATGTGGCAGCAGATGGGATGGGTTGCGAAGGCCGTGGCCTTCATTCTGTTCTTCATGTCGATGTGGTCGTTCGGTGTCGCCATCGAGCGCATCTTCACGTTCACCCAGGCGCGCAATCAGTCGAAGATGTACGCGCCGCAGGTGGCCAAACACCTCAAGGAAGGGCGTCTCAAGGACGCCATCGCGCTGTCCTCCTCGAAGAACTATCGCTACAGCCATCTCGCCAAAGTCGTGCTGGCGGGGCTGCAGGAGTACCAGTTCCAGCAGGAAAGCGGCGGCAGTCTGACGCGTGAAGATCTCCTCGATACGGTTCGCCGTTCGATTCAGCGCGCGTCGGCGCTGACCGCGTCGGATCTGAAGAAAGGCATCGCCGCGCTCGCGACGATCGGCTCGACAGCTCCGTTCGTCGGACTGCTCGGCACGGTGGTCGGCGTCATCACCGCGTTCCAGGGCATCGCGGCGAGCGGATCGGGCGGCATCGGCGCCGTCTCGGCCGGTATCGCGGAAGCGCTCGTGGAGACCGCGCTCGGTCTGGTCGTCGCGATTCCCGCGGTGTGGTTCTACAACTACCTCACGGGCCGCATCGAGTACTTCAACGTGGAGATGGACAACTCCTCGTCGGAGCTGGTCGACTACTTCATCAAGAAGACCGCTTAACACATTGAGGATTGCGGATTGCGGATTGCGGATTGATTGTCGATTGACTCGACAATGAATCCACGATAAATCCGCAATAAATCCGCAATCCGCAATCCGCAATCCGCAATACAGGGAGACAGCGTTATGGCAATGGATCTCGGCGGCGCCAAGGGCGGAGTCAAATCCGACATCAACGTGACGCCGCTCTGCGACGTCATGCTGGTGCTGCTCATCATCATGATGATCGTCGCGCCACTGCTGCAGCAGGGCGTCGCCGTCAAGCTGCCGGTTGCCGGCAACACCACCGACAAGCCGGAGACGCAGGAACAGACCGTCGTCGCGATCGCCAGGGACAAGTCGATGTACCTGAACGCGAGGCCGATTCGGGAAGGCGAGCTGGCGACGAAGGTCAACGAGCTGCTCGAGAACAAGAAAGAAAAGACCGTCGTCATCAGGGCCGACGAGGAAGTCGAGTACGGCGCGGTGATGGCGGCGATGGATCAGCTCCGGCAGGCCGGCGTCGAAGACATCGGCCTCATCACCGATCCGAAGCGCGCCGGCTCCACGACGGGAGGCAAGTGATGGCACACGCGCATCAACACCTGGGCGCCGACAAAGTCGTCAAAGCCGAGGTCCCGCATGCCAGCGCGGACATGAACATCACGCCGCTCATCGACGTGCTGCTCGTGCTCATCGTCATCTTCATGGCCGCCCTGCCGCTCACGCAGAAGGGGCTCGACATCAACCTGCCGGCCGAGACGAAGAAAACGACCGACGTGACGCCGGACATCAGCCAAATCGTGCTGAACTACACGGCGGACAAGAAGATCACGGTCAACAACCAGGACGTGACGGTCCAGCAGCTCGAGGAACGGCTCCGGAACATCTTCGACCAGCGCAAGGACAAGACGATGTTCATCATGGGCGCCGGCTCGCTGCGCTACAAGGACATCGTCGACGTCATCGACGCGGCGAAGGGCGCCGGCGTCGAAAAGGTCGGTATCGTCACCGAAGGCATGCGCAGGGCCGGTGGCGCACAGGGCAGCAACTAAGTCTGAAGTACGAAGTCTGAAGTCTGAAAACGAAGTCTGATCAAACTTCAGACTTCGAACTTCAGACTGTCGTCGGAGCTCCAAACGGCCGCTTCTCTGAACGAGAGGCGGCCGTTTTCTTTTCCTGGAACTTTCTTCCGCTCCACCGGCAATAGAGTAGTGAGGTGGACGACCACGGGCTGCTCGAGCGCGTGAGGCGAGGCGACCAGCAGGCCTTCTCGCGGCTCTACGCGCTCTACCAGTCGGCGATCTACCGCTATGCGATGCACATGTGCGGCGCGGCGGCGGCCGACGACGTCGTCCAGGACACGTTCGTGGCGCTGCTCGGTCGGCCGGCGCGATACGACCCGTCGCGCGGGTCGATCCTCAGCTACCTGTTCGGCATCGCGCGGCATCACGTGTCGAAGCAGCTCGCGGTCCGCGGAAACGAGTCGCCGCTCGACACGCCTGACGACGTCGTAGACGACGCCACGCCGCTCGACCTCGTGAGCCGGGACGAGCTCGTGGGACAGGTTCGGGACGCGATTCAGTCGCTGCCGCCGGCGTATCGCGAGGCGGTCGTGCTGTGCGAGCTGCAGGAGATGGACTATGCGACGGCCGCCGCCATCATGCACTGTCCGATCGGTACCGTCCGCTCGCGGCTCCACAGGGCGAAGGCGATGTTGATGACGAAGCTGGCCGCGCGTCAGGGCGCGCCGCTGGCGACCACGAGGCCGACACGATGACGGAGCGCCAAACCGCCGATCGCGTTCTGGCTGACGCGCTGCGCGCCATCGCAGACCAAGACGCGCATGCGAGCGCCTCGCCGGATGTCGAGGCACGGGTCATGGCGGCGTTCAACGCCGTGGCGATGGCGCGCCGCCGTCGAGCGCGCGCGACTGTCGCCGGACTTGCCGCCGCCGCCGCGATCGTCACCGCCGTCGCGGTATTCAAGTTTGAAGTACGAAGTCCGAAGTCTGAGCAGACGTCTCATCAGACTTCGGACTTCAAACTTCAGACTTCTACCTTGCGGAGCGCGGTCGCCACCGCGTTCATGCCGCTCGTCTACAGCGGCGTGCCCATCGTCGATGGCCACGTCGTCCGCATGGAGGTGCCGCGCGCGTCACTCGTCTCGTTTGGATTGGTGCCGGTCGACAGTGTCGACGGCGCCCAGGGGACATCGTCCGGCACGGTGCTCGCCGATGTGATCGTCGGAGACGACGGCCTGGCGCGCGCGGTGAGATTCGTTCGAGCGCGTCCACGAGCCGAAGAACGCAAAGACCGCTAAGACCGCAGAGAAAAATCCTTCTTTGCGACCTTTGCGGACTTTGCGCTCTTTGGGTACGAAAGGAGCAGCAGCGATGACACGACAGAGACTCGACCGCGTCATGCTCGCGGTCGTCATGACGGCCGCAGCCACCGCCGCACATGGACAGCCGCCCCCACAGCCACGGTCGCCAATCAACGGAACGCTCGAGTTCATCGGCGCCGAAATCCCGCTCGGCTCGGTCGTGCGTGGCGCGCCCTTTTCGGGCGAAGGCGTGACGACCGTCTCTCAGACGCTCGGGGATGGAACGCGCATCGAGCGCCGAGTCACGGCGAAGCTGTATCGCGACAGCGAAGGACGGATCCGGCGCGAGCAGACGGTGCTCGGACTGAACGCGCTCAATCCGTCGGCCGACGCACAGCCGATCGTCACGATTACCGATCCTGTGGCGGGCGTGACCTACGTCCTCGATCCGAGCACGCGCACGGCGCGGCGCAGCCGGGTGACGCTCAATCGATCGGAACGCAACGCCGCCGATCTCGAGAAGCTGCGTGCAGCCGCTCACGCGTTGGAGCCGCGGCATGCCGGCGAGCCGCCGCCTCCTCCACCGCCGCCGCCTCCACCGCCCGGTGAGCGGCCCGCGCGCCGTCCGGCGAACGTGCCGAACTGGCCTGAGCCGCTCGGCACCCGCCAGATTGAGGGGGTGACGGCGAACGGCACGCGGCGAACCGAAACGATTCCAGCCGGGCGCATCGGCAACGATCGGCCGATCGTGATTACGGACGAGCGATGGGAATCGCCGGATTTGAAGATGCTGATCGCGTCGCAGCATGACGATCCGCGGACAGGGGACGTCGAGTATCGACTGACGAACATCAGCCGCGCCGAGCCGGCCGCACACTTGTTCACGGTGCCTGCGGATTACGACATCGTCGACGTGCCGCCGCCGCCGCCACCGCGGCCCGCCGCACCACGGCAATAAACACAAAGGGCCGGGACGATCGCTCGCCCCGGCCCTTCAGACCTCAGACTTCGAACTTCAGACTTCCTATTGGAAGGTGTACCGGAAGCTCAGCATCATGATGTACACGTCGGCGTTCGACGGGTTGCTGAGCGAGGCGGTCGTCTGGAACGTGTGGCTGATCAACTCAGTGCCGGACACTCCGGTCACCGTCGCCAGCCGGTAACTGAGTCGGCCCTGCGCGTCGGCCGCCGGGTTCGTCAGAATACGGTTCTGGATCGGTATCTGACCCACGCCCCAGTTGTGATTCAACAGATTGCCGAAGTTGTATCGGGTAGAACAGCGCGTAGCGCTCCGCGTACTGGCCGCGGTGATTTCGCAAGTAGTCATCCTGCTGGATGTACGCCTCGAACGCCGTCGCCTGATCCGCGGCGGTGAACGTCTTGCCGCCGGCGGTGAACCCGACGAAGTTCGTCTCGGACGTGTCGCGCGGAATGTAGATCAGATCGTTCGCTGCAGTGTCGCCGTTCGCGTCGGCCGAGAAGATATAGCTATTGTTGCCGTTCGTGTGGGCGTCGAAGAACGCGGCGATCGTCGTCGCGCCCAGATTGAAGTACTGCTTGGTGTACGACGTGGCGATGAAGTACCGATGTCCAGGCGAGTATTGCGAGAAGGACAGCGGCGGGTTGTTCGGATCAGTGAAGATCGCGTTGCTCGTCCACGAGCCGGCGGCAATCGAGCCTGGGTCGTTGACGTTCCTCGACTCGCTGTGGCTGTACCCGCCCTTGATCGTGAAGCCGCGCGTCATCTGCTTCGACACGCTCGTCGCGATGGTCCAATTCCTGCCGACGTTCTCGTTGGTCAGGACGATGTTCTGGATGATCTGATTGCCGACGGCGTTGTTCAGTCTGGTGACGCACGGACCTGCTTGACCGGTTGCCGCGCACGCGGGGAATGCAGTGGTCGCAGCCCAGCGAGGCCGGTTGTCCACGCCGGTGTACGCCGACTGCGCAGGCGGCAGGTTCGCGTTGATGTACAGCATCCCGTTCACGTTGCGGTTGTAAATGAACTCGCCGGTTCCGACGAGACCCCACGGAAGCTTGCGGTCAACCGCGATGTTGCTCCTCCAGGTCTGAGGGAACTTGAAATTCGGATCGGTGACGGCAAGGTCGACGGTCGTCGCCGGCGCGCCCGTCACGGTCGCTGGCTTATACGCGTCAGGGTTCGGGTTGAATGGGAACGCACTCGTGTTGTCGACCTGAACGAGCCCTGTCAGCATGCCTGTGTTGCCGATCTGGTTGGAGATCCAGACATAGAGGGGCTTGCCGGTGAACACGCCCGTCCCGCCGCGCAGCTGCGTTTGCTGGTCGCCGGTGAGGTCGTAGTTGAAACCGACGCGCGGCGACCAGAGCGGAGTCGCTTTCGGAAGGGCGCCGCTGTTGTAGTTGATCGGGCTTCCGTTCTGATCGCGGAACGTGAGCGCGTCGACATTTGGATTGTCGTACGCGGTCTTGCCCCACGACGCCACGTCGACGCGAACTCCCCCTGTCACGGTGAGGTTCGGCCGCGGCCGCCACTCGTCCTGGACGTACGCGCTGCTGTACCAGACATCCAGCGGCTGGATCGGCTTGTCGAGCCCTGGAATGTTCATGTAGCGAACCTGAAAACGGCGTAGCGAGACAGACGACACGGTCCGCGTCGGGCTCGCGAGGTAGCCGTTCGCGTCGGTATAAAAGTCCGCGAGCGAGTTGTAGACGTAAACGCTCTGTTTGCCGGGGAAGAACACGTTCTCCGAGTGGTACTTCTCGACGGCGCCGCCGAAGGTCAGGGAGTGATTCCTGCCGAACTTCGTGAAGCTGTCCTGCGCCTGAAATGTGTTGTAGCGCAGCTCGTTGTTCGGCGTGAACGGCTCGGACCCGAAGGAGGTGTAGGCCACGCCGCTGCCGTCGAGGACATCGACGAACGGAAAGAGCTTGTCCAGCGCGCCGCGGCTCTCGTCCTGGTGCGTGTAGCCGACGATGAGGTTGTTCGACAGGTTATTGCCGATGACGGCGTTCCACTCGCCGATTCCCGAGCGAATGTTCTCGAGGATCGAGTAGTTCGAGTTCGCGAAGTCCAGGAACGTGGTGGTGTTCGGTGACCTGCCGCTCGGATTGCCCAGAGATGACGAGCCCGACACGATGACTGGCGTCCTCGAATTGAGCATGTTGTAGCGGAAGGTCACCTTGTTCTGGCCGTTGACGTTGTAATCGCCCTTCACCAGGAACGGCTTGCCTGGCACCACCTTGGTGATTCCTTCGTACGGCCCGGTGTCGTAGGTGAACTTCGAACTCAGGAACGCGCTGAGCGCGTTGAGATCGGACGCGAGCACGCGCGTGGTGTTTCCGGTGGCCGGAACGCCTCCCGGGTTCGACACGTACGTCGTCAGCGGGCGCTGGTCTTTCTGGCTTTCGAAACTCTCGAAGAAGAACAGCCTGTTCTTCACGATCGGGCCGCCGAGCCACTCGCCCGCGTTGGTCGTTTTGAACGTGCCCGGGTTGACCGTCTGTCCGAGCGCTTCAGTGCCGACGAACGATTCGTTGCGATACCGGTAGTATCCAGACCCGACGAAGCTGTTCGTTCCGCTCCGCGTCACCGTGTTGACGCCGGCGCCGACGAAGTTACCTTGACGCACGTCGAACGGCGCAACGCTGACCTGGACCTGCTCGATGGCTTCGAGCGAGATCGGCGCCACGTTGGTTCTGTCGCCGGGCTGAGACCCGAGGCCGAACGAGTTGTTGAAGTACGAGCCGTCCACCGTAATGTTGTTCATGCGGTTGTCGGCGCCCGCGAAACCGCCGGACCCGCTGTATTGCGGCGACAACCGCGTCATGTCGTTGATTCTTCCCGAGACCGTCGGCAGCGTCGCCAGCTCTTCTCTGCTCACCGCGGTTGCCGCGCCGGTGTGCGAGGAGCTGAACACCGGATCGCTCTGACCGACGACGGTGATGGTTTCGGCGACGGCTGCGACTTTCAGCGTGAAGTCGAGATCCTGCGCGACGCCGAGCGTCAGCGTCAGGTTGTTCTTCTGTTCGCTGCTGAAGCCTGGAAGCGAGGCGGTCACTTTGTACGGGCCGCCAACTCTCATCCCCTGAATGAAAAACCGCCCGTCGCTCTGTGTGACCGTTTCGTACGAGGTGCCCGAGGGCTCATGGACCGCCATCACCGTTGCGCCTGGGATGACGCCCCCCTGCGCATCCTTGATGACGCCGGTGACGGAGGCGGTGGTGACACCTTGCGCGGACGCGAAACCAGTAGGCCACATCAGCGCGCACGAAATGAGAAGCGCGAGTATCGGACCGGTCCGACTCGCGCGCGCGCCATGCGACCTCTTCACATGCTTCATTGCTGACTCCTGCTGAATGGAAAACCCCAGAAAAGACGGGGTATTGTACTCTTGGGGTGTGACGGGATTGAGACAAAAAAGGCCGTTGGGATGCACCCCAACGGCCTTTGATCCAATCAGTTGTAGCTGACGGATTAGCTGACGCCTGCGGCTTTCTGCTTCCGCAGTTCCTGCGCCTTGTCGCGCAGTTGGTCGGCTTGCTTGATGAGCGCTTGCTGCTTCGACGGATCCTTCTCCATGTTCGCCTGCAGGCGCAGGAGCAGGTTTTTGTAGACCAGCGCTTCCATGTAGTCCGGCTTGATCTGCAGCGAGTGATCGACCGCCTCGATCCCCTTCTGAACGAAATCTTTCTTCTCGTTCTCGCGCAGCTTGAAATCGCGGTACGCCTTGTCCCAGTAGTACGTCGAGATCGTGTAGAACGCTTCGGGGTTGTTCGGCTCCTTCGCCGCGCGTTCCTCGAGCGCTTGAATCGTCTTGTCGAACTGTCCCTGCCGGTTGTAGTAGCCGGCCAGCTGCATGTAGACGGCCGGATCGTTCGGCTTGGCCTGCTTGGCGAGCAGATAGACCTTCTCGGCCTCGTCGTAGGCACCCGCGTCTTCGTAGATCTTGGCGAGCTGGAAGTAGTTGGTCGGTTCGCCCGGCTCCATCTGAATCATCTTCTGGACGACCGGTTCGGCTTTTGCCGGATCGTTCAGCTTGTCCGGTCCGTACGCCGCGACAAGATACTCCAAGGAGAGCTTGCCCAGCTTTCGATCGTCGGGAAACGGAGACGTACTGAGCTTTTCCGCCGCTTTCTGGTAGTTGTCGACCGCCTTCTGCAGCAGGGCGTCGTTTTCGGCCTCGCCCTTCTTGCTCGGCTTGTACAGGTTGTCGTAGCTGTTGCCGAGGAAGAAATACGATTGGTGGGCCGGGCGCGAGTCGGGCGAGGACGCCACGGCCTCCTCGTACCACTGCGACGCCTTCTTGTAATCCTGCTGCTGGTACGCCTGGTTGGCGGACTTGAAGGCCTTCATCGACCTGAGCTCGCCGACTTTGGCGCACCCAACCGCACCGAGGGCCAGCACCGCGACGATTGCCAGCGATGCACCCGATAAAGACCGCATTGAGCCCCCTACAGGAGAGAAATTTCCGTCTGCGAAACCGGGCCAGTATATTGAAGCCAAAAATCGTACGTCAAGGCACGGTTTACTATTAGTTTAGACACCGGTTTCCATGATTCGTTTCGAAGACCTCCTCGAAAAAGTCCGGGCCTACAGCCCGGACGCTGACGTCGAACTGCTCAGGCGTGCCTACGTCTTTTCCGCGTTCGAGCACCGGGGACAGGTCCGCCACTCCGGCGAACCCTACCTCATTCACCCCCTCGCCGTCGCCGACTTTCTCGCGGACATCAAGCTCGACGCCGTCGCGATCGCCGCCGGACTCCTGCACGACGTCGTCGAAGACACGCTGACGACGATCGAGCGCATCCGCGAGCTGTTCGGACCCGAGGTGGCCCACGTCGTCGAGGGCGTCACGAAGATCAGCGCGATTCCGTTCTCGTCGAGTGAGGCGCGGCAGGCGGAGAACTTCCGCAAGATGCTGCTCGCCATGGTCGACGACATCCGCGTCATCTTCGTGAAGCTCGCCGATCGCCTGCACAACATGCGGACGCTCAATCATCTGCCGGAGGAACGCCGCATCAAGATTGCGCAGGAGACGCGCGACATCTACGCGCCGATTGCCAATCGGCTCGGCATGAGCAAGGTCAAGAACGAGCTCGAGGAGCTGTCGTTCCGCTACCTCGAGCCGCAGGCGTACGAATCGCTGCGCATGAAAGTCGATGCGAAGCGTCGCCGCACCGAAGGCTTCATCGAGGAGCTGAAGAAGACGATTGCCGCAAAGCTCGCCGATGCGCAGGTGCCGATTATCGAGATCGACGGCCGCATCAAGCGGCTCTGGAGCATCAGCCAGAAGTTGAAGCGCCAGCGCATCGAGCTCGAGCAGGTGTACGACTTCATCGCGCTGCGCATCATCACCGACAGCGTCAAGGACTCCTACGCGACGCTCGGGATCATCCATCAGACGTGGTCGCCCGTTCCCGGCCGGATCAAGGACTTCATCGCGATGCCGCGGCCCAACGGGTATCAGTCGCTCCACACGTCGGTCATCAGCGAGCACGGGATGCCGTTCGAAGTGCAGATCCGCACGATGGAGATGCACCGCATGGCCGAGGAGGGCATCGCGGCGCATTGGAAATACAAGGAAGGGCGCGTCGGCGATCAGCGCGACGAGCGGTATTTCCAGTGGATGCGACAGCTGCTCGACATGCAGCAGGAGGTCCGCGACCCGCAGGAGTTCATCCAGAACCTCAAGGTGGAGCTGTACCCGGAAGAGGTCTACACCTTCACGCCGAAGGGGCTGGTGAAAGCGCTGCCGCGCGGCGCGACGGCGATCGACTTCGCGTACGCGATTCACACAGACGTCGGGCATCAGTGCGTCGGGGCGCGCGTGAACGGCAAGATGGTGCCGCTCCGCACGCGCCTCAAGAACGGCGACATCGTCGAAATCGTCACCCAGACGGGCCACAAGCCGAGCCGCGACTGGCTGAACTTCGTCGCGACCTCGCGCGCGCGCAACAAGATCAAACATCTCATTCACTCCGAGGAGAAAGCGCGCGCGATCGAGCTGGGCCAGAAGCTGTTCGACAAAGAGGCGCGGCGATACGATCTCAATCCAAAAACGCTCGCCGGCAACGACGGCTGGTCGAGGGTGCTCAGCGACTTCGGCGTCCAGAAGGACGACGACGTGTTCGCCGCGATCGGGTACGGCAAGGTCCAGCCCAAACAGGTGCTGATGAAGCTGGTGCCGCCGGAGAAGCTGCACGAGAAGCCGCCGGAAGGGGCGGTGGCGGCCGTCGTCAAGCGCGTGCTGGGTACGGGCGAAGAGAAGATCAAGGTCCGCGGCTTCGACGACCTCATGGTCTTTCGCGCGCGCTGCTGCAATCCGATTCGCGGCGAGAAGATCGTCGGCTACATCACGCGCGGCAAGGGCGTCTCGGTTCATTCCGCGACCTGTCCCAACGTGGTGAACCTCCTGTACGATCCCGAGCGCCGCATCGACGTCGAGTGGGACAAATCGCCGGTCGGCGACGCCGCGGCGCGCTACACGGTGAAGCTGACGATGGAGGTCGAGGACCGGAAGGGACTGCTGGCCGCCGTCAGCGCCAAAATCGCGGATATCAACACGAATATCAAGAACATGGAAGCGCGCACCGACGACGACAAGCGCGCGCGTATCGACATGACGATCGAAATCACCGACCTCAAACATCTCGAGAAGGTGATCAAGGCGGTGCGTGGCGTCGACGGCGTGCTCGGGGTTCAGCGGGCAGGAAGGGCGGGATAGGCGGGACGGGGAGCAATCCCAACCGACGTTCGGATGATCCTCGCGCAGGGCGCTCGGTCGCCGCGTGCGGTGTGATGAGCGGTTTCGTGGCGTCCTGGTGGCTGACGCGCCTGTCTGTCAGCCTCCTGTATGGAGTCACACCCACCGATCCGCTGACGTTCACCTCGGCGATCGCGGTGATGATCAGCGTCGGCATCGCGGCGACTGCGCTGCCTGCACGGCGGGCGGCGCACATCGATCCGATGATCGCGTTGAGAGAGTAACTAGTGGAGTGTCTTCTCGAATTCACTACCGGGCCGCTCCGCTCGCACCCCACCGCGCAGGCGTGCGCGGTGGGGACCCCGCGTTGTCGCGGCCGAAAATCGCGGTCGAAGGCTCGTTGTGAGCAGTACTCAATCAGCTCAGACGGTCCGCTAGGAGTAGGCCGCGATCGCGTCGATCTCGACGCGTGCGTCTTTCGGCAGCCGCGACACCTGAACGGTCGCGCGTGCCGGATACGGCTCCGAGAAGAACGTGCCGTAGATAGCATTCACCGCCGCGAAGTCGGTCATGTCCGCGAGAAAAATCGTGGTGCGGACGACGTGCTGAAACGAGAGGCCGCCGGCCTTGAGCACCGCATCGAGGTTGTTCATGACGCGCTGCGTCTGGGCGCTGATGTCGCCATCGATCAGGTTCCCGGTCGCTGGATCGATGGGCACCTGGCCGGAAATGAAGAGCAACTGGCCCGTGCGGATCGCGTGTGAGTAGGGCCCAATCGCTCTCGGTGCGTCGGGAGCCAACACCGCGCTCTTGGTCACGCGGCCTTGACCACCTTGTTCGAGCGGAGACAGCGCGTGCAGACGCGAATCCGCTTGATGCCACCGTTGATCATCGCGCGCACGACCTGCAGATTGGGTTCGAACCGCCGCGGGCTGACGTTGTTCGCGTGGCTGTGCTGCCGTCCGACCACGGGCGCCTTCCCGCAGACTTCACATTTCTTCGCCATAGACCATCCAATTCACCAAGGTACCAATTCACCAACTTACCAATTTCCTCATGGGACTATCAAGCGCGGTTCTGAAGTCGGTTGGGCGGCGCCCTCATCGGCCGGCGTCCTGGTCATCACACGCCCGATGACGTCGAGCAACACGCGCCGATTATCGGGCTCGAGCGCTCGTGCCTCGCGCGCGGCCTCTTCCACGCGCCGCAGCACCACCCCAGCGTCCCGTTCGAACGACGACCCGGCCCCTTTGCCGGCCTCCGCGAGCAGCGGTTTCAGCGCGCTCATGAGTCTCTCCGCGGACAGCGAAGCGGGTCGATGTTCGTAGATGACGCCGCGCGACGCGGTTTCGAGGGTCGCCGCGAGCGCCGCGGCCGCTTCGCGAACGTCGTCATCTATCAGTGGCTGCAACTCCAGCGGTTCGTACCGGGCGAGAAAAGTCGCCATGAGAAAGAACAACTGCGACTGTCGCTGGTTGAAGTCGCGCATGAACTGTGCGAGCAGACCCACATCGCGCTGCTGCTGCCGGATGGCCGCCGCCGGGGGATGCTCGCGGGCGCTCGCCAGGTACGCGCAATCGCTGGGGCACTGAATCTGCGTAAGGCGCTTGGTCCCGCAGCAAACGGCGCAAATCTGCTTACTGAGCGCCGGACATCCGCGCCGCGCGCGCCGTGTGCCGCAGAGAGGACAAATCACGTGCGCATTATTGTATAATCTGGCCGAAATCCGGAGAAGTCATCGGAACGCGCTTTGCACCTGCCGGAGGTGTATGGTTCGACGCGAGTCAGCGGTCGAATTCTTCAAGGAACTTGTTGACGGAGCGCTCGCAAATCAGCGCCTCGCCGCGAACGAGCTGACTGCGTTCTACGTCGTGCAACTGCTCGCCAACTTCGTGGAGCGCCCGTCTTCCGGCGACGAGGATGACACCGCGCCGCTTGCGCTCCGCTTGGGACAGGCGCTCGAAACGGGCGGCATGCGTCAGCGGACCAGCCTGAAACACATCGGTGACCTTTCGCTCTTTGTCTCCGGCTTTTTCTCGGATTCTTTGAATCGCAAGGTGGTCGACGTCGATTACTACGTCAGCATTGGCGGCTATGCGTACATGGCGCTGAGCCGTTTTGAAACCGACACCTTCTCGCCTGTCTTCGCGGAGCTGGCTGAGAAGTTCGTCGGATTTGTCGACGTCTTGTCAGAGGTCAGCGCGCGAACCTCATGCGCGTCGAATGCGGACGTCCTGCGGCTGTACGAGAAGTGGCTGAAGACCGGCAGTCCCCGGAGTGGCCAATTACTGATTGAGCGGGGTGTCGTACCGAATTCGTCGATCAAGTCGAACCTCCCTCAATAATCGCACGTCGACCGACGCCGTGCCTTGAGGCGCGGCGCACAACGTAGCAAGTTCGTCACACCTCGACAATTCCGCTACACCAAAGCGTCTCCCAAAGCGGACAAGAAAGTGCTGAACCGCCCGAACCGTTCCAAGGTGTCAGGCGTCTAACCGATTGGCAGTTTTTGAACAAACGGTTGATAACTTGAGAATCCGTCCAGTAACTGTTGGATTTGAAACGAGTTGATCACGTGTGTGTTTGTCGATCAGTGTCCAACAGTGTCCTCGGCGGATCTCCGCCGGTGGACAGCTCATCGCGAGTCATTCGAATCGGGGCCTGTTGCCATATGACTTTAGTTCAGCACAGTATTGGCAATTCATTTGCAAGGTGACCGGCAATTCTACTCGCGGCAGGAAGGAGCGGCGTATGAAGGACACTCATAAGGCGGAGACGGCGGACCAGCGAATGTCCCCGTCCCGCTATTCCGAACTGAAGCAGATGCTCGACGGGCGGCGCCGGGAAATCCAAGCCGAAGTCCAGGGCAAAATGCGTGGGGTTCGGGAAGAGGGCACGTGGGGCGGGAAACTCAACGAGGTGCTCGACGCGGTCGAGAGCGCCGAAGCGGACATCCAGGAAGACATCGAGTTTGCGCTGGTGCAGATGAAGTCCGAGACGCTCAACAAGATCAACGACGCGTTGATGCGTCTCGAACAGGGCGACTACGGCTACTGCTTCGACTGCGGCGAGGAAATTGCGGAGAAGCGGCTGCGCGCACTGCCGTTCGCGGTCCGTTGCAAAGATTGCGAGGAAGCCCGGGAGAACGCCCAGCAGCGGGAGCGTCAGCTCGCCGCTCGCCGGGGCGCCAGCTCGCTCTTCCTCGATATGTAAGATTCCGGCGTCCCGCAAAGGGGGCTCCGCCGGTGGCGGAGCCCAACTCTCCCCACCGGCTTTCACCAACAGCATAGAAACGAGGTCGCCAGTGAGCGATCAAGTCGAGAACCTCAAACCAGAGGACGTCTCGATCGGCGATCGGCCGCTCTCCATACCATCGGAGCTGCCGATCCTCCCGCTTCGGGACACCGTCCTCTTTCCCAATTCGTTCATGCCGCTCGCCGTGGCGCGCGAGAGCTCCGTTCGGCTCATCGACGACGCCATCGCGAACGGCAAATTAATCGCCGTGTTCACGCAGCGCGACGCATCGATCGAAGAACCGTCACAGGACGACCTGTACACGGTCGGCACGGCGACGCACATCCACAAGATGTTCAAGCTGCCCGACGGCAGCCTCCGGCTGATCGTCCAAGGGCTCGCCCGGCTCAAGCTGGATGAAGTCGTCGCGACGCAGCCCTATCTCCGCGCGCGCGTGAGCGCCGCCACCGAGGACACCAACGACGCCGATCGCCTCGAGATCGACGCGCTGGCGCGCAACATCAAGACCAACTTCCAGCAGGTCGTCTCGCTGTCGCCGCTGCTTTCCGACGATCTGCAGACGCTGGCGATGAACATTACCGAGCCCGGCCGGCTCGCCGATTTCATCGCCTCGTCCCTCTCGACGATCAGCACCGCCGTGAAACAGGAAGTCCTCGAGACGCTCGACATCCGAGCTCGAATGGACAACTTGAATCGAATCCTGATCAAAGAGCTCGAGGTGCTCGAGCTGGGGTCGAAGATTCAGTCGCAGGTGCAGTCGGAGGTCGGCAAGAACCAGCGCGAGTACTTCCTGCGCGAGCAGATGAAGGCGATCCAGAAAGAGCTCGGCGAAGGCGACGATCAGACCAAGGAGATCGAAGAGCTCCACGAAAAGATCGAAGCCGTCGGGATGCCCGAGACGGTGAAGAAGGAAGCGCTTCGCGAGCTGGATCGTCTGTCGAAGATGCCGGTCGCGGCGGCGGAGTACACCGTGTCGCGCACGTACCTCGACTGGCTCGTCGCGTTGCCGTGGGCCAAGCGGACCGATGAGGTCATCGATCTGCCGAAGACCAAGCAGACGCTGGACGCCGATCACTCCGGTCTCGAGAGAGCCAAAGATCGCATTCTCGAGTACCTCGCGGTCCGCAAGCTCAATCCGAACGTGAAGGGGCCGATCCTCTGCTTCGTCGGCCCTCCGGGCGTGGGCAAGACGTCTCTCGCGCGATCGATTGCCGAATCGCTCGGCCGGAAGTTCGTCCGCGTGTCGCTCGGCGGCATGCGAGATGAGGCGGAAATCCGCGGTCACCGTCGGACCTACATCGGCGCGCTGCCAGGACAGGTCATCCAGGGGCTGCGCCGCGCGGAATCGAAGAATCCGGTCTTCATCCTCGACGAGATCGACAAACTCGGATCCGATTTCCGCGGTGATCCCTCGTCGGCGCTGCTCGAGGTGCTCGATCCCGAGCAGAACAACACGTTCCGCGACCACTATCTCGACGTGCCGTTCGATCTGAGTGAAGTCCTCTTCATCACAACCGCCAACGTGCTCGACCCCGTTCCGCCCGCGCTCAGGGACCGGATGGAAGTGCTCGAGATCGCCGGCTACACGGAGGAAGAGAAACTCCAGATCGCGACGGATCATCTGGTCGACAAGCAGGTGAAGAACCACGGCTTGACGCCGGAGTACATCCGCTTCACGCCCGATGCGCTGCGTCAGGTGATCCGCGGCTACACGCGCGAAGCGGGCGTCCGCAATCTGGAGCGCGAGATTGGCTCGCTCTGCCGGAAGGTGGCGCGGCGGCGTGCGGAGGGCAACGAGTCTCCGATCGAGATCACGCCTGAGGTCGTGGTCGAGATGCTCGGCGCACCGAAGTTCCTCGACGAGGAGATGGAGGAGCGCACGAAGGATCCGGGCGTGGCGATCGGCCTTGCCTGGACGCCTGCGGGCGGGGAAGTGTTGTTCATCGAAGCGTCGCGGATGGCCGGCACCGGATCGCTGACGCTGACAGGTCAGCTCGGCGACGTCATGAAGGAGTCGGCGCGGGCGGCGCTGTCGTGGCTGCGCGCGCACGCGAAGGAGTACAACATCGATCCGGACTTCTTCAAGAACGCCGAAATGCACGTGCACGTGCCGTCGGGCGCCATTCCAAAGGATGGCCCGTCCGCGGGTGTGACGATGGCGACGGCCATGGCTTCGGAGTTGACGGGCCGGCCCGTGCGCGGCGACATCGCGATGACGGGCGAGATCACGCTCTCGGGTCGTGTCCTGCCGATTGGCGGCGTGAAGGAGAAGGTTCTGGCCGCCCGCCGGGTCGGAATCCGTGAGGTGATTCTGCCGAAGCAGAACGCCAAGAACGTCAACGAGGATCTGACGCCGGAGCTGCGTCAGGACCTGACGGTGCATCTCGTGTCGACGATCGACGAGGTGATCGCGCTCGCGCTCCAGCCCGTGTCGAGCGACGTCCGTCCGGTGCAGAAGCCGGCGCGACCGATCGGGCAGGTGGCCGCGCCGCGCAATTGAGAATGGGCGACGTACAACGCAGAAACCGCGGAACCCGCAGACCGACCAGCTTTCTGCGCGTTCTGCGGGTTCTGCGTTGATCGTCGTCTACTCAGCCCGGTATCACATCGATATCGGGCTGCACGTTTTTCCAACCACAAAATATCGACTGGTTCACGCTCGTCTTCTCGAGACAGGTGTGATCCAGGCGTCAGACGTCGTGGAACCGAGGCCGGCGGGCTGGGAGGAGCTCGCGCTCGTCCACACGACGGACTATCTCTCCAGCATGCGCGATGGGACGATGTCCGCCGAAGATGTTGCGCAGCTCGAACTGCCCTGGTCGCAGGAAATGGTGGATGGCTTCCGCGTGATGGTCGGCGGGACGATCGACGCCGCGTTGCTGGCATGCGGCATCGAAGTTCGAAGTCCGAAGTCTGAAGTACGCCACGATCCAGACTTCAGACGATCCGAT
>MNEX01000106.1 GCA_001917905.1 Acidobacteria bacterium 13_1_40CM_65_14
GCCGTTCGGAAATTTCGCTAATGTGAGAATCCTCTTGTACTGTTCGCCAGAAATCGGTACTTACGCTGGGGATGTCGCTACATTCCCCGACTCAAAACCAAACCTCGTCCCCGAGCGAATCGCCAACCGGCTTTCTCGGCGCGTGGGACCGCCTGGTGGGACCGAAGGGCGTGCCAACGATGCCGCGCCGTCGCGGGCGCAAACCGCGCGTACCCCTCAATCAGCTGTTGCCGACGCTGACCTTTCACGTGATGCAGGAGGCCGGGACGTTGGCCGACCACCTGTTCCAGTTGTTCCGCCAGCCGCTGGCCGACAGTTCGTGGTCGGATCGGCGCCTCCGGTTGCCGTGGGAGATCTTTGCGGACTTGATGCGGCGTGCGCTGCGGCCGCGCGCGACGGCGGGTCAGCATCCCGAAGCGTTCTGGCGAGGGTGGCGGCTGGTGGCCCTCGACGGCACGCAATTCAGTCTGATCAACACACCGCAGATCGCGGCCACGCTCGTCAAAGCGCAGACCCGTCGCGGCCGCGCGGCGTTCGCGAAGATCACGGCGGCGGTGCTGCTGGAACTGGGCCTGCACAATCCGCTGGCCGCCGCGATCGGTCGCAAGGGCGAATCCGAATGGGCGCTGGCGCAGCGGCTGCTGGCGCAGCTGCCCAAGCGGGCCTTGTTGTTGGGCGATCGGTTGTATGGGGTGACCGCCTTTGCCGTCCAGGCGCGGGCGGCGTGCGCGCGGGTGGGCAGTCACTTCTTGCTGCGCGCCTCCCGCTCGGTCAAGCCGGTCCTGATCAAACGGCTCGGCGATGGCAGTCGCCTCGTTCGCATCGCGGTGCGCGCGCGGAACAATCCGACTCGCATTCTCGAGTGGCTCGAGGTGCGCGAAATCCGCGTGCGGGTGGGGCGCGCTGGCCACCGCTCCCACGAGCTGCGGTTGTGGACCAGTCTGGTCGCTCCGGCCGAGGCCCCAGCGCTGGAGCTCGCGCAGTTGTACGCGCACCGTTGGGACCACGAACTGTATTTCCGCGAACTGAAACGGCAGGTACGCAAGACGGACGTGTTGCAGAGTCACACGGTCGAGACGGGTGCGCAAGAAATCGCGGCGCTGGTCTTGGTGAGCGCACTGTTGTCGACCGAACGCGCGCGCGCCGCGAATGGGGCCGTACCCGTGCTGCGGGTGAGCTTTGGTCACGTCCTGAACGTCGTGCGGGGGATGTGGCTGTTTTTCGGTCCGTTCGACGACCTGATCGACGATCGGCTGAAACACCGAGTTGTGCGGCGTGGCTACGCCCTCATGCGGCGCAGCCTTACGGACAAACGGCGGTCGCGCAGTTGTCCGCGCGCCGTGCGCCAGACAGTGAAAGCCTGGCCGCGGCTTCTGCAGACGCAATCTGTCGAGGGTCCGTTGCACTTCAAACTCGTGTGATGACGTGGACACCGAATTTCCGAACGGCATTACCCTAAAGGGCTGCGCTACCTCGGGCGGGCCCGCCAACACAAGTGCCTCGCAGGATTAGTAAACCATTAGATCTTTCAGACTTCTTACTTCAGACTTCAGACTTCAAACGCCGCGTGACGAATCGATAGGCGCCTGTGGCGATCGCGAGCGCGCAGAATAGCAGCGCTCCCACCACGACACCCCACGGCACCACGCGCGGGAGCCGTTCTCGACCGTCTCCATTGAGCACGTACCCGGCCCAGTAGCGCGGATGTGACCACGCGAGCTGCGAGTGAAGGACCGCCAGCTTCGCCCGACGCAGCGCGGACGCTTCCGACTGGCCCTGCGCGAGGGCGAAGTAGAACTGCTTCATGAGCTCCGCGCTGGCGCGGTCGACCACATCCCACATCGTCGTCACCGCCGATGCCGCGCCAGCCGCGAGCAGCGCGCGGCTGAATCCTTCCACCCCCTCCCCCCGGATCACCTTGCCACGTTCCGTTTCGCACGCCGACAACGTGGCCAACTGCACGCCGGTGAGGTCGAGATCGTAGATCTCGCGCAGGAACAGATAGTCGGCCGGCCCGCCGGGCACCGCCGGCGCGAGCAGGATGCGCGACCTGTCAGGATCGCGCGTGTCGGCGATCGCGTGCGTGCTGAAGTGCAGCAGCGGCACGCTTCGCAAGTCCTGGTGGAGAAACCGCTTCTGAGCGCCCGCGCCCACGTGCACTTCCGCGCGCCCCGGCAGGGATTCGGCAATGCCTCGAATCTCTTCGTCGGCATAGGAAAGACGCGGCAGCGCCGCTCCGGCGTCTGAAGGAGCGGCCGGGATCGACGGCGGATCGCCAAAGGCAACCAGCTCGCGCTGCCATGGCCACTTCCACGGGCGGTTTGGCTGCGTGTTGCGGCGGACGAGCAACGCTGCGGACGGCAGATAGCTGATCTCGAACCGCTCGACGAGCAGATCGTGTGCGCTGGGAACGGTGAGCACTTCGAACGGGACGAAATGCAACGGCCCGTCGGGAACGACGAGCAGTCGGGTCACGCCCTTTAAGTCCGGCAACCCGGAGAGCAAGATACGTCCGGCCGCGGTTGACGCTGTCCGCCAGTCATCGCCAGCCCGCGAAACGGTGTCGGTCAAACGCTGAATGGTCTTGATGTCATCCGGACTCGCCGCTTGCTTGACGATGCCGGACGCGGAGGAGGAAACCCAGAGCAGCGCCGAGGCAGCCGCCCCGCTCCAGTACTCGAGCAGCAATGTGTCCGGGGCAATCTTCGGCTGCACGTCGCCAAGCGACAGTCGCTGCGCGCCTGGCTGTAGACGGTCCTGCCAGGTACGCGCGCGGCTTTGCTCGATGAGCTCGAACACCTCGGCCGCCGACGTCGGCGGTTCCGACAGCCGGAGCGCGATCAGGGCATCGTAGACGTCGCGCTTGTCGGCAAGAAACTCGGACCTGAGCGAAACGGTCTGAAGATCGGCACGAACCGATTCGATGGCGGCGATAGCCTGCTCGTACGACCGGCGGGCATCATCGCCGCGGCCTTCGGCCTCGACAACGCGACCGACGCCGTAGAGCGCTTTCCACTGCTCTTCGACGAGACCAACCCGTGTGGCGCCGCTGAGCGCGGCGTGAAGCTCGCGCGCCGCTTCGGCAAGCCGCCCGATGCGGCGAAGCGTCTCGCCTCGGTACAGAAGCGCCTGGACTTCTCCGCGCTGGTTCGACGATTCCTGCGCCAGCTTCAGCGCTGCGCTGAACGCGTCCAACGCCCGCTGGTTATCGTTCAGGTCCAATGCGTACGCGATGCCGATGTTGCGCCAGGCGCCGATCTCGCCGTCGCGATGCTGCCCACGGGCGAAGAGCGCTTGCGCCTGCCGGTACGTCTCCATCGCTTTGATCGGATCGCCGAGACGCCGGAGGAGCGCACCCTGATTGATCAGCAGCTGCGCTTCTTCGCTTGGCTGCATCGTCTCGCCGGTCCTGAGTCGCGCATACAGGTCGAGTGCGCGCTCGTCGGCGCCGAGCCGTTGATAGAGCGCGGCCAGGTTCGAGATCGTCATCTTCCGCAGGCGCGCACGGGAGCGCTCGGACGTCCGCGTGTCGACCTCCGCCATCGCGTCCTGATACAGCCGGAGCGCGTCCGAATACCGGCCCCGCATGTACTGCACGTTCCCGATGTTGTTCAGGCGGGTGACTTCGCCGTCGCCGTCGCCACCCGCGCGATCCAACGCCAGCGCCCGCTGATAGCTCGCGAGCGCGCTGTCGTAGCGGCCTAGATACAGGTTCGCGAGCCCGACCGCGTTGAGGTCCCAGGCCGCTTCGGCTCGCTGACCGAGTCGCTGATGGATGTCGAACGCCTCCTGCGCCTCCTGAATCGCCGACTCGTAGTCGCCCAATGCGATGGAGGCGTCGGTCACTGCCGTGAGCGCACGGGCCAGCGCCGCTCGATCGGTTGAGACGCGAAGTTCGGGCAGCAGCGCGCGGAGCGCGCGCTGCGCTTCGCGGTTTCGGCCTTCACGTTGGAGGCGAACGGCGTCATCGAGCGGCGTCGCCGAAAAGGCCGGCGTGGCGGTCGTCATCACGATGATGAGGACGAGCGGCCGGACGATTCGCCTGCGCCGGTCCATGTGGGCTGCTCGATCGCGCTCTCGTCAGGCGAGGTGTAAGACGGCTTAGAGTTTCCGGAAAGCAGATTCGAAGAACGCCAGTATAGCAGGAGCGTTATTGAGATCGGCGGACCAACCAGTGTGCGCGGAATCCCCCGGGACCGTGTCCGTGGGTGCCACGCTCTGGGGGCCACGCTCGTTGACCAATCCGGGTTGTCGGCAGGCACCGAGAAGGCAGCCGATCGAATCACGGACTACTAAGGCGCATGTAGCCCCACGCCGATGCAACTTGAAGTCACGACCTCCGGCGATCTCGCCGGAGATCGAATTTTGAGATCTGCTGAAAGGTGATGCAGGCGTCCGCCTTCGCCGCTACGCGGCTGCGGCGGACAACCTTCGCGTGGTATCGAGGTGAACTCGCTTGGCTTGCCTGATCTGGGGTGGACCGCCTCCTGCGGATCCGGCTGCCAAGCCGGAACGCGAGCTGCAGGTCACCCATTGACCACTGTCACTGAAGGGTGCCGCGACGACGCGCGGCCGATTCCGCACACGTATGCGACGAGTGAACGACGATCAACGGTTTGAGAGAGCAGACATGAGAAAGAACCGCAGCAAGGCGCGGCGTCGCAAGCGCGCGGTCGTCGCGGATCACTTGCAGATCAAGACAACGATCGACTTTGGGGAGGAGGGCGTTCCGCTAGAAGAGCTCGGCGACGTCATCAACGCACTCAAACGGCGCCACGTGGACCAAGTATCCAAGGCCGCCAGCGGATTCGTGCCGATCGCGTTCGACCGCTACGTGAATCTCCACCTTCGGAACAATCCGAGTGTCGATCGGAAAGAGTTCGCTTCTCGGCTGAGAGAGGCCGTGAACGCCCGGAAGGCCGGGGCCCGGTGCGCCTGTGGCGCCTTGATCTGGTCGATCGGATCCGCCGAAGTCGGCGCGGCATGCTTTACCTGCATCACCGGAGACGCGTGGCCCGATGCTGACTATGAGATCGACGAAGTGTTGGGCCTCGAGGCCACCGTCTGAATCGAGTGTCAGACCGAGGCTCTGCGTCAATGCGGAAGATCTCGCCTGCCGAGAATCGAATGCGACGCGTTCGACGTCCGAATCGCGTCTGAGCTCACGCGCGAGTCATTCGCGACGGGTCCGCACGCCGGGATTCGACGGCGCTCGAGCGGCGCTACAATCGTTGCGGCGCCGCGAGCGGTGTGTCCGCCTCATGCCGTCGCGGACATCGTGCGTGGCACGCGCGGCAATACGCTCGCCCGCACGTCAGACACGCTGTGTGACAACCCATGCAAAGCAGGTGCACGCGATCGTCGCACAAGACGACCGTGGGCGCGGCGGTGCCGCAGGCCTCGCAGCAGGGCGGCTCGATCGAGCGATCGATCGGATTCCACGCCACCGTAACGGCGCGACTGGTGGACCGCCGGTGGAACCGCGCCGTAATGCGATGAACGGTCAATGTGCACACCAGCGCGGCGATCGGCCGCAAATGGATTCGCGCCCGATAGCGATCCACGAGCTCCGCAATGCGGTCGCGGTACGTGCTTGCGGTTGCCTCCAGCCGTGAGACTTCGGCTTTGACCGCCCGGTCATCTAGCTTCGCGCGCGCACGACGCACCCGTTGGCGGATTTCATCGTCGATCGCTCCGTAATAATCTTGCAGGCGGATGAAGTCACGCTGTCGGCGTCGGCGCAAGCTGTCCAATGTATCCTGCAGCCGGTGTTCGACCGCGCGCTTCGCGAGTCGAGCGCCCGGGGTCCACGCGTCCGCGACGGCCGTGATCGCGTCCCCGGCCTGGGCGCCCTCCGCCGAGCTGTTTGCGAGCAGGATCTCCGTCAAGCCAGCGAACCGCGGCGCTGAACGCATAGTCAGGTTGACCCATATCTCGATCATGCCGGACACGCGCTCGTCGGCCAGCAGCTCGTATTCGACGAAGAAGCCGACATAGCGAGCGTCCCCAGGTTCGGCGCGGCAATCACGTACGACGCCGTTGGCCACCGTGATGGCCTCGTTGAGCGCGGCCGCCGGGTCGATACGCTTGAGCGGGAGATGCGGCGGCGACACCACGGCTGCGTGGCCGAGCTCACCCATCAGCCGCTCGAAACGACCGACAAGCGGCGAATCGTAATCGACACCTAGCGTGTCACGCTCCGCGGCCGTCCGAGAACCGAACGTGAGCCGTTGGTAGTCCGCGATCTCGAGCAAGGAGGCGAGCGCGGGTGGCGCCACTGCCACGAGCCCGTCGTCGTCGTATTCAACGAGCGCACCGTGGCGCGCGAGGAGCCTGCCCGTGAAATCGCGGAGCGGCGTGCTCACGTCACACCTCGAATTCCTCGCGGAATAGTGCTCGGTCGATCTCCTGCGTCTTCTGGTAGCGCTCGCGAGCGTCAAGCAACGCGTCCGCGAACCGGTTGAATGCTCCCTCGCGTTCGACCTCAGTCGACGAACGGGCCCACAGATCCATCACCACCTCGGCGAAGTCTCGTTCGGGATCGAACTCACCGAGAATCATCTCGATCTCGCCCGCGACGAGCTCGAACAGATTCAGCTTTTCATGGAGAACATTCAGGATGTGCTGCTCCAGGCTTCCTGCCAGGCAGAAGTTGAAGACGAACACATCGCGGGTCTGCCCGATTCGATGCACGCGCCCGATGCGCTGCTCCAACTGTACCGGATTCCACGGGAGGTCGTAGTTGATCACCGTCCGGCAGAACTGCAGATTGCGGCCCTCGCCGCCCACTTCGCTGGAAAGGAGAATCTGCGCGTGATCCTCGAAGTCCGCGAGGGCCTTGTCCTTCTGCGGGGCCGTAAGCCCGCCGTGGAATGTTGCGACGCAGAATCCCACCTCGCCGAGCGCGTGCTGCAGGTGATCGAGTGTCGCGCGAAAGCGCGTGAACACAATCTTTTTCTCATCCGATCGCCGAAGGAGCGCGATCAGAGCGGTTGTCTTGGCCGGCTGGTCGATGCGGTCAAGAATCCTTCGCAAGCCCCCGATACCGTCGTCTGACCGGCCGGCATCGTGCCGATCGAGCGCCGCGCGAAGCGCGGCCGGACTGCTGCCCGCTTGCATCTGTAGCATCATCAGGCGCCATTGATCGGTTCTGGCACCATCCGCGTAGCGACGTGCGACGTACGACGAGAGTTGCTCCTGCAGCTCGACTTCCGCGATTGTCGGTGGCACGACCTCTGTCGCGGCGAGACGACGCGGCAGCTTGATATCGATGTGCGCGCGGGTGTTGCGGATCATGACCTCCCGCAGCAGCGCGCGCAGCCGCTCCCGTCGCTCCGGCTGCTGCAGGGCCGCGAGGCCGCCAAAATCGGAACGGAATTGAGCCTCGGTCTTGAGCAGACCCGGTTTGAGCAACAGGATCAGGTTGTACAGCTCCGATAGATCGTTGCCGACCGGCGTCGCACTCAGGAGAAACAAGAATCGTTTCCTCAACTCGTTGACCAGCTGCCACGCAGCGCTGGCGCGGTTTCCCAGCACGTGCGCCTCGTCGACGACGACGAGGTCGTACTCGATGCTCGTCAAACGGGCCCGGTACGCGCGCTGGCGGACGAGCGGAAGCGACGCGACCACGATCGCGTGCCGATCCCAGACGTCATGGTCGGGCGTCACTTTGCCGGCTTCTGCGGTCACGGCAGCGAGGCCGAATTTCGACGTCAGTTCGTCAAGCCATTGACCGACGAGCGACGCCGGCGTCAGGATGAGCGCCTTCGACACCAGGCCGCGCATCCAATACTCCTTGAGCGCCAGGCACGCTTCGATCGTCTTTCCGAGACCAACTTCGTCGGCGAGGAGGACGCGTCCTCGGAAGTCGCGGAGAAGCCGTCGAACGGTTTCGAGCTGATACCAGAAGTGTTCGAGCCCCTGCACCGACCCGATCGAGATCAGCTCGTCGAAGCCCTTCTGCAGGCGCAGGGCCGCGAAATCACGGCGGAGCAGCACGTCGGCGATCGGACCGATGCTCTGGCCGTTGTCCGTCAGAAATCTGTGGCCATCCACTCCGAAATGGAGGGCAAGATCCGGGAGACTGACCGCGGGAAACACCGGCAGCAGAACAACGCCAACCGACTCGTTCGGGTCCAAGCGAGCGGCTTCGTTCCTCTGGCGATCGGCATCCGCGTGTGAAACCGTCGGTTCGTCGGATGATGTGAACGCTGTGCTCGCCGCGTGTGACTGATGTTCTGTCTTAGGAACCGCTGCAACGTGCTCGAACGTGAGGCGTGTCTGTCGAGGCGAGCCGGGCGGAATCGCCCCGGTCGGTGGACGTGAGGGTTGTGGGTCCAGAAGGAGCGGCCGGCTGCTGCTCGATGCAGGTGGGGTCCTGAGGCGCTTTCGACAATCATCGACCAGTTGTTTGGCATGCGCTCGAGCGTCTTTCAGCTCGGGCGCTCGTCCGGCGAATCGAACAAACTGCTGCGCCAGCGAGCGGGCTTGCTCGAATCGATCCAGCCGGTAAGCGGCTACGGCCGCCAAGTAGGTGAGCCCGGGCCACACCGGCCCAGTGAGCTGTTCGTAGTGTCCGAGCCCTTCGAGCAGCCGGCCGCTCCGGAAGTCCAGATCAGCGAGCCGTTCGTGGGCATCTTGCGATCGAGGATGGATTCGGAGCACCTTCTCGAGCAGTCGGCGCGCTTCGCCAACATCGCCCACGTGCCTAATCGCGTCGGCTTCCCAAACGAGCGCCTTGCAGCGATCGCCGTCGAGCCGATGCTGGCGCGCCGCGCGAACTTCGCGCTCGCGTCGTTTCTTCTTGGCCTCTTGACGCCGCTGCCGATTCACGACGGTGGGATCGCATCAAAAAACGTCGACATCGTCAACTAGGTTCGAGGTCGCCGCCGCGCAATCATGGAATCGTGGACACGTGTTTCGGGACGGCTTGCAAGTTCTTGCGCGGGCATGAGCCCTAGAAAGACGCGCACGACGTGAGCGTCATGCGTTGCCTGGTCCCAAGGAAACGCTTCGCCCAGTTGTTGAACGGTCCACGCGACTGTCGGTTGTTCAGTCACAGGAAAGTATCGGTGGCGCCCTCCTTCAACCGCTCTCCCGAAGGGCGGTCACCGTCAACTCGATGTCGTTCGCGTTGTCGTCGGCCAGCACGATTCGTTTCAGGTCAGCGATAATGGGGAACCTCTTGAGAGTTGGGGAGTGAGAAGAAGAATGTCGCTCCGCCATCGACCATGCCTTCGGCCCACACACGGCCACCATGGCGGTGCACGATGCGTCTGACGTTTGCGAGGCCGATGCCGGTGCCCTCGAAGTCGTCGGAGCTATGGAGGCGCTGGAAGACGCCGAACAGCTTGTGCGCGTAGGCCATGTCGAATCCGACGCCGTTGTCGCGCACGTAAATCACCGTTTCGTCCGGTCCGCCTCCATTGACACCGACTTCGACGGTGGGTTGCGGGCGACCTGCGGTGTACTTGATGGCATTCGACAACAGATTCACGAACACGAGCCGCAGCATCGCCGCGTCAGCGTCCACCTCCGGCAGCGGATGAATCTTCCAGACGATCTCGCGGTCCGCCGCCCCACCCTGCGCCTCGTGCAGCGCGTCGCGCACCACGGCGTCGAGACTGATGCGCCGCCGATCGAGCGCGGCGCGCCCCATGCGCGAAAACGCGAGCAAGTCGTCGATGAGACGACCCATCCGGCCGGCGGCTTCGACGATCGCGCGCAGGTATCGAGTGTCCTTTTCCGCCAGGCGATCGCCGGCCGACTGCTCGAGCAGCGACGCGAACCCGGTGACGTGACGAAGCGGCGCCCGCAAATCGTGAGAGACGGAGTAAGAAAAGGCCTCGAGCTCTTCGTTTGCGCTTTCAAGCTGCGCGGTTCGTTCAACAACACGCTGCTCGAGTTCTGCGTTCAGTCTGCGCACCTGATCCTCCGCAGCCTGGCGGTGGACGTCCATTCGATGCAGTGCGACGGCCGTAAGCCAGATCAGCGTGCTGAACACGACAACGATCGACAAAGCGTAGTACGACACATTGAGGACGGGCGGATACAATCCTCCGCGTTGCCCCTCCATCACCAACCAGCCAACCAGCACAGGAATGCCCACCGCGGCCGGTAGCATTCGCCGCAGCATGACACCGGCAACACTGGTGTCAGTTGCGAGTTGCATCAGGCCACGTCGCGGACGCGCAGCGAGGATTCCAAACGAAAACGCCAAGAGCAACAGCACGGTGTGAAACGCGAGTGGACGGCGGTTCGGAATATTGAAAATGGAAACAAATGAAAACACGTAGGCAATAAGAGCCAACAAACTGATCAACGCCGCAGCAGAGCTCAAGAACTCTGCGGGCCGGCAGCGCCACACCTCCACATCCAGGAGGAGCAAGGCGAGCCCGAGTGCGAGAAACGCCAGTGCGGTGGCCACCGGCATCCGGCCGGGAAATATCTGTCCGATCGGTCCGTGAACGAATTGGTCGATCCCAAAGCCCCAGCCGTACCATTGGCTGAGAGTTAGTGCGCCCATCATGATGACAATGGTGGCGGCGACTTGCGCAGCTCCAAGCTTCCAGCCGCGGGTATCTTCCGTCCTCCGAAGCCAGAGGCTGGTGCCCGCCAGCACGAAACAAAAAGCCGTGTGAGAGTTCATTCCGCCGAGCACCGGGTGAATGCGGTTCAAACCGGGCAGGTGAAACACCCAGCCAATCAGTACCAGAAACCCGACGAAAACGACCGCTGCGCTGATAACCAGGAGAATGGAGTTCAGTCGAGAGGCGATGCTGGTATCGCGATGGGCACTCATTGATCGTTGAACGCGATGTCGCGGCACTCGATGGGTGCCGATACTCGTGACCCCCTTTGGTCGTATCGACCTTCCACCACTCTTGCACCACGGAGAGTGTCGGCGGACGAACAGACGTGTGTTTTGATCTGTTACGGGTCCGCTTCGCCTAGAGCATGGAGTTCGAGGCTGTTCCTTTGTGGCGCTCGACTTTCGTGCAGCACACGGGCACCGGGCTTGCGGCGACCAATCGCCGCCCTCGAGGCCGAGTTCTTTGGGGCCACCCGGGCGGAAGGAGGTTGTATGCGCAATGCCACTGGCCGTACCATCGTCCTGGCGCTCGCGCTGATGATCGCTGGGATTCTCCAGGGATCTTCGTTTGTCGGCAGCTTCGAGATCGACGGCAACCTTGCCGACGATAGCGGGCCGAGCGAACCGATCGATTGGAACTCGCCCCCTCCTAACGTCACCACCTTTATCGACAAGACGGGAAGCGGCGACGACATCTTTAGTCTGGGCTCCAAGGAGCTCGACCAGGACGGCTGGGTTTGCGAAACGGGATCCGCACCTCCCAAAGGCGACATCGTAAAAGGTGCAATCTCGTTCCGGATCCTCGCTGGCAAGCAGTACCTATACTTCAGCTTCTTCCGGCAGGCGACGACGGGCGACGTTCACATGGACTACGAGTTCAACAAGCTGACCGCGACGACCGCCTCAGCCAGCCAGAACTGTCCGACCCTCCCGCGGCGCAGCGTAGGAGACGCCGTCATCACGTTCGACACCGATGAGGGAGGGAAGAACATCCAGGTGCGGGCGTTCCAGTGGAACGGTGCCGGCTTCATCGAATTCCCCCTGGGAGCCAAGGGAGTGTTTTGGGACGCTGCGGTCAATATTCCAAACACGATCCCGGGAGCCGCGGCGGGGGCATTCGGTGAGGGCGCACTGAACCTCACGGATACCGTGGGCAACATCGGATGTGGGGACTTTAACGGCATCTACATGAAGACCCGCGCGTCCACGTCGATCGACTCCGCGCTGAAGGATCGCACGAGGCCACAATCC
>MNEX01000044.1 GCA_001917905.1 Acidobacteria bacterium 13_1_40CM_65_14
ATCGTCTGGGAACTGCCGCAGACCGGAACGGTCAACTCGTGGGGCGGCGTGCTCAGTACGGCCATCGTCTGGGAACTGCCGCAGACCGGAACGGTCAACTCGTGGGGCGGCGTGCTCAGTACGGCCGGCGGCGTGGTCATCTTCGGCGAGGACAGCGGCGCGTTGATGGCCGCCGATGCGACGACCGGCAAGCCATTGTGGAGCTTTCAGACCAGCCAGCTCTGGAAGGCGTCGCCCATGACGTACGTGTTCGACAACCGGCAATACGTCGCCGTCGCGAGCGGTCCGAACATCATCGCGTTCGGGCTGGGCGACAAATAGGTTGAATCGCCCTTTTCTCGTCGGCGGCGTACGTGATCCGCCACGCCGATCAAACACAAAGGACACAAAGGACACAAAGGGAAACGAACTGGTCTTGTCTTGGTGTCCTTCGTGTCCTTTGTGTTGATTCGGCGCCGCTACACCGAATCGAAAACCGCTGTAGTCGCGCCTCAGGCGACCGACGCGTTCTTCTTCTTCGCGCGGCTGTAGGCCGTCATCGCCGCCAGCACGTGGCAAACCCATCCCAGGAGCCCGCCGCTGCCGATCCACATGCCGGGCGTGACGATCAGCCAGAAGATGCCGCGAAGGAAATCACCGTTGTAGAACTGACCGATTCCCGGAATGATCGCGCTGAGAACGGCGGCAGTCCCAGGGTTTTTCGTCTCTGCGATGAGCGTCCCTCCTGCGTTCGTCATCGTACCGTTCTAGAACCGCATCTGCATCGCGAGCCGCAGCATCCGCGGCTGCAGGACGTCGAGCGGCTGGCCGAACGACGATCCCAATGTGATGTTCTGGTTCTTCACGTAGCTCGAATTCAGCACGTTGAAGATGTCGGCCTGCGCTGAAAACTGATACTTCTGGATTCGGAAGATCTTTCGGATGCCCATGTCCATCTGGTTCTGGCGCTTGTAGTAGTCCCTGCCCGGCGGCACGAGATCGAGCACGTAGGTGGCGATCGTCTGATTGGGGATCACGAGCGCGCCAGGTGTGCACGGTCCGATGCAGTTGGCCGCGTACCGCGTCGTCCGGCTGATGCTCCAGCGGGTGAAGAGCTCGCGGCCGGCGTAGCTCTGAAACGCGGCGTTGGTCTGGATGCCCCACCATGGCAGGAGATAGGTGCCCGAGACCTTGAACTCGTGAAGGAGCGGGAGACCCAACTTGCTCTGGTCGCAGAAGTGGAAATCTGACTTCGGCAGATTGGTGCCTGCGGTGAGGTTCGTGCCGCCGTCTTCCAGCGCGTCGCAGGTCACCTGCACGCGGCGGTCGAACGTCCATCCGCCGAACAGCGACCCGTGGCCGAAGCGCGCGGTCGCGCCGATCTCGACGCCGTTGTAGGTCTGCCGCCGCAGATTCGAGTCCGTGGAGTTGGTGTCGACGCGATCGACCGCCCCTTGCTTCGCCGCATTCAGGTTGTAGACCGGAATCACCGAACCGTCGAGCGGGCTGACGACGTTGACGACCGTGTAGTCGTCACGGGAGAAGAGCGTGTTGTCGGTCCGCCGCATGTTGTACGTGCCGCGGCGATACCAGCCGGCGGAGACGGAGATGCCGCGGACGATCTCGTGCTGGATGCCGGCGCTGTATTCGAGATCGTACTCCCGCTTGATGTTCGGATCGGGATGGAGGCTGAGCACCGGCAGTCCGAAGCTCCGGTTGTTGCTCGGGCCGATTTCGCTGTCCTGGGCCACGTTGTCGCCATTCACGTCGTTCCACGTCCGGGTGTCGGACTGGAGCTGCAGCGGGTTGTAGCGCTGGGCGAAACTCAGCGTCTGTCCGGCCATGTACTTACTGAAGGTGGCCTTGACCGCAGTTCGTGCATTGCCGAAGAGGTCGTAGGCGATGCCGAGGCGCGGCGCGACGTCGAACCAGTTCGGCATGTCCGGCACTTCGTCGAAGTGCCGGCTCGGCGCGAATCGCCCCGCCGCGATGTCCTGCACGTCGATCTTGCCGCTGAAGTGTTCGAGCCGCACGCCGGCGTTCAGCGTCAGACGATCGAGCGTCCAGGAATCCTGCGCGTAGATGCCGAGGTCGGCGTTCAGGAATTCGTGCGACCGCACCGGCGTGTTGTACACACGCACCGAGTCCGGCCGGCCGTTGCGGTACAACTGCACGAGGTCGCCGTTGATGTCGCGATCGATCACGTAGTCGCCGAATCCCCATTGCACGCCCGTCTTGAACGAGTGCGCGCCCGTCACGTACGACGCTGACGTCGAAGCCACCCACTTCTTGGGATCGGTGCCGTTCGACGGCGTCACGATGCCGTCGTAGTTGGTCAGCAGCACCAGGTCGTTCTTGCCGATGGTCGTGTACCACTCCGGAGTTCCGCGCACCTTCTCGATGCCCGGCTGATACTTGCCGGTGTAGTACTCGACGTTGGTCGAGAAACCCGCTTCGAGCAGGAAGCGGCTCGTCATGGTCGACGTCCACTTCGCCTGGGCGGTGTAGTAGAGCGCGTTGAAGTTATTGCGCCGGCGGGCCGCCGTGTCCGGATCGGTGAGGGCGCCCATCTCGTGCCCTTTGAACTTCGGATAGCGGTCGTGATAGGCGGTGAGCTTGTTTTTCTGATTCACCTGCCACGTCAGGCGAACCATCTGATTCTGAATCCACTGGTCCTCGATACCCGGACGCCCGTCCTTGTAGAAATTGTTCGCGATGATCGAGTTGGTGGCGATGCGCCGCCAGGTGGCGAAGAACCACAGCTTGTCCCGCTTGATCGGGCCGCCCAACCCGACATTGAAGTCGGTGATGAGGTCGACCTTGGCGCCCTGTTGCAGGTTTCGCGCGCGCAGCTCGTCGGTCACGTTGTCACCCTGCCATGAGCCATTGGTGCCGCCGACGAACGCCGACCCGCTGAACCGGTTGCCCCCTTCCTTGGGGATCATGTTGATGCGGACGCCGCCGCCCGACACGTCCGCGCCGATGCCGCTCGTCTGATAGCTCACTTCGGCGTTGGCCGCGTCGCTGAAGTACGCCTGCACCTGGCCGTCGTTCATCAGGCTGTTGAGCGACATGCCGTCGACTTGCAGCGTCGTGTCGGTCTGACGGGAGCCGTGCACCGTCATGTAAATCTGTTCCATCTGTTGATTGCCGCCGACGTCCGTGTTCGACATCCGCACGCCGGGCATCAGCGACGCGAGCCCTGAGTAATTGCGTGCGGTGGGCAGTGAATCGAGCAAATCGCGGGTGAGCACGGTCGTTTTCTGCGTGCTCTTCACGTCCACGACCGGCGAGACGCCGGTCACCGTCACGGTCTCTTCGAGCGCGCCCACACGCAGCTCGGCGTTGATCGTGGCGGTGAAGTTGGCGGGCAGCTCCACGCTGTCACGCTTGAACGTGCTGAAGCCGGGCATCGTGAACGTGATGGTGTAGAGGCCGGGCCGCAGGTCGACGATGTTGTAGCGGCCCTGGTCGTCGCTCACGGTACTGCGGACTTTTTCGATGAGCACCGGACTGGCGGCCTCGATGGTCGCGCCCGGCAGCACGGCGCCGCTCGTGTCCTTGACGACCCCGGAGAAGGCGCTCTGGGCCGACGCGTACGCCGGCAGCAAGCACACGCAGGCTAACCCGAGACCAAACGCTGCGATCTTGGGGCGCCGATGACTCATGGCTGCGCTCCTTTGATGGTGAGGAGGCGACACTACTGCGGAGTGTCGGCCGGCGCAACAAAAACAAAATCGCCCGATCGCCGATCGTCGATCGGCGTTCGATCCTTCCCCTTGCACTTCGACACGAGATCGGCTATTCTCTTGTCGAAGCCGAAGGGGAGCACATGACCGACCCGTCACCGCGCCTCGACCTGCCGCAAGGCACGCTCGACCTCCTCATCCTCAAAGCGATCGCGCTGGATCCTCAGCATGGCTGGGCCATCTCGGAGCGCATCCAGCAAATCTCGAACAACGCGCTGCAGGTCAATCAAGGCTCGCTCTATCCGGCGCTGCACCGGCTGGAGCGGCGCGGCTGGATCAAGGCCGAGTGGGACGTGTCGGACAACAACCGCCGCGCCAAGTACTACGAGCTCACGAAGAAAGGGCGCAAGCAACTCGAGGAGCAGACCGACGCGTGGCGGGCCCTGACCGCCGCCGTCGGCCTGCTGCTCGACCACACCTAGGTGTCAGACACGTGTCAGACACGTGTCTGACACAGGTCTGACACCGAGAAGGGGCTGGCATGCTGACCGACGTGTTGTACCGGTTGCGCGCGTTGTTTCGCGGGCCGACAGTGGAGCGCGAGCTCGACGAGGAGCTGCGGTTTCACGTCGAGCACGAAATCGAGAAATACGTCGCGGCCGGGCTGTCGCGAGACGAGGCGAGGCGGCGGGCGCACCTGATGTTCGGCGGCGTCGATCAGATCAAGGAAGACTGCCGCAATGCCCGCGGCATCGCGCTCGTCGAGACGGTGATTCAGGACCTTCGGTACGGCGTCCGCACGTTGAGGCGCGCGCCGATCTTTTCGATCACCGCGGTCGTGACCATCGCGTTGTCGACGGCGGCGCTCGCCACCGTGTTCACCTTGGGCCACACGCTCTTCTACCGCGAGTTGCCGGTGGATCGTCCGGGCGAACTCGTGACCGTCAGTGCCAGGCGCAGTCGGCTGACGCCGTCAGGCCTGGTCTCATATCCGGATTACGTGGCGTTTCGCGATCGCACGAAGACGCTCAGCGGCTTGATCGCACACTATCCGTATGCGCCGCTCTTCGTCACCGCCAACGGAAACGCGAAGGAAGTGAACGGGGCCGTCGTGTCGGCGAACTTCTTTCCGCTGCTCGGCATCGAGCCGGCGCTCGGCCGCTTCTTCCATGCGGACGAAGACCAGGTTCCCGATCGCGATCGCGTCGCCGTCCTCGGACACGATTTCTGGCGGACGTGGTTCGCCTCGCGTCCCGACGCCATCGGCGCCACGGTGAAGATCAACGGCGTCGACTTCACGGTCGTCGGCGTCGCGCCGCCGACGTTCTCCGGCGTGACGACGAACCCAGTGGAGCTCTACATTCCGACGATGATGCTCGGCGTCGGGTACCGATGGTGTGACGATGCGCTGGCGGCCGACTGCACGATCCTGCAAATGATCGGACGGCTCGCGCCGGGGCGCACGCTCGCCGATGCGGCGGCCGAATTGCCGACGCTGATGCCGGCTTCGTGGGTCCACGCGCAGAAAGGCGCGAACATCGGGGTCGTGGTCACCCGGACGCGCGGCGTCGCGAGCGACGACAACCAGGCGCGGCTGATCGCGATGCTCGCCGGCGTCGCGATCGTGCTGCTCCTCGTGTGCTGCGCGAATCTCGCGGGGCTGCTCGGCGCGCAGTCTGCATCGCGCGCCGCGGAGTTCCGCATCCGCCTGTCGCTCGGCGCGGCGCCGGGCCGCGTCGTCCGTCAGGTGATGACCGAGTCGCTGATGCTCGCGCTCGCCGG
This sequence comes from Acidobacteria bacterium 13_1_40CM_65_14, assembly GCA_001917905.1. GTDB lineage: Bacteria > Acidobacteriota > Vicinamibacteria > Vicinamibacterales > CAVVIG01 > QHWF01. The sequence continues at coordinate 5,451 of MNEX01000044.1, forward strand.
CGGCATCGCCGGCATCGCGTTGTCGCAGCTCTTCGCCGGCGCGCTCGGCTCGATGTTCTATGCCGTCGACGTGGAAGGGCATCCCCTGCACTTCGATTTCAGTCTCACAGCGGGCACCGTGATCACCGCGATCGCGGCATCGATCGCCGCCGGGTGTCTGTTCAGCCTCGTCCCCGCTGTCAACGTGGTTCGGCGGCGCCGCCTCGTCGATGTGAACACGCGAGCGGGCACGGCGCGGTGGTCGTCCGGCGCGTGGCTGCTCGGCGCGCAGGCCGCGTCTGCCGTCGCGCTCGTCGCGGTCACCGGACTGCTCGGCGCGAGCGCGCGTCTCATGCTGACCGGCGCCAACTTCGAGACGTCGCACGTGGCGCTGATGCGCGTGCGTCCGCGGCTGGTGAAGTACACGCCCGATCGCGCGCAGCGATTCCAGCGCGAGGTCGTGCAGCGGCTGGCGAGCGTGCCAGGCGTCGAGTCGGTGAGCATGGTCGGCGGGGGACTCGTCCTCCACGGCGGCGGCGCCGTCGTCTCGCTGCCGGGATGGGACGCGGACCGGCGCATGAACGTCAGGTACAACGAGGTCGGGCCGCGATACTTCGAGACGCTGCGGACGCCCCTCGTGGCTGGCCGCGAGTTCGACGATCGCGATTCCCTCCAATCGCCGCGCGTGGCCTTCGTCAACGAGACGCTCGCGCGACGGCTGTGGCCGGACGGCCGCGCGATCGGCGCGCCGATCCTCGTGAAAAACACGCCGCATCAGATCGTCGGCGTCGTGAAGGACGTGCCGCTGCAGACCAGGACCGAGGCCGTTCAGCCGTGGATCTACGTGCCGTTCTGGCAGAACCCGCAGCAGGTGGACTCGCGGCTGGCGATCCGCGTCGCCGGCGATCCGGCGGCGATGCTCCCGGCGCTCATTCGGGAAGTGAACCGCGTCGACCCGGACGTCCCGATCGCCGAAACCCTGACGTTGCCGCTTCAAATGGCCGGTTTGATTCGGCCGCTCCGCATCAGCGCGACGTTCATCGGCTACGCGGCGGCGCTTGCGATGCTGTTGACGGCGATTGGCCTCTACGGCACGCTCGCGTTTGCCGTCTCGCGGAGGACCAAGGAGATTGGCGTCCGCATGGCGCTTGGCGCCGCACGCGCGCGCGTGTGGTGGCTGATCGTGCGCGAGGGGATGACGGTCGTGATGCTCGGCGCGATGGCCGGCCTCGGTCTCGCCGCGGCCGGCTCGCGTCTCGTCACGCACTTGCTGTACGGATCCGCGAACGCGGATTGGCTGTTCTACGTAGCCGCCGCGCTGCTCGTCTCGCTCGTCGGTCTCGTCGCCTCGTGGATGCCGGCCCGCCGCGCTGCTGCCGTCGAGCCGCTCATCGCGCTTCGGCACGAGTGAGGGTGTCAGACACCAGTCTGACACGTGTCAGACCGGTGTCTGACACCAATTCAATGCGTCACAGGTCGGCCCACCCACTTCGTCAGCTCCGCCATCGTCACCACCCGGTTGTCGGCCGGATAGTGCACCGGCACGATCCGCTGGACGTCCAGCTTCAGGCGACGGATGTTGTCCAGAAGGCTCACTGTGAACGGGCTCGGCGGACTGGGCGGCGTCGCCGTCGTCGGCTGCGGATTGTAGCCGTCGGCCTCGAGCAGCACCTTCTCCTTCGGGAGATACGCGATGAGCATCCCGTCGTGATGACCGAAGTTCTGCAGGTGATACAGCTCGACGACGTGCGTGCCGTCGGTCAGGACTTTCTTCTCGCCGACCGCCTCGACCACCGGCTTCTTTCCGTTCTGCTGCGCCTTGTCCGGGTTGAGCGTATGCGGCAGGCTGAGAGTCTTCTCGAGGTACGCCTTGTTCAATTGATGCGTGAGGATAGTGGCGCCTTCGGCGACGGCCGCGCGCAGACCGCTCGAATGATCGATGTGGCAGTGCGTGTTGACGACGTACTTGACCGGCTTGTTCGGAATCAGCCGCTTCGCTTCGGCGATGACGGCGAGTCCGCGCGGCTCGCTCTGTCCGGTTTCGATGATCGTGATGTGATCCTTGAAGTCGATCGCGATCGCGGCGTAGCCGCCGGTGATGAGGTAGACGCCGTCGCCGAGTTTTTCTGACGTCGCCGCGCTCGCCGGCGCTGCGGCTGCGGCAGGCGCGCCGCCTCGTCCCTGCGCGGGTTGAATGTTCACGGCCGCGTTCGCCTTCACGTCGGAGACGTTCAGATCGAAGATCGGATACCCGCCCTGTTTCTGGACGATGTGCATCGGGAACTGCGCGCCGCCGGCGCCCTTGTAGTCGCTGTAGATCGCCTCGAACGGCATGTCGCCGAGGAACGGATTGTCGATCCAGGTCTCGACGCGCTCGACCAGGTTCTGGTCGTTGATGTAGCCATTGACCTTGGCTTTGTTGTCACCCATGAAAGTGACGACCTGATACTTCTTGCCGCCTATCGTCTTGGCTTCGACCGTGGCGTTCTTCGTCGCCGCCGCGCGCAGGAAGCCGTGCGGCGTCATCCAGATTTCCAGCTGCTGCACCCACGGCGTGTCGGCGCTGACGATGATCGTCTGGGTCTGCGGCTGTTCGCCGACGAGCGGCTGTTGGCCGCCGCCGTGCGGCGGATTCTCTCCCTGCACGCGCACGCGCTCGACGCGCGAGGCCGGCGTCTCGAAGTTGATCGACCGCGTGTAGCTCTTGTTGATGAACTTCGGCCACGGCGAGCTGGGGTTTGGCGCCTGGCCGAGGGCGAAGTCCATGCCCGTCGCGGAGTACTGCACGGTCTTCAGCGCGTCGACGCCCATGGCCTTGGACGCGTTCCCGACGACCGTCTTGGCGTCCTGCGCCGAAGCGGTCCAGACGAGCAACGCGGCGAGCGCGAGTCCGGTCAGACATTTCTTGAACATCAGTCACCGCCTTTCGCGTGGCCGGAGTGTAACCCGTGTTACGCGGCAGCGCTACTCCGAACGAGCGATTGTGGCGGGTCAGCGCGAAGCCAGCGAGCAACCATCATGCCGCTGGGCTCGTGAAGGTACAATGTCCATATCAGCGATGACGGATTACAAACCCCAGCAACTCGACAAAAAGTGGCAGCAGCAATGGACCTCCTCCAACGCGTTCGAAGTGGAGGTCGATGCCAAGCGTCCGAAGTATTACACGCTCGAGATGTTCGCGTACCCGTCGGGACACGCGCACGTAGGCCACGTCCGCAACTACATCATCGGCGACATCATGGCGCGGATGAAGCGGATGCGCGGCTTCAACGTGCTGCATCCGTTCGGCTGGGACGCGTTCGGCCTGCCGGCTGAAAACGCGGCGATCAAAACCGGCACGCACCCCGAGACGTCGACGCTCGACAACATCGCCCACATGAAAGGGCAGCTGCAGCGGCTGGGCCTCAGCTACGCCTGGCAGCGCGAGATCGCGACCTGTCTGCCCGAGTACTACAAGTTCAACCAGTGGATTTTTCTGAAGATGTTCGAGCGGGGCCTGGCGTACCGCAAGCGCTCGACCGTCAACTGGTGTCCGAGTTGTCAGACCGTGCTGGCGAACGAACAAGTGATCGAGGGCGGCGTGTGCTGGCGCTGCGGGACTGTCGTGGTTTCGCGCGATCTCGAGCAGTGGTTCTTCCGCATCACGGCGTATGCCGACGAGCTGCTGAAAGGTCTCGACACGCTGACCGAATGGCCTGAGAAGGTCGTCGTCATGCAGCGGAACTGGATCGGGCGCTCGGAAGGCGCGCGGATCAGGTTCCCGGTCGCGAAGAGCAACGAAGCGGTCCGGGGGGCAGGGGCCCCCGGAATGGACGTCCGGGGGGCAGGGGCCCCCGGAATGGACATAGAGATTTTCACGACGCGCATCGACACCATCTACGGCGCGACCTTCGTGCTGCTCTCGCCCGAGCACCCGCTCGTCGACCGCTTCGCCAGCGAAAGTCCGGATCCACAGGCGTTCAAAGATCGCGTCGCGAAGTTTCGCGCCCTCGATCGCGAAGCGCGGCTGACCGGGGCCATCGAAAAGGAAGGCTTCGACACCGGCCGCAAGGCGCTCAACCCGTTCACGGGCGAAGAAGTCCCGATCTGGATCGCGAACTTCGTGCTGGCCGAGTACGGCACCGGCGCGATCATGGCGGTCCCCGCGCACGACGAGCGCGATTTCGAGTTTGCGCGCAAATACAACCTCCCGATCCGCATCGTCGTCCAGTCGGACGAGACCCCGGAGATCCAGACCGCGGAGCGGGGCGAAGGGGTCCCCGCGAAGCAGGACCGGGGGGCAGGGGCCCCCGGAGTGATGAATGCCGCGACTACGAACTACGGTCGGATGGTGAACTCCGGGCCGTGGAATGGGAAAGAGGCGCCGGCGGTGATCGCCGAGATGATTGCCGACGCCGAGAAACGCGGCATCGGCACGGGCGAAGTGCAGTATCGGCTGAAGGACTGGGGCATCTCGCGCCAGCGGTACTGGGGCACGCCGATTCCGGTGATCCACTGCGAGAAAGACGGCGTCGTGCCGGTGCCGTACAAAGATTTGCCCGTCGAGCTCCCGAAGGTGACCACGTTCACCGGCCGCGGAGACTCACCGCTGGCGCAGGTCGCCGACTGGGTCAACGTGAAGTGTCCGAAATGCGGCGGTCCCGCGCGCCGCGAGACCGACACGATGGACACGTTCGTCGATTCTTCATGGTATTTCCTCCGCTTTGCCGACCCGCACAACAAGGAGATGCCGTTCAATCCGGCGGCCTCGGCCTATTGGCTGCCGGTCGATTTCTACAGCGGCGGCGTCGAGCACGCGATTCTGCACCTGCTGTACTCGCGCTTCTTCACGCGCGTGCTGCGCGACGTGGGCCTGGTCAACTTCGACGAGCCGTTCAAGCGCCTGCTCACGCAGGGCATGGTGCTGAAGAACGGCGACGTCATGTCGAAGTCGAAGGGCAACGTCGTCGATCCCGACGACATGCTGCAGAAGTACGGTGCCGACGCGCTGCGTCTGTACGTGATGTTCGTCGCGCCGCCGGAGAAGGAAGTCGAGTGGACCGACACCGGGCTCGAGGGCAGCTTCAGATTTCTCCTCCGCGTCTGGCGCATCGTCGATCACTGGGCGGAGACGATCGGCGGCGAGGGCGTCCCGGCGTGTGGCGACGACTGCACCGACGCGGAGCGCAAGCTGCGGCGGAAAACGCACGACACGATTCGCCGCGTCACCGTGGACATCGAGGAGCGGATGCACCTCAACACCGCCGTGTCGGCGTTGATGGAGCTGGTCAACGCGATCTACGATTTCAGCGAGGGCACCGCGCACGGCATTCCGGCGCGCGGTGAGCCGCCGGTGGGACGCATCGAGCGGACACAGACCATTGCCGTGCTGCGCGAGGCGATGGATGCGCTGGTCGTGATGCTGTCGCCGTTCGCGCCGCACACCGCCGAGGAACTGTGGCACCTGCTCGGGCACCCTGAGGGACTGATGAAGGCGCAGTGGCCAACATTCGATCCGGCCGTCGCGAAGGCTGAGGAGGTCGTCGTGCCAGTGCAGATCAACGGCAAAGTCCGCGCCCGCGTCACCGCGCGGGTTGATGCGTCGGAGGACGAGCTGCGCGAGCTCGCGCTCGCCGATGCCACGGTCAAGGGCCACACGGCGGGCAAGACCATTCGAAAGGTGGTCGTGGCGAAAGGACCACTCGTGAGCGTCGTTGTTCAATAGCGGCGCTGGTTCAACACAAAGGACACGAAGGACACAAAGGTCAAACAGAATGGTTTCACGGCGTGACAGCAACAGTCTTTTGCTTTGTGTCCTTTGTGTCCTTTGTGTTTGCACCGCAGGTTGTGGCTACGCGTTGGCCGGCCGCGGTTCTTTTCTGCCGGAATACATCAAGACGATCGGCATCCCGACGTTCGTGAACCGCACGACGGTCTTCAACCTCGAGACGCTGCTGACGCAGAAGGTGCGCGCGGAGTTCATCGGCCGCGGGAAGTACCAAATCCTGCCGCAGCAGAGCGGCGTCGATGCGGTGCTGATTGGCGAAATCACGTCGGTGTCGATCGTGCCCGCGAGCTTCAGCACGCAGCAGATCGCGACGCGCTATGCCCTGACGATGGCGGCGCGCATCGAGCTGCGGGATCTCCGCGAGAACAAGGTGCTGTGGGAGAATCCGAGCCTGATGTTCCGCCAGGAGTACGAAGCGACGAGCGGCCGGAGCGCCACCGATCCCGTCGCCTTCTTTCAGCAGGACGTCAACGCGCTCGACCGCATCACCACCGATTTCGCGCGGTCGATCGTGAGCGCCATCCTGGAAGCCTTCTAAATTGCGGATTGAGGATTGCGGATTGCGGAATTATTGTCTGATTGAATCCGCAATAAATCCGCATTCCGCAATCCTCAATCCGCAATGCCACTCCTGACTCCCTCCGCCGTTCGGAAACAAATCGCCGCTGGCAACCTCGATCCGATCTACCTCCTTCAGGGCGAAGACGAGATCGAGAAGTCGGGACTGGCGGGTGAGTTCGCGGCTGTGGTCGAGGAAGGGCTCCGCGCCTTCAACGTCGAGCGCATCCACGCGGGCGAGATGACCACCGGCGACAAGCTCGCCGACGGCGTGGCGTCGCTCGCGGCGGCGCTGCGCACCCTCCCGATGATGGCGCCGCGCCGCGTCGTCATCGTGATGCAGGCCGAGACGCTCTTCGTCCCGAAGCGCGAGAGCGAGGCGGCCGCGCGCGCGCTCGAGGAGCTCGAAACGCTCCTCGAGCATCCCGAGCCGCAGGCGACGCTGGTGTTCGTGGCCGCGCCGCTCGACAAGCGCGTGCGCATCTGGAAGCTGCTGCAGAAGCACGCGACGATCGTGGAGTGTGGCGTCATCGAAGATCTCACGGCGGCGCAGCAGTGGGTCCGCGCTCGCGTCGCGAAAGACGGCGTCGAGATCGAGCCGGCTGCTGCGCGGCTGCTCGGCGAGCTGGCCGGCTTTCCGGCGCAGGCGCGCGACAGGGGACCGAAAGGCCCTGGCGGTAACGTCGCTCGCTTGCGCGGTGAAGTCGATCGCTTGCTGCTGTATGCGCTCGGCGAAAAGAAGATCACGATCGACGATGCGCGGCAGGTGGCCGGGCCGGCGGCGCTGCAGGACGACTGGGCCATCGCCAACGCCATCGAGGCGGGGCAGGCGGGCGAGGCGCTGCGTCAGCTCGCGCTGACGCTCGACGCCGGTGCGCCGCCGGAAAAAATCCTCGGTCAGCTGGCGTGGCTGGTGCGCTCGAAGTTTCCGGCGATCGCGGCCGGCGATGTCAGGGGCGCCATCGACGCGCTGTTCCGCACGGACCTCGACTTGAAGCGGTCCGCGGGGGATGCGCGCGTCCTGCTCGAGCGCCTCGTCGTCGAATTGTGCGCGGGCAAGCGGTCGCGAATGGCAGGACGCCGGTGGTGATCGCGTACGAAGGACACAGAGCCCGCAGAGCGCGCACAGCCAAACAGTCTTTGCGGTCTTTGCGTTCTACGGTCAGCTGCGGGCGGCCATACGCGTGGTGAGCCGCGACTTGTAGCGGCCGGCCGCGTTCCGGTGGATGATCCCCTTGCTCGCCATCTTGTCGATGAGCGAGATCGTCTGCTTCAACGCCGTTTTGGCGCCGGCCAGATCGTTGCCGTCGATCGCCGTGCGGACGCCCTTGAGCGCGTTGCGCAGGCGCGCACGGAACTGGCGGTTGTGCTCGCGGTTCTTTAGACTCTGACGATGCGCCTTGAGCGCGGATGCATGCGTAGCCACGTAATGTCGTCCCTCCGGAAACTGTCATCGTAACACAGCAAGCGCCTGCGGCCCGCGCGAGGAGCGAGTCAGCGCCCGCGGCCAATGACATACGATGCCCACCGCAGCGCGCGCGAGCGGGGACAGCCTTGAGCCATACACGTGGGGGTGGGGCCCCACGCGCGTGAAAGATGTGCCCCGCGAGCATAGGAAAAGGATGATCACTGTCGAGCACCTACGACGCACCTACGGCTCGTTCACCGCGGTCGACGACCTCTCGTTCCAAGTCGCGCCCGCCGAGATCGTCGGGCTCATCGGGCCCAACGGCGCCGGCAAGACGACGACCTTGCGCTCGCTCGCCGGGATTCTTCGTCCGACCGCCGGGCACGTCCGCATCGACGGCCACGACCTCGTCCAGGATCCGATCGAGGCAAAGCGGCGGCTCGCGTTCATGCCCGACGAGCCGCACCTGTTCGAATATCTGACGGTCGAAGAGCACTTGCGGCTCACGGCCCGGCTGTACACGGTCGGCGATTTCGAGGCGCGCGCCCGAGCGCTGCTCGACGAACTGGAGCTCGCCGGACGAGAGAAGTCGCTGCCGGGCGAGCTGTCGCGC
>MNEX01000331.1 GCA_001917905.1 Acidobacteria bacterium 13_1_40CM_65_14
CATTTATCAACCGAATGGTGCGGGACCGTTCCCCACCCTGCTCGATCTGCACGGCGGCGCGTGGAACGGCAAAGACCGCCACGCGGAGGAACCGATGGACCGCGCGTTGGCGGCCAGCGGCGTGCTGGTGGTCGCCATCGACATGACGCTGGCGCCGGAAGCGCCGTACCCGGCGTGCGTGCAGGACGCAAACTACGGCGTGCGGTGGCTCAAATCGAAAGCCGCGTCGTGGAACGGCGACCCGTCGAAGATCGGCGTGTACGGCAGCTCGAGCGGCGGCCACGTCGCCGAGCTCCTGGGCATGCGCCCGCGCGATCCGCGCTACAACGCGATTCCGCTGACCGCGGCGCCAAAGCTCGATGCCACCGTCGCCTACATCGCGACGCGCTCGCCAATCAGCAACACGGTCGCGCGCTATCAAAACGCGGTGGACAAAAAGCGCGACAGCATGATCAAGAACAACAAGACGTTCTTCAATCCGTGGGAAACGATCTCCGAATCGAACCCGCAGGAGATACTCGACCGCCATGAGAAGGTGACGCTGGTGCCGCTGCTCATCATGCAGGGCGCGCTCGACGACAACGTGTTGCCGGCGATGCAGGAGAAATTCGCCCAGACGTACAAGGCGGCCGGCGGCCACTGCGAGTTCCACGTCTTCGAAGACAGCGAACACGAGTGGGTCGCCAAAGAAGGCCCGCAAACCGACCGCGCACGCGCGATGGTCAAGGCGTTCATCGCGCACCAATTGAAGGCGTAGCGCCGCAGCCGTTCCGCATCGCCGCACGCAATCGCAGGACCTGGCCTGTCACAGTCCTGGCTTACATCAGGGCGTCGAGACCTGCTTCGTTGTAGCACGAAGTCTTCCGCCGAGTGCAGGCTGCGTCGTGCCGGCATCTCGCTCCGAGATCCGTTGACCGGCAGGGCGGAAAAACGTCGCTGCGACTCGCTGCTCTTGCGCTCCAGCGGCGGTCAGGGTTGTTGCGACATCCGCGCACAGGAAAGAGCGACGCCTCGGGCAAACCCACCGCTCGTGCCGTACCCATCAGACCGCCGCGATTCTCGCTCCGCGACGTTTTTCGAGCGATCGCGTCGCCCTGCCTTTACGGATCTCTCCGCGAGACGCCGTCACGCCGCCGGGAGCGATCAGCTCCGGCCGAAGCCGGACGCGACCGACGATGAAGGCACGACAGGTTATTCGTATCTCAACGCCGTCGCGGCATTGATGCGGACGGCGCGCCAGGTGGGGATCCATGACGCCACGACGCAGACCACGAGCAGCACGAGCGGCGCGAGGCCGAAGACGAGCGGATCGAATCGATCAACGTTGTACAGCAGGTTGCGCAAGAGCGGCGCGGCCGCGAACCCGCCCGACACGCCGACGCCCACGCCGGCGATCACGAGCAGCATCGCCTCGCCAATCACCAAAAGGACCACATCGCGATCGCGCGCGCCAAGCGCGCGCCGGACGCCGATCTCGTACGTCCGGCGACTCACGGTCTGCGCGATCGTCCCGTACAACCCCAGTGAGGTCAGGACCAGCGCCATCAGACCGACGATCGAGAGCGACGTCGCGCCGCCGATCGCCGGCGCCATCGACTTCATGACGCGGTCCGCCAGCGTCGCCGTCTCGTACAGCGCCAGGTCCGGCGCGATGGCGTGAATGGCGGCGGTCATCTCACGGAGGTACGTGCCGGCGTCGCCTGTGCCACGCGCGACAATTCCTGCTGCCCCGGCGCCCTGCCGCGCGAGCGGAAAGTACACGTACGGCTTCGGATCCTCGCCGACGGACATGTACTTCGAGCGACGCACCACACCGACAACCTCGTAGCGATCGCCGTTCGCGTTCACGACGCGCCGGCCGATCGCGCGCTCGCCCGGCCAGAACTGGTGGGCGACGACGTCATTCAGAATGATGACCGGCGGCGATCCCCGCGTGTCGCGGTCGCCGAACGCCCTTCCCTCCAGCACAGGAATGCGCAGCGTTTGAAAGTAGTCGGGATCGACGACGGCGTACTCGAGCGTCGCCCAGTTCGCGCCGTCGCCTGCCTGCGTACCCTCCGGTCCGAGTCTCGTTCCCACAATCCCGAGATCGAGCGGGACGCGTGTCGTCAGACTGACCGACTGCGTGCGCGGCAGGCGTTGCACCTCTCGCAGGAGCCGGTCCCAGAACCGTGTCGAGTCGTCGGCCGAATACCCCTGCAGCTTCAGATCGATCGTCGTGGTGACGAGTCCGGTGGGATCGAATCCGAGATCGACGTGCCGCACATGCTGCAGGCTGCGAACGAACAGCCCGCCGCCAGCGAGCAGCAGCATGGAGAGCGCGACCTGTCCGGCGACGAGCAGGTGACGCAGCCGCGACGGCCGAAGACCGCCGCGGGTGTCGCCGTCCTTCAGCGCCACGACGAGGTCAGACTGCGACGCTTCGATGGCGGGACCGAGACCGAAGACGATCGCCGTCGCGATGACGACGACGACGCTCACCGCCAGCACCGTGGCATCCAGCGCGACGTTGACATTCACCGGCGCGCCACGCGAAATCGTCACGCGAATCGCGCTCAGGAATGTTGTCGCCTGCCACGCGAGGACGATGCCGAGCGCGCCCGCCGCGATCGCCAGGCTCGCGGCTTCGGTCAAGAGCTGCGCGACGATCCGGCGCCGGCTCGCCCCGAGCGCCAGCCGCACGCCAATCTCGGTTCGCCGCGACGCCGCGCGGACCATCAGCACGCCGGCGACGTTGGCGCAGGCCAACAGCAGGACGAGGAGGGCGACGACGAAGACCGCTGCCGACGCGCCGAGAATGGCGCCGCGGAACAGCGGGAAGACCCGTCCCTCCGATTCGGGCAGCGCCGTGAAGCGCACGCCCGTATTGCTGATCGGGTATTCACGCTGAAGCCGCAGCGCCAAGGCATCGAGCTCTGCGCGCGCCTGGGCCAGCGTGGCCCCCGGCTGCAAGCGCGCGAGCGCAAAGTACCCCCCGCCGCCGCGCTTGTTCCGGCCGTCGCCGGGCCACATGGCACGTCGCGCCGCGATCGGCACCCAGAGATCGGGCACGAATCCGAGCGTCGTGCCGCCGAATCCCTCGGGCGCGATCCCCACGACACGAAATCGCTGACCGTTGATCGTCAGCGCGGCGTTCACCGCGCTGGGCATCGCCGCGAACCGTCGCTTCCACAATCCATCGCTCACCACGACGACGCGCTCGCCGGCCGACTCTTCCTGCGGCGCGAAGAAACGGCCAGACCGCGGCATCACGCCGAGAACGGAAAAGTACCGTTCGGACACGAACTCGCCCCAGATCCGCTCGGCCGCGCCCGCGACGCCCACGCTGAACGCAGCCGGCTCTTCCAGCACCGCGTCCGAGAACACGTCGCGCAGTGCGCGCATGTCCTCGAAGTCCGGATAGGACACGGTGAAGTACTGAAATCCGTTCGTGTACGTGTTGTACAGACGGACGAGGCGTTCCGGCTGGTGGATCGGCAGCGGCCGGATGAAAAATCCGTTGACGAGCGAGAACGAGATGCTCGTCGCAGCGATACCGAGCGCCAGCGTGACGATGATGACGAGGCTGTTCGCCGGCGTCTTCAGTTGCTGGCGGATGCCGAACGCGAAGTCGCCCCGCAGCCGGTCGAACCACATCACCGCCGCGGTCCGCGACTCAGAAATGTGAACGAGACGCTCGTGGTCTGACCGGCATCGACAGTGAGGCGCTCGATCGCCCTGCCGAACTTCTCGTGCCACGCTTCCACCGTGTACGCGCCCGATGGCACTCCGCGGATCGTGAAGGAGCCGTCAGCGCTGGTGACGGCAAAGAAGGGATGCGGCAGGACGCCGACAAACGCGGCCATCCACGAGTGGATGTCGGACGTCAGCGGCACCATCACTTCCGGTTTCGTGAATGTGTGCGTCAATCGCATGCCCGCAATCGGCTGGCCAGTGTTGAACGGCTGATTCGCCGACGGCCGTGCGTGCACGTTGTGCAGCGTGTGGTCGCTGTTGACGACCATCAATGGCTGTCCCACCTGGACACCCACGACGCGAGGGATGAACTGGCAGAGTCGCTGATCGAGGACGACGGCCGCGGTCGGCACGTCAAAAGAGTAAGCGGCGTCGAGACCCTCCTTCACATAGACGAACACGTTCGCGAGACCGCCCGCTTGATCGATCAGGATCCTGTCGTTCATGACATTCTGCGCAGCCACTTTCACGCAGTAGGGATTCGCAGACATATTCAGTGGCTCGCGCGCTGGCCGCGAACCGTCGAAGACGGCGCGTCCCGTTACGGTGCCGGCGGTAGCGGGATCGACTTTCAGGTTGCCCTGAGCGATTCGGGGACCGAACCCCGCGGTGAATACAGCGCAGACGATTCCGGTGAGTGCGACGAGTTTCATGCTCGCACCTACGTTCTTTTGATATTTTTCCAGTTCTTGACGAGATGCTCAGCGGTCCGCCACGCCAGCGCCTGCGCCGTGAGCGTCGGATTGTGCGCGCCGCTCGTGCCCATCACCGACGCGCCGAGGACGCCGAGGTTCGGCGCTTCGTGCGCGAAGCCCCAGCGATTGACGACGTTGGTCTCGACGTTGTCGCCCATCCGAGTGCCGCCGTACGCGTGCGTTGATATACCCATGGCGCCGCCGAGCGGCGCACGCTGAATCGCGATGGCGCCCGCCTCGCGATACCACTGCTCCATCTTGTCCTGCGTGAACGCAGCGATCTTCCTCTCGTTCTCCTTGTACTCGGCCGTGACGCGGCACACCGGATAGCCCAGCGGATCCTTCACCTCGGGATCGAGATCGAGATAGTTGTCCTCGTACGGCAGCGTCGACTTCTGGATGTACGAGTTGTTCGATCGATCCGCGTTCTCCTTGATGAACGTCTTCCACGCCGATCCCCAGTTCGGCGCGCGGCCAAACGTGTTCATGCCGGCGGCGCCAATCGGCCGTCGATCCGAGTACACCCACAGATTCCCGCCGCCGATGAAGTCGAGTCCACCGTGATCGAAGTTGTCGTCGGCCCAGTTGTCCACGGCGACGCCCTGCGCCGGCAGGCCGTACCACGCATTCAAGTTGAACGGGAATAGCGCCGACACGCCCGCGCCCTGATGATGGCTGAAGTAGTGCCGGCCCACCTGGCCGTGATTATTGGCGAGTCCTTTCGGGAATGCCTTCGACTTCGAGAGCAAGAGCAGCCGAACGTTCTCGTACGTGAAGCTCGCGACCAGGACGACTTTCGCCGGCTGGAAGTACTCGACGCCGTCGGTGAGGTAGTTGACGCCGGTCACCTGACCGTTGCCGTCGACTTCGATCGTCGTGACGTGCGCGCGCGGGACGACTTTCAAGTGCCCCGTCGCCTGCGCGCGTGGAATCGTCGTCACCGCCGTCGAGTTCTTCGCGTCGACGTGGCAGCCGCCGCGATTGCAGAAACCGTGATACATGCACGCCGAGCGATTCTGATACGAGCGCGAGTTGATCGCGGCCGGTCCCGGAAACGGATTCCAGCCGAGCGAGCGCGCCGCCATCGTCATTTTGTCGAGGAACTCTGTGCCCCGCAACGGCGGCATCGGATAGGCGCGCTTGCGCGGACCTTCGAACCGATTCCCGCGCGGATCGATCTTGCCGTTGATGTTGCCCGCCTGGCCCGAGACGCCGACCTCGTACTCGATCTTGTCGTAGTACGGCTCGAGCTCGTCGAGGCCGAACGGCCAGTCTTCGACCGTCGATCCGTTCGGAATCCGCGACGGGCCGTAGCGGCGCCTCGTCTCGCTGACAACCTTGAAGTCCCACGGGTTCAGCCGCCAGCTCTGGGCCCAGTAGTGCAGGCTGGTGCCGCCGACCGCGTTCTGCATCGGATGAATGCTGCCGCGCGGAACGGTCGGCGACGAAGCGGTCGCGCGCGACGTCGGGATTTCCTGATTCGCTTTCTGGATTCCTTGCGGCCAGCCGCGGACGTTGTTGCGGAGCTCGTCGGGCGCGAAGTCTTTCCGCGTCAGCCACGTGCCGGCTTCGAGGCCGATGACGTCGATGCCCGCCTGCGCGAGCGGCAGCGCCGCGACGCCGCCGGCAGCGCCGAGGCCGACGATGACGACATCGGTGTCTTTGAGTTTAGTCGCCATGGTGGTCTCTTTTTCCAAGGCTCGCGGGGCCCCGCCCCCGCTCGTTGTCTTTGATGAAGTCGTATTCGTACGCCGACTTGTGATTCGGCTTCAGCGCTTTCGACTCGAGACTTTTTTGATCCGTCGCCGTCACCATCGTGCGGACGCCCGGATAGGCGATCAGATCCCAGCCGACGAAATTCGCGTTGCCGCCGTAGTACGGATCGCCGAACGTCCCCTGGTGCGTGTGGCTCAGCACCATGGCGAAGAACGCGGCGGCGCTGCCGGTGAAGCCGCTCGCAGCGCCGGTCTCGACGTCGATGAGCACGGAGTCCTGATCGGTCGCCGACAGCTGCGTGAACGGCGCGCCTCGCGACGACCGCGCGTAGCGATCGAGCGCCGCGAGTCCGGCCGCGTAGGCGGGCCGCGAGGACGCGAGCGCAGTGCCGAGCGCGTGATCGATGTAATGCGCCGCCAGCGCTTCGGTCGCGCCCGGACCGTTCGCGTCGGTTGGAATCAAGCGCGCGACGATGGCGTCGAGCAGCTCCATCTCGGTGGCGGTCAGGTTCTCGACCGGCGGTCGCGCGCCGGATTGAAATCCACGCGCGAATGGAACAATCGCTGCGGCCTTCAACAGATCGCGTCGTGAGATGAATGTCATGACACCCTCACCACGAATCGGCCTCTTGCCTGACCCTTGAGCAGTGTCGCGAAGGCACGCGGCAGATCCTCGAGCGGAATTTCCTGCGCGATCGCCTGAAGCTTCGCCGGCTTCAGGTCGGTCGCGAGCCGGCGCCAGACCTCGAGCCGCGCCGGCATCGGACACATCGCCGAATCGATGCCGAGCAGCTTGATGCCGCGCAGGATGAACGGTAACACCGTCGTCTTCAGATCTGTTCCGCCGGTGAGCCCCGAGTTGGCGATCGCGCCGCCGTACATCATCGTGCGCGTCAGCCACGCGAGCGTGTCGCCGCCGACCGCATCGACGGCGCCGGCCCACAACATTTTCTCGAGCGGCTTGGTGCCCATCTGCAAGGCGTTGCGCGATAACACGTCGGCAGCGCCGAGCGATTTCAGGAACTCGTGCTGATCGTCTTTACCCGTGAGCGCAGTGACTGTGTACCCACGCGCCGCGAGACACTGGATCGCGACGCTCCCCACGCCGCCGCTCGCGCCCGTGACGATGACGGGACCGTTCGACGGTGCGAGGCCGTTGCGTTCCAGCTCGACGATCGAGAGCGCCGCCGTGAAGCCAGCGGTGCCGATCGCCATCACGTCGAACGGGCTGAGGCCCTGCGGCACGCGGACGACCCAGTCTGCGGGCACGCGCACGTACTCGGCATAGCCGCCGTCGTGGGCGACGCCGAGATCGTACCCGGTGACGAGGACTTCATCACCGCTCTTGAAACGCGAATCGCCGCTCGAGACCACGGTGCCGGACACATCGATGCCGCCGACGAGCGGAAAGCGACGGATGATTTTTCCGGCGCCGGTCGCGGCGAGCGCGTCTTTGTAGTTGACGCTCGAGTACGCGGCCTTGATCAGCACATCGCCCGCCGACAACTCATTCAAGGCGGCGTCAACGAGGCGACCCTGGACGGTTCCGTTCTCGTCGAACACGCGAAACGCGCGAAAGGTATCCACGGTCGTCGTCACTGTTTCTTCTCTCTCGCCTTCTTGAAGATCTCGGCGACCTCGAGCTGGTTGCCCATGGCGGCGTACGTCCACGCCGTGCGCCCGGCTTCGTCCTTCGCGTCCATGTCGGCGCCATGATCCATCAGGAGCTGTACGAGCTCGGCGCGGCCGTCGCCCGCTGCCTGCATCAGTGCCGTGCGGCCATCGCCACTCTTCGCGTTGACGTCGGCGCCGCTCGCGACGAGGAACGTCGCCGTGTCCGCGCA
Organism: Acidobacteria bacterium 13_1_40CM_65_14; assembly: GCA_001917905.1. GTDB lineage: Bacteria > Acidobacteriota > Vicinamibacteria > Vicinamibacterales > CAVVIG01 > QHWF01. The sequence continues at coordinate 7,990 of MNEX01000331.1, forward strand.
GTGACTCCAGACCGCCATGAACAGCGCCGGCCGGCCGCTCCGCACCGCGTTCACCTTGGCGCCCATCTTCGCCAGCGTCTGCACCGTGTCGGTGTGACAGCCCTGCGCGGCGACCACGAGGTCTTCGTCCTTCCATTTCGCACCGGCTTTCACCAGCGCCTCGAAGATGTCGGCGTGGCCGTTGGCCACCGCGTACGTGACCGAGTTGCCGCCGCCCTGATCCGCTGCCTCCGTGTCCGCACCTTTCGCGAGCAGCACGCGCACGACCTCGGTGTGACCGTTGAGCGCCGCCGCCATCAGCGGCGTCCGGCCCTGTTGATCTCTGGCGTCCGCATCCGCCTGATTGGCGAGCAGCAGCTGCACGGCATCGGCATACCCGCTGAAGGCCGCGGCCGTCAGCGCGCTCGCGCCGCCGGCGTTGCGCGCGTTGACGTCGGCTTTGGCGACCAGCAGCAGACGAAGAATCTCGATCCGCCCCGCTGACGCCGCCTGCATCAGCGGTGTGATGCCATCGGTATCCTTTTCGTTCACGTCGGCGCCGCGCGCGACGAGCGCCGCGACCGTTTTCGCGTCGCCGTCCATCACGGCATCGGACACCGATTGCTGCCCGACCGCAGCCGCGACCACCCACGCCGCGAGCACGATGTGCATCAGGTTTTCTTCAACTGCCCCGCGGGCATCGCATCGATCTTGTGAATCAGCTTCGCGAACACCTGAATCTGGCTGTGCATCAAGTCGGCGTTCAGCTTCTCGATGCAGCCGTCAGCCGGTCCGGCGAGCAAATAGTTCGGTTGCGGAATGTAGCCGATCGTCGGGATGCCGGCGCGCGACAAGCCCGCGCCTTCGCCGAGGAATCCGCCGTTCACCGGATTCACCACGCCGGCGCGATCCTGACTCCCCTGCAGCGATTCGATGAGGATGTCGGCCATCGACTTCGACGGCGTGATGGCGACGCTCCACTCGTGCTTCCCCGTCGCCTTGTACTTCGTCACCGCATCGTCCATCCACTCTTCGCAGCCGAGATGTTCGACGGTCACCGCGGCGACCGCCTTCTTGATGAGATCCGGGTACTTGGTGATGATGCCGCGCATCGACGGCACCCACGGACCGGCGAAGTGCCCGGTGGTCAGCGGGCAGACGATCGTGCGCTTGCGATCGTGGCGCGGAATCCTCGAGAAATATTTCGCCAGGGCGACGATGCCGAGCGCGCCGTTCTCTTCGGTCGCGTTCGGGCCGTCGGTGTGCGTATTAATAATGATGATCTCGTCCCGCGAGACACCGGGCAGCATGGCGACGAGCGTCTCGGTCGGCGTGTCCGGAAAGACGTCCGCCTCCAGCACCACGGTGGCTTTCGTTCCGCTGCCGGCAAGCGCGCGCAGCTTCGCGCCGGTGTCGCGTCCCACGTAGAGTGCCGGGATGTTCTGCGGCGGACGCGAGAACGGCGTGTACTGATCGGCCGCGTTCGCGTCGGAGATGTCGGTCCACGCGAGGATGACACCGACCGCGCCGGCCTTCTGAAACGGCGTGAGATCGCCCACGGGCCCGCGTGCCGGACGCGTGGCTGTTGGAAATGTTTCGGTCGCCGGATGCAGCCCCCACACTTTGTACAGGTTGGCGAACTCGCGCGTGTTGGTCGGGCACTCGATGAGCGCGACCTTCCCCTGCAGTCCGTCGAGCGCGAACGTCGGGTTCGTGCCGGCGAACACGAGCTCGCCGGTGACGCCTGATGGCGGCGTCTGACCAGAGTACGGGAAGTACGACGTGACGGCCGCGTTGAACGGCGATCCGGAAACGGGGGCGATGGCAATCTCCCATCGCCGCGCGTCCCATCGCGGCAGCGTGTAGCGCTCGCGCGCGACGTCGACTCCGTGCGACTGGAGTTGCGTGGCGAGAAACTCGACGAACGTCGCGTGCGCTTTGTTGCCGGTGTACTTCGGGCCGAGCTTCGCCATCCAGACCTGCTGGTCCCAGATCTCTTTTTTTGACGGCAGCAGCTCGGGACGAAACGCAGAGGGGACGGCCTGAAGGCCGTCCCCTACCGGAGCGTTGTCGTTGTAGGGGACGGTCTTGAGACCGTCCCATGCGACTGCCGGCATCGACGCGGCCCACTGCATGAAGCGGCGTCGCGAAAAGGGCATCAATCCTCCGCGGTGGCAGGCTTACACTAACACGCCAGCGACAGCCTTGAGCCGTTGCGAGGCGCGAGCGCGCCGAGCAACCGCAGCGGTGGTGGGGCGCCGTCGCGATAAGACAAAGTACGGCCCCGCGCTGTGACGTTCTGTTCTAGAAACGCGCGAGCGGTTTACGCCGCGAAGCGCGTCAGCGAGCGGGGGTGGGGCCCCGCGAGAAAGTAAAAGAAGAGGCTGGGATGATTCTTCTTCGCGCCTACGCCATCGTCACGACGCTCGTCATCGTCGTGCTCGCCACTGCGGCGTTCCAACCTTCTCAGAAATCACAGAACCTCGGCGAGATCACCGTCGAGCGCATCAACGTCGTCGACAAGGACGGCACCCTGCGCATGGTGATCTCGAATAAGGACCGGATGCATCCCGGCGTGATCGACGGCAAGGTGATCGATCGGCCGCGTCCCGTCGCGGGATTCCTGTTCTTCAACGACGAAGGCGACGAAGTCGGCGGACTGACGTATACGGGGCGGGTGAAGGACGGCGCGCGCAACGCGAGCTCGGGCCTCAATCTCGATCAGTTGAAGCAGGATCAGACCATCGGCTTCGGCTACAGCGAATCGAACGGCCGGAAGACCGCCGCGTTTCAGGTCTGGGATCCGCCGGACGCGAATCTCGGCGAGCTGATTGACAAGCTGAACGCGGCCAATCAGATTCAGGATGCGGCGCGGCGTGCAGCGGCCGTGCAGGCCGCGCGCGACGGCTTCCCGCCGCGGCCCCGGCGCGTGTTGGTCGGCAAGACCGCCGATCGGGCGGCGACGGTCTCGCTGTCCGACGCGAGCGGCAAACCGCGCTTGAATCTCACCGTCGACGCCGACGGCAATCCCCGAATCGAATCGCTCGATGAGAACGGAAAAGTGATCCAGCGATGGCCCGCACAACAGTGATTGTTTCGCTCCTGATGGTCACGGGTGTGGGCTCCGCGCACGCGCACGAGAAAGGACAGCTGGGGCTCGTCATCGGTTATCTAGCGCCCTTGTATTTCTAGCGCCCCGCGGTGTACACGATCTTCCCGCGAAAGATCGTCAGCTCGCATTTGAGATCCTTCAGCGCGTCGGTCGGGACCGTGAGCATGTCGCGGTCCCACACCGCGATGTCGGCGTCCTTCCCGACTTCGATCGATCCGATCCGATCGTCGAGAAACATCTGATGCGCCGCCCAGATCGTGTACGAGCGGAGCGCGGTTCTGGTGTCGACACGCTCCTCTGTTCCGAATGGCGTTGCGCCGAACGTGCCGTTCAGCGTCTGACGCGCGACCGATGACCAGAGCCCGTAGCGCGCCGGAAACGGCGTCACGCTGTAGTCCGATCCGCCGGCCCAGATGATGCCGCGCCTCCGATACGTCGCGAATGGGGTCAGACGCCGCGCGCGATCCGGACCGAGATTCCCCGCGTAGTTGTCGCCGATCCACCACATGAATTCGGCCTGCGACTCGGGATAGCCGGCGTCGTACTCGGTCTGCAGCCGCGCCATCACGTCGATGGCGTGATCGGTCGGCGTGTTCGCGTGGATGATGCCGTGACGCAGACCGCGCGTCGGCTTCGCCTTCAACACCTGATTGTAGGTGTCGACGACCCAGTCGATGGCGCGGTCGCCGATGGCGTGCGTGCTGACGTGAATCCCGGCGTTGTGCAGCGCGTCTACGATCTGCCGATACGCATCGGGCGGGGTCGCCGGATAGCCGACGTTGCCGGCGTCCTTCTCGATCGAGTTCTTGTTCCAGTCGTCGTACATCCACGCGGTCCGCGCGCCGCCGCTGCCGTCCATGAACATCTTCACGCCGCCGGAGATCAGTACGCGATCGCCAGAGGTGTCCGATGGTTTCGGATGGGCCTGGACGTGCGAGAGAACCTCCGCGTTGTCCTCGACGCGTCGCGCGCCCGACCAGAGCGCAAACATGCGGACCGTCAGCCTGCCGCTCGCGCGAAGCTCTTCGTAGAGGTCCCACTTCATCTGACCGATGCCCGGATCCTTCGCGCCGGTCATCCCCTCTTTGTTGAAGTCCTCGATCATCTTGAGGAGGCCCTGCCGCTGCTCTTCGCGCGTATACGGCGGAACCAGCCGCGTGACGAGGCCCGCCGCCGATTCCTTCAGCACGCCGGTCGGATTGCCGTTGGCGTCGCGATCGATCGTGCCGGCCGGCGGATCCCTCGTGTCTGCCCGAACTTCCGCCATCTTCAGCGCGTAGCTGTTCGCGACGCCGTAGTGTCCAGTCGTCTGCATGAGCCACACGGGGTTGTTCGGCGCGACCTTGTCGAGATCCGACGCGAGAATGTAGCGGCGCTCGGCGAGCTTGCCTTCGTCCCAGCCGCGTCCGCGCACCCACTCGCCCGGCTTGCGCATCGCGACCGCCGCCGCGACGCGCTTCAACACGTCGTCCATGGTCTTGACGTCGACCACGCCGAGGTCGACCGAGTAGAGCGCGTCGGTCTCTGAAAAGTGGACGTGCGTGTCGATGAGGCCGGGCGTCGCGGTGCGTCCGAAGAGATCGATCACCCGCGTCGATGGGCCGACGCGCGATCGAATCTCGTCGTTCGGACCGACCGCGACTATTCGGCCGGCGGCAATCGCAATCGCCTGCACGATGGAATCCGTGCCGTCGACCGTGATGATCTTCCCGTTGGTGAGGACGAGATCCGCGACTGCTGGCTGTCCCTGCGGCGCCTGACGCATCGGCGCGAACACGAGAGACGTGAGCGTCAAGCCGGCGACCGTCAGCAGACGAGGTGGGCACATCAACATGGCGCGATTCTATCGCTGCACACGACCTGTCGCGTCACCCTTCACGAGCGCATCGACTTCGGCGACCGTCACGCGGTTCATGTCGCCCGGGATCGTCTGCTTGAGCGCGCTTGCAGCCACCGCGAAGCGCAGTGACGCGTCGAGCGGACGGCCGGTCACGATGCCGTAAATCAGTCCGGCGGCGAAGCTGTCGCCGCCGCCGATGCGGTCGACGAGGCGCACGACGTACCGCTGACTCTGATGCAGCACGCCGGCGGACCCGTCCCACAACACCGCGCTCCAGCCGTTGTCGCTCGCGGACAGACTCTCTCGTAGCGTGACGGCGACGAGCTTCGGGCCGAACTCGCGCGTGACCCGCTCGGCCGCCGCGCGATACCCCGCGATATCCAGCGTGCCCTTCGTCACATCCGCGCCTTCCACCGTCACGCCCAGCACGGTCTGTAGATCCTCTTCGTTCGCGGCGACGACGTCCACGTCGCGCATCAACGGCTTCATCGTCGTCTGCGCCTGCGCTTCGGACCACAGCTTCTTTCGGAAGTTGAGATCGACGCTGACCTTTGCGCCCGCGCGCTTCGCCGCGGCCACCGCGGCCTTCGTCGACTCGGCGGCTTTCGCGCCGAGCGCGGGCGTGATGCCGGTCACATGAAACCACGCGGCGCCGGCCATCACCGTGTCCCACGCGACCGCGGTCGGATCCATCTCGCTGATTGCCGAGTGCGCGCGATCGTAAATGACGGTGGACGCACGTTGGCTGGCGCCGGTCTCGGCGAAGTAGATGCCGACGCGGTCGCCGCTGCGGACGACGTGACTCGTGTCGATCCCTTCCGCGCGCAGCGCGCGCAGTCCCGCGTCGCCGATGGCATGCTTCGGCAGCGCGGTCACGTAGCGGCTGGTCAGTCCGAACTGCGCGAGGCTCGCGGCGACGTTGGCCTCGCCGCCGCCGAAGGTGGCGGACAGGACGGGCGATTGAAAGAAGCGCTCGAACCCGGGCGGGCTCAATCGCAAGAGCAGTTCGCCGAACGTGACGACGGTGTGTGTCATAGAAACCAGCGGTCGCGCTACTCTCCACCACGGGGGACATGGAGGACACTGAGGAGGAACGCCGTTTTGTACACAACACGATTTAACCTCCGCGTCCTTCGTGTCCCCCGTGGTGGAGAGTTTGTTGACGTGCCGCGGCCACGCTTGCCACCACTCTCCGCGCGTTCGCGGCGATGACGTCGAACTGACCGGCGTCGATCGCTTTCACGTCGACGAGCGCCGATCCGACACCGACCGCGACCGCGCCCGCGCGGATCCAGTCGCCAGCGTTGTCGAGTGTGACGCCGCCGGTCGGCATCAGCTTCACCTGCGGCAGCGGCGCCCGGACATCCTTCAGAAACTGCGGCCCCAGCATCGTCGCCGGAAATACTTTGACGATGTCGGCGCCGGCTTCGTGCGCGGTGAGAATCTCCGTCGGCGAAAAACATCCAGGCATCGCGGGCACGTCGCGCTCGTGGCACGCACGGATGACGTCGGGGCGGAACACCGGACCGACGACGAATCGCGCGCCCGCGTCGATGACGGCCTTCGCGGTCTCGACGTCAATGACGGTGCCGGCGCCGAGCAGAAATCCAGACGGCAGCGTCGGCGCCAGCTCGCGGATCAGATCGACGGCGCGCGGCACCGTCATCGTGACCTCGAGCGCGCGCACGCCGCCGTCGGCCAGCGCGTCGACGACGCCGCGCAGCTTCGCCGAATCCTTCAGACGGATCACGGCGACGACGCCCATCGATTCGATTGCCTTGGTGACGTCCGCTCGACTCATCGCCCCATCCACCCGCCGTCGACGACGAGCACGTGCCCGTGCACGTAGTCGGCCGCCGGCGACGCGAGAAACACGACGGCGCCGGCGAGATCTTGTGGATCGCCCCAGCGGCCCGCCGGAATGCGCTCGAGGATCTGCTTGTAGCGGATCGGATCTTCGGCGAGCGCGCGTGTATTGTCGGTCCGAATGTAGCCGGGCGCGATCGCGTTCACGTTGACGCCGCGCCCCGCCCATTCGTTCGCGAGCGCCTTGGTGAGCTGCGCGACGCCCGCCTTCGCCGCCGCGTACGCCGGCACGCGGATGCCGCCTTGAAACGCGAGCAACGACGAGACGTTGACGATCTTGCCCCGCCCCTCGGCCAGCATGTGGCGGCCCGCGGCGCGGCACAACCTGAACACGCTGGAGAGATCGACTTCGAGCACGGCGTCCCAGTCCGCGTCGCTGTAGTCCACCGCATCGGCGCGGCGGATGATGCCGGCGTTGTTGACGAGGATGTCGAGGCGGCCCGCAGCCGCGAGCGCCCGCGGCACCAATGTGTAGGCTTCCTCGCGCTGCTCGAGGTTGGCGACGAGACACGACGCCTTGACGCCATTCTCGCGCGCGATCGCCGCCGCAAGATCGTCCGGCTCGGATCGGCTCGCGTGCAGGATGACGTCAGCGCCGCAGCTCGCGAGTGCGCGCGCCATCGCAGCGCCGATGCCGCGTGATGCGCCGGTGACGAGCGCCACGCGGCCGGAGAGATCGAAAGGGTGATTGTTCTGGCTCGTCACCTTCCCGAACTCCGCGGCTGTCGGATCGGTGTTCGGGTTCGCGTACACGACGCGGTTGAACGCGTCCAGGAACTCCACGTGCGGCTGCGCGCGCACGCGCTCGCTGGCGTGAATCTGCTTGACGATCGAGACGTCCCACAGGGTGTTGAGCCCCGGTCCGCGCAGGCCCGAGATGCGCGACGGGAAGTACCGGATGTTGTTCGCCAGCCGGATGCGCGGATCGTTGCGCTGCTTGGCTGGATCGTCGACGCCGTTGGTCTGCACCGCCGCGTCGTGGAAGTAGAAGCCACTCGTATCCCACGGGCACGTCCGTGCTCCCCGAGTAGCTCGTCTTGAGCGCGCTGAGATCGCCGTTGAAGTATGGTCAACGGCCGCCTCACTCCATCTCCACCGGAACTTGCAAAGACGACGACCGATAAATCGCCTCAATGACCGCGACGCTCGCGCGGCCTGTCGCGCCGTCGCAGAGCGGCGGACGCCGCTCGGTCACCGCGCGGATAAAATCCTCGAACACGAGTCGATGCGCCGACACATCCGCCACGACCGGCGACCTCGCATTCACCGGGGTGTCAGACACGTGTCTGACACCAGTCTGACCTGTGTCTGACACGTGTCTGACACCTCGTAAATCCAGCTGGTCGCCGTCGAGAATCGCCGTGCCTTCAGAACCGGTCAGCTCCAGGCGACGCGCGTAGCCTGGATACGCCGACGTCGCGGCTTCGAGCGTCGCCAACGCGCCGCTCGCGAATTCCAGCACAGCGACGGCGGTGTCCTCAACCTCGATCGCGTGGAGCTGCGCGGCCGTGCGCGCGAACACGCGGCGGACCGGACCGCCGAGCCACAAGAGCAGATCGACGGTGTGGACGCCCTGGTTCATCAGCGCGCCGCCGCCGTCGAGCGCCCACGTCCCGCGCCACCTGGAGTCCCGATAGTACTCGGGCGGCCGGTACCACTTCACGCGCGCCGACGCGAGAATCGGTTTGCCGAGCGCGCCTTCGTCGACGAGCGCCTTCAGCCGCGCGATGTCCGGCTTCACGCGATCCTGAAAGATCACGCCGAGCGTCACACCCGCCTGCTTCGCTTCGGCGATGAGCGCATCGACGCGGGCCGTGCTGATCTCGATCGGCTTCTCGACCAGGACGTGCAGGCCGCGACGCGCGGCCGCGATGCCGTGCTCGCCGTGCAGACCCGACGGACTGCCAATGACGACCATGTCCATCGGCCGATGATTCAGAAAGCCGTCGAGCGAGTCGTACGCCGCGGCGCCGTGGAGTGTCGCGAGCGCGGTCGCGCGCTCGCGGGTGGGCGCGTGCACCGCCGCGACGACGGCGCCTGGAATCTCGCTGATCGCGCGCGCGTGCGTGCCGCTGATGTTGCCGGCACCGATGAGACCAATGTGCACCGTCAGTATCGACTGGGATGGGACGTCTGGCTCGCCGAGAATGACGAGAACTCGCGCTCGAGGCGATCGGCGCTGGCCGTCCCGTCGATGACGAGGACGCGGTAGCGGAACGTCGCCGACGCGCGAGGCTCGATGGTGAAGTTCATCGTCTCGCGTCCCTCGCTGAAGACTTTCTGTCCGAGCGGGTTCGCGGCGAACAGCCCGTACCCGCGCGCGTGCCAGTAGGTCGGGAATCCGGGATTCTCGGGATGATCGATCATCGCGATCGTGATCGCTTCCCCGCCAATCGTCCCGGTGAGGCTCGTCCATCGGGCACGCGTGGCCCAGACGGCGTCGCCTTTCTTGCCTTCACTGCTCGTGTACTGACCGCTCACGCCCGTGTTGTCCATCGCCGGTACGGCCGTCGCGCGGCCGGCGGTGTCGGTGAACACCTGCGGCTCGTTCGACGGCTGCTCGAGCTGTCGCGCGACGCGCATCCCGAGCATGCCGTCCTTCGCGTCCGCGAAGACGACGCGCGCGTCGAGCGCCGTCAGCGTCGCGATGCGCTCGATCGTTCGCGTCGAGGCGTCGCCGGAAAAGAAGAACTGCGTGCGCTCGTGCAGCAGGGTCTTGCCGCCCGGCAGCACCCAGTCCGATTCGGTGACGAGCTCGCCGCGATCCGCGCCGCTCTTGGCGGTCACGATCCGCCGATGGACGATCGCGCCCATCTTCGCGGCGTCCTGCGGCGTCAGCGCGTCGGAGTTGTTCCAGAAATCGACGCCGTTCACGCTCTCGTAGTTGAACCACAGACCGACGTGATGCGGATGATCGACGCGCTCGCCCGGACGAGGATTGAGCGGCCAGCCGCGCGTGACAATCGTCCCCCTGGCGCTGCGAATCGGATCGAGCACCGGCTTCTTCACGCGCTCCGGCCAGATGTACGAGGTGAACGGCGCGCCGCCAATCGCGATATCGACGCGGCGCGAGGATGCGTTTGGCGTGACGGTCACGGCCGCCACGGCAGACCTGAAGGCCTGCGCGACAGCCGTCAGGACCGCCGCGGTCACCGCGAGGACAATTGCGGCTCGTTGCATCGGTTCACCTGACATTTTCACAGGCGCCGGGGCCCCACGGGCACCCCAACGCGGTTGCCGCGTTGGGGACCCCGCCACGGGCACCCCAACGCGGTTGCCGCGTTGGGGACCCCGCCTTGTCGGCGCGAGCTGCCGCTGATGCCTCGCCTCGGATTCGCACGTCCTCGGCTCGGCACGCCACCCCAGCGCGGCTGCCGCGCTGGGGACCCCGGCATGGCCGCAGGCGCTTCCGTCTAGAACACAAATCGCAGCGCCACCTGCATCACGCGCGGCGTGCGCGTCGTGATGACCTGCCCGAATCGCGTGTTCGTCTGGGTGCCCGCCGCGTCGAACCGCGCGGTCCCGTCAACGGTGGCGAACTGCGTGTGGTTGAAGACGTTATAGATCTCCCAGCGAAGTTGCAACCGTCTCGCGCTGCCGCCGAACGGGATGTTCTTGAACAACGTGACGTCCGAGCTGCTGACGCCGGGGCCCCTGATGACGTCTTTCGGTGAGGTGCCGGCATTCCCGCGCGGCGGGCGGGCAAACGCCGCGGTATTGAACCACTGATTCACGCTGCGCTGGCTCTTCGGCAGAATCGGATTGCCGACGAGCAGCGGGACGAAGTTGCCGGCCGCCACGTTCGCGACGCGGATCACGTCGCCGCCGCCGGTGATGTCCGCACCGTCCGCCGCGATCCAGGTGACATTGACGGGCACGCCGCTGGCAAACGTCGTCAGCCCCGAGATCTGCCAGTTGTCGAGCAGGCCGCGCACGACCGCGTTGTTCCACGACGCGCTCGCCTTCGGCAGGTCCCACGTGTAGTTGATCACCGCGACGTGCGTCTGATCGTAGGTCGACAGTCCGTAGTTCCACGTCGCCGGATCCTGATAGGTCGCGATCTGCATGTTCGCGCCGGTGCCCGTCTCGTTGTTCGAGCTGTAGTCTCGCGAGCGCGACAGCGTGTACGCCACGCCGAACTGCAGCCCTTTCGCGAAACGGCGGTTGGCCTGCACCTGCATCGCGTGGTAATCGGTCTTGCCGGAGTTCTCGAAGAACCACAAGTTGGCGTAGCCCGGATACGGCCGGAAGAAGTTGTCGGCCAGCGCAACGCCGGATCGCGTCGGATCCTGGTTCTCCGAGAGGAATCGCGCGCCGTAGGGCACGATGTTCAGGTTGCGGGTCTGCAGCATCTGACGTCCGCTCGACCCGACGTACGCCACGTCAACGACCGTGCCCCACCCGATGTCGCGCTGCACGCCAGCCGAGTAGCTATAGAGCGTCGGCGTGCGCGTCTCCTTCTCGAAGCCCTGCACGTCGCTTGGAAAGTTGTAGCCCGTGGACTGCAGCAGCGTGTCCATCGACCCGTAGGAGATCTGCGGATTGAACTGCAGCGGCGGGTTGCGGGTCGCCTGCCAGTTGACGTTGCCCGACATGCGCGTGTTGTGGAAGATGCCGAAGCTGCCTCGGAGCGCCGTCTTGCCGTCGCCATTGACGTCGTACGCGAGACCGACGCGCGGCTCGGGCAGCAGCGGCGGCTGATCCTTGAAGCCCGCCGGATAGCTCGAATCGGTGGCGAGCACCAGGCCGTTGTTGAGATCGCCGGTGCCCGGCACCTGCGCCCCGGCCAGATTGGCCGCCACCGTCGCGCCCGTGACGGGATCGCGCGCGACGCGGACGCCGTTGACAATCGCCGGGTAGTACAGACGCGGCGCTTTCGCGCGGTCGTACCGCTCGAATGAGAACGCCGCCGCGCCGCCGCTCTCGTGGCGGTAGTGCGTGTACCACGCCAGCCTCAGGCCGTAGTCGAGCGTGAGCTTCTGCGTCGCGCGCCACGTGTCCTGCGCGAACCACTCCATGATGTTCGCCACGCCGCCGCCGCCGGGCCGCGTCGTCGATTCGGTGTAGGTCGCGAAATTGCCGAGCGCCGCGTTGGCGTAGGCATAGTTGGTGGTGAGCGGGTTGTTGTTGTCGCTCTGGCTGAAATCGAACGATCCGGCGAAGGTCGCGGTCGGCCCTTCCTCGTTGCGCACGTGCTCGAAGTACATGCCGGCTTTGTACGTGTGCCGGCCTTTCACGATCGTCAACGTGTCGTTGAACGTGTACAGCTTGTCGTCACCGGTGAGCGGCGTCCGGCCGTCGTAGGTGATCGCCGCGGCGTTGAGGATTCCCGTGAACCGCGCCTGCGGGATGATGCCGAGCGGGTTGTTCGACGGAAACAGCTGTCCCAGTCTGAAGCCCGTCTGCGCCTTCGTGATGCCCGCCAAGTCGGCGTCGCTGAGCGGCGGACCGTTCTCCGTGCTGTGCCGCAGCGACACCGACGCCTCGTTGACGATCGTGTTGCTGACGACCCGCGTGTAGTTGAACAGGCCGCTGTCGTCGGTGAAGAGGTAGTGAAGCTTCACGAGTCCCCAGGCCGATCCGCCGGCCGCCACGTTGTAGCCCTTGTTGTCGCCGTACCACGTCGACACGCGGCCGTAGAACGCATCTTTCGGCGACGGGTGATAGTCGAGCCGCACCACGTTCTGGCGCTTCGGCACGTCGAGGCTTTCCTGGAACGTGTAGTTGTAGTTGGCGGTGCGATCGAAAAAGTTCGGCAGCGGAAAAACCCTGAGCAGCGCGAGGCCGTTGGGATTGAGACGCGACGCCGGAATCGTGTTGCCGGGGAACGGCTGGCCTGTCAGCGGATCTTTGATGGCCGGCGACTGCGAGAAATCGCCCGCGCGCTCGAGCGAGGTCGGCACCGTGACCGTCTGCAGCGGCCGCGGGTTCAGCGATTTCACACCATCGAACGAATAGAAGAAGAAGAGCTTGTCCTTGCCGGCGCCGATCTTCGGCAGCACGACCGGACCGCCAATCGTTCCGCCGACGGTGTCGAACCGGTAGAGCGGCTTCGCGACGCGGTTTCGGTTGTTGAAGAAATCGTTGGCGTTGAGCCGCTCGTGGCGTTTGTACCAGTAGGCGCTTCCCTTGAACTGATTGGTGCCCGACTTGGTGACGATGTTGACGACCGGTCCGCCGTTGCGTCCGTACTCGGCGCGATAGTTATTGAGCTCCACCTGGACTTCGCCGATCGCGTCGAAGTTGATCGAGCTGCTGAACACCTGCGGACTCCCCAGGTCGTTGCCGACCACGCCGTCCACCGTCATGGTGTTCCACGTCGCGCGATTCCCGTTGATGTTCGGCGTCGTCGTGCCGAAGTTGCCGCCGGGTGAATCGGTCGGTGTCTGATACGCCACGCCGGGCAGCACGCGCAGGAGCGACACGACGTCGCGCCCGCGGTCGGCGATGTTCTGAATCTGATTCGACGTGATGAGAGCCGAGCGCTCGGAGCTCAGCGTCTGCACCGGCGTGCCGCTCGCGACGAGCGTCACGGTCTCGGACAGCGAGCCGACGTTCAGCTGAATCGCGCCGACCGACAGCTGCTCGTTGGCCGGCACGACGGTGTTTTTCCGCTCGAAGGTCGTGAACCCGGTGAGCTCCACGCGCACGGTGTAGGTGCCGGGCCGCACGGCGGAGAAGACGAACACGCCGGCCTCATTCGTCGTGGTGGCGCGCATGTCGCTGGTCAGCTCGCTGATGAGCGTGACGTTCGCGCCCGGAATGACTTGTCGGGTTTGATCGACAACGGTGCCCGCGACGCTGGCCGAGACCGACTGGGCGAGCGCGGCGGGGGGAGCGACGGCGAGCGTGAGGATGGCCACATGGATCACGCGGCGAATCAGCACGGACATCGGACCCTCCTGCAGATAGTCGTTGGTCGTTGGTCGTTGGTCGTTGGTCGTTGGTCGTTGGTCGTTGGTCGTTGGTCATTGGCACGGACGAAAGACCAATGACTAAGGACCAATGACTAAAGACCAACGACCATTTCGCTTGAATTTCCGTTCACTGCACCGGTAAAGTTGTGGGCAATCCAATTCCAGGCGAGAGCCTACAATTGGGCCAGCCACCTTGGCAAGCGAATCGTGCAAACCCACGGAAATCAGTTGCGACCGTCGGGCAGATCTCTATAATTGGTCAAACCACTTATGAACATCCTCCTCGACCGGTACCCGGCGGACAGCGCGGCGCAGGTCGTCGCGCACGTGCGGCGGCTGATCGATCACGGCGCGCTCGGACCTGGCGCCCGTCTGCCGCCCGAGCGCGATCTCGCGGCGCAGGTCGGCGTCAGCCGCCCCACCGTCCGCGCGGGACTGCGGACGCTGGCCGCGCTCGGCGTCGTCCGCTCGCGCCGCGGATCCGGCACCTACATCCCCGAGGGGCCGCCGACATTCGGCGCCGAGGCGCTGGGTTTTCTCGCCGCGCTGCACAAGGTCACCGGCGACGATGTGTATGAGGCGCGGCGGCTGCTGGAGGTCGGCGCGGCGGGGCTGGCGGCCGAACGCGCGACGCCGGAACAGCTGGCAACGCTCGCCGACGAAGTGGCGGGACTCTTCGCCTCGCTGAACGAGCGGCAGATGTTTCTCGTGCACGACGTCAATTTTCATCGCGGCATCGCGGCCGCCTCGGGCAACCCGATCATCGCGTCGCTGCTCGAGATGGTCGCGTCGCTCTATTACGAACGGCGCCGAGCGACCGTGGAACGCGCCGCCGATCGCGATTTGCGTGACGCCGCAGACGCCCACCGGCAGATTTATCAGGCGGTACGCGCGCGCGATAGCGACACCGCGCGGCGTGCGATGAACGACCACTTGCTGCGCGCGCGCTCGTATCAGGCCAAAGAGGCCCAGGATTCGACGTTCCAGGTTCAAGGTTCAGCGTTCACGGGTCAAAGGGTGCAAGAGGTTCAAAAGGGGCAAGGCGTTCAGGGTTCACGCGGTCACCCTTCACGCACGCGCAAGGCGGCACGCTGATGGCGCAAGCGCGTGCGGCCCGAGCGAGGCGCCGGGCCGCCGAGTGAGAGCGAGCGACAGCCTTGAGCTCGCGCCGGCGCGAACGCGACGGCGAGAGCGGCCGGGGGTGGGCCCCGGCCGCAGTGAAGGATGTGGGGCCCCGCGAGCATAAGAAAACGATGGCGATCTCTTTCGATCTCGCCCGGCGGACCGCGGTCGTCGTCGGCGGCACCACCGGCATCGGCCGCGCGATCGCGCTCGGTCTCGCCGATGCCGGCGCCGACGTGGTCGCCACCGGCCGCCGGGAGTCGGCGGTCGACGACGTCGCGACGCAAATTGAGCGGAAAGGCCGCCGCACGCTGCGCCAACCCGCCGACGTCGGCGACCGGACGTCGCTGGCCGCGCTTCGCGATGCCTGCCTGGCGTCGTTCGGCCAGGTCGACATCGTGGTCGCCGCCGCCGGCGTCACCAAACGCGTCGCCTCGGTCGACATGAGCGAAGAGGACTGGAGCCGGATCATCGACACGAACGTCACCGGTATGATGCGAACGTATCAAGTCTTCGCGCGGCCGATGATCGGACGCGGATCGGGACGATTGATCGGCATCGCCTCGCTCGCGTCGTTCGTCGGCTTGCAGGAAGTGGCGGCGTACGGGGCGAGCAAGTCCGCGGTCGCCGGTCTCACGCGCGCGCTCGCCGTCGAATGGGCGCCGCACGGCGTCACGGTGAACGCGATCGCGCCGGGCGTGTTCGAGACCGACTTGAATCGTGAAATCCTGAAAGGTCCGCGCGGGCAGGAGTTTCTGATGCGCACGCCGATGCGCCGCTTCGGGCGGACCGAGGAGCTCGTCGGCGCGGCGGTGTATCTGGCGTCGGACGCCTCGAGCTTCGTCACCGGCCAGCTGCTCGTCGTCGACGGCGGACTGCTGGCCAGCGGAGTGAATCAATGAATGCCGTCCTGGTGATCAGCGGGCGCGACAACGTGGCGACGGCGCTCGAGCCGCTCGAGGCGGGCCGCACGATCGCCGTCCGCGACGCGAGCGTCCTCGTCGCTGAACCGATCGCCCGCGGCCACAAGGTCGCACTGCGGGCGATCCGCGCGGGCGACGCCGTCATCAAGTACGGCAGTCCCATCGGCACCGCGTCGTGCGACATCGCGCCGGGCACACACGTCCACACGCACAACGTCGCCAGCGGCCGAGGGCGCGGTGATTTGGGCGCGCCCTCGCCACGCCGAAGCGACGAAGTCGCGAAGGCGGGCAGACTCGCGGAGCCGGTCGAATGACGTCCGCATCTGCGTTCCTCGGCTACCCGCGCCCTGATGGCCGCATCGGCGTGCGCAACCATGTGCTCGTGGTGCCGACGGTGATCTGCTCGGCCGTCGTCGCGGATCGAATCGCGGCGTCGATCGCGCCGGTCGGCGCGTCGCTGCCCCATCTCGCCGGCTGCGGCCAGCTCGGTCCCGATCTCAACGTGACGCACGAGACGCTGGCCGCGTACTGCCAGCATCCGAACGTCGGCGCGGTGATCGTGGTCGCGCTCGGCTGCGAGCAGGTCGTCGCGCAACAGTTGTCGGACACCGCTCGCCGCGCAGGCAAGCCTGCGGCGATTGTCGCGATTCAAAGCGAAGGCGGCACGCTGCGAGCCACCGCACGCGGGATCGAGGTCGCGCGGCAGATGGCCGAGACGCTCGCGCGCGTCGATCGCGTCTGGTGCCGCGCGTCGTCGCTGATACTGTCGGTGAAGTGCGGCGGATCGGACTACACGTCGGGGCTTGCGTCGAATCCGGTCGTCGGGCGCGTCGCCGACCGCCTCGTCGACATGGGCGGCGCCGTCGTGCTGGGCGAGATCGCGGAAATCATGGGCGCAGAGCACCTGCTCGCGGATCGCGCGGCCAGCCACGAAGCGGCCACGCGCCTGCTGCGCGTCGTCAACCGCGTCGAAGCGGAAGCGATCGCGCTCGGCCTCGATATTCGCGGGACGCAGCCCTCACCCGGCAACATGCGTGGGGGCCTGACCACGATCGAAGAAAAGTCGCTCGGCGCGACGCACAAAGCCGGCGAGCGCACGCGGCTCGAGGATGTCGTCGGCTACTCCGCGCCGATCACGAGCAAAGGGCTGACGGTGATGGACACGCCGGGTCTCGATGTCGAGTCGGTCACCGGTATGGTCGGCGGCGGCGCCCAAATCGTCGTGTTCACCACGGGCCTCGGGACGCCGACCGGCAATCCGATTGCGCCGGTCGTCAAAATCACCGCCAACGCGCGCACCGCACAGGGCATGGCGGACAACATCGACGTCGACGTGAGTGGCGTGATGAGCGAGACCGAATCGCTCGACGCCGCGGCCGATCGTTTGCTCACCGAGGTGTTGGCGGTATGCTCAGGGCGTCCGACGGCGGCCGAACGTCTCGGTCATCGCGAGTTCGCGATTCATCGGCGTAACCCGACCATTTAGTGCAGGGGCCGACTGATATGGCCTTACCAGCCGAACGAGTGAAACCAGCCGCGGCTCCCGCCGCGGCGCGTATCGGACGCTATCGATGGGTCATCTGCGGCCTGCTGTTCCTGGCGACGACAATCAACTACATCGATCGCCAGGTGATCGGCATCCTGAAGCCGCTGCTGCAGACGCAGTTTGGCTGGAGCGAGATCGATTACGGCGATCTGGTGTTCACGTTTCAGCTCGCGTACGCGATCGGGTTTCTCTTCGCCGGACGGCTCATGGATCGCTTTGGGACGAAGAAAGGGTACGCGTTTGCGCTGACGGTGTGGTCCCTCGCAGCGATCTCGACGGCGTGGGCGCCGGCATATGGCGCACCGATGTCGGCGCTGCTCGCCGTGTTCGGGCTGAAGTACGGCGCGTCGGTCGCGGGCTTCCTCCTCGCACGCTTCGTCCTCGGCCTCGGCGAGGCGGGCAACTTCCCCGCCGCGATCAAGACGGTCGCGGAGTGGTTCCCGCGGCGCGAGCGCGCGCTGGCTACCGGCATCTTCAACGCGGGCACGAACGTCGGCGCCATCATCACGCCGCTCGTCGTGCCGTTCATCACCGTTCGCTTCGGCTGGGAGTGGGCGTTCATCGGCACCGGCGCCATCGGACTCGGCTGGCTGCTCATCTGGTGGCTGATGTACCAGCAGCCCGACGATCATCCGCACGTGACGCCCGCCGAGGTCGCCTACATCCGAAGCGATCCGCCGGAATCGACGGTGCGCGTGCCGTGGCTGACGCTGCTTCCGCATCGCCAGACGTGGGCGTTCGCCATGGGGAAGCTGATGACGGATCCGATCTGGTGGCTGTACCTGTTCTGGATGCCCGACTTCTTCAGCCGCAACTACGGGCTGTCGCTCCTCGAGCTCGGTCCGCCGATCATCGTGATCTATCTCGTCGCCGACGTCGGCAGCATCGGCGGCGGCTGGCTCTCCTCGTCGCTGATCCGCCGCGGGTGGAGCGTCAACGCGGCGCGGAAGACGGCGATGCTCATCTGCGCGCTCGCGGTCATGCCGATCATGTTCGCCTCACGCGTGACCAGCATGTGGGAAGCGGTCGCGCTCGTCAGCCTCGCCGCGTCCGCGCATCAAGGCTGGTCCGCGAATCTGTTCACGCTGACGTCGGACATGTTTCCGCGGCACGCGGTGGGATCGGTCGTCGGCATCGGCGGCTTCGCCGGCGCGATTGGCGGTATGGTGATCGCGAAGATCACCGGCTACATCCTGCAGACAACCGGCAGCTATCTGCCGGTGTTCATCATCGCGGGCACGACGTATCTCGTCACGCTGCTCGTGCTGCATCTGCTCGTGCCGAAGTTGGAGCCGGCGAAACTCTGAATTCGGGTCAGAGGTATCGATCGAGAAGGGCTTTCAGTTCCCAACTGACGTTGATGGATTCCAGGTAGAGCTCCAGCGCGCGGTCCTGGTCGCCGGCCGCCGCCGCGCGCTCGAGAGCAGCAGGGACGCACAGAGCCCGCGGAAACGTTTTCTCCGCGAACTCTGCGCGCTTGGCGGTTGCTTTCTCGTTCCTGCGACATGCGAGGACGACTCGCCGGCCCGGATGCCTACCGATTGTCGCTCGTCGGCCGTGATGCTTGGAAGCTGAGCTCCGGCACCATCCGGACGACCGTGCGCTCCACGTGCGTCACGATGCCGGCGAGCTTCTGCTGAATCGCGGCGGCTCGCGCCTGTCCGTACGCTCGCACCACCGCGGGTCCTTTATCGAGCTCGGCGAAGTTGGGCAACAGCGTCGCCACGACAAATGAATTGCCGTCTCCCCCGAACAAGGCCTGCTGCACGACGAACCCGCCCGTCTTCATCTGCTTGTGGGCCGGCGTCAGGTCGTTCTTGATATAGCTTTCGAAGTCGGTGTTGTGCCCGGCCGCGATCGAATAATTAGCGACGACGACGACGGGCAAGTTCGCGGTCGGAGTCGGTTGGTAGCTCAGGTCCGTGCGCACCGTCGCAACGTAGGTGCGCTGCTGGGCGATGAAACGGCGGTTCTTTTGCCCAAACGCGCGCGCGCCATCCTGACCGAGCGCCTTCACGATCGGACTGTCGCCGTCGCGGTCGGCGAAGCTCGTCACCGGTGACAGGAAGGCGTACTCGAACGACTCGCCGATCGCGGTGACGAAGGCGTTCCGCCCGGTGACGCCGCCCTTGCGGAGAGTCGGAATAGTCTCGTTCTTCTGGAAGTCCAGCCACTGGTCGAGCATGTCGGGCTTGATTTTCACGACCGTGATCTGGAGCGATACCCGTTTGGCGGCAGGCTGCGGCCGGCCAGCCGGCGGCTGCGCTGTGTGCGTCTAACCATACCGCCCCCTTGCTCGCGAACGGCGCGAGCGTCTCCCAAGTTTCTGGTTGTCGTCGGGAAGTGCCTCGACTCTACACCCATGCATGCGGGCCGCGGCATGTATATGACGGCCGAGCTTCGTTTATGTCGCAGATGAGGTGGCGTTACGGCTGTTTCTCAGCGACTTGCGGCGGAATCGTGCTGAACGTCCCGGTGATGGGCACACCCATCGGACCGATGGGGATCCACTAGATTCGTTGATGCAGGCGATCGGTCAAGTAGCGCTTGTTGATCTCCGCCGCTTCTTTCGGCGTCCGAGTCGGATCCAGGACGCGATCGAGCTCGACGATCGCCCATCCGTCGAACTTGATGTCAGCGAGCGCTGCGAACACGCCCGGCACATCGACACGTCCCTGGCCAAGCTCCACGAACTGATACCCACCCGGCCCACCTGCCCCGCCCGACTTCACGTCCTTGAGGTGCACCACCTGAATCCAGTCGCGATATTTCCGGATCGCCGCGACGGGATCGCCGCCGGCCTGCTGATAATGCGCAATGTCGAACAGCAACCGCACGTGATGCCGATCGGCCGCGTCGAGCACGGCCGCGACTTCATCCGGCTTCTCGCCAAGGCTGTTCATGTGATGGTGATACACGAGCGGGACGCCTTCGTCGGCCGTCCGCTGACCGAGCTTCGTGAGCAGGCGGCCGAGGCGTCGATAATCCTCGGGGACAATCGCGCGCCCCTTCGGCCGCTCGTCGATCACCTGCAGATACTCGCCCCCGACCGCCTTCACGAACTTCGCGTGGCTCACGTGCGTCGCGATCTCGCTCTGCTCTTTCGCCGGATCGATCGACAGGTTGCCGCTCGACAGCACGGCCATCTTCAGGCCGTGACGCTCGAGCAGCTCGCGCAGCGCGGCGGGACGATCGCCGAACTGTGCGAACGCGTCGGATCGCAGTTGGATGCCGCGGAAGCCGACCGCGCTGATGTCGTCGATCGCCTGCGTCACGTTCGCGCCCCAGGTGATCGCGGCGTAGCCGAATTTCATCGACGTCGCCCGGCTAAAGCCGGACACCACAACAGAGGGGACCAGCGTGGTGGCTGAAGTCCTCAGAAAATCGCGGCGGGTGATCACCATGAATGCACCGTCCCATCCTGCAGCCGGTTGACCGGAAGGTACGCGGGCTCGTACGGATACTTCGCCGCCAGCGCTTCGTCGAGGTCGACGCCGAGGCCCGGCGCGTCGCCCGGATGCATCGCGCCGCGCTGGAACGAGTACGCGTGCGGAAACACGCGATCGGTCTCCTCGGTGTGCCGCATGTATTCCTGGATGCCGAAGTTGTGCACGTTCAAATCGAAGTGGAGTGCCGCGGCCAGCGACACCGGGCCGAGGTCGGTCGCGCCGTGCGCCCCGGTGCGGACGTGGTGCAGCTCGGCAAGCGCGGCGATCTTTCGCAGGTGCGTGATGCCGCCGGCGTGAATCACCGTCGTGCGGATGTAGTCGATCAGATGTTCCTCGATCAGTTGTGCGCAGTCGAAGATCGTATTGAACACTTCACCGACGGCGATTGGCGTCGTCGTGTGCTGCCGGATGATACGGAACGCGCTCTGCAGCTCCGCCGGCGTCGGATCCTCGAGCCAGAACAACCGGTACGGCTCCAGACTTTTCCCGAGACGCCCTGCCTCGATCGGCGTCAGGCGATGGTGGACGTCGTGCAGCAAATGCACGTCGAACCCGAATTCCTTCCGCAGCCGCTCGAAGAGCGACGGGACGAAATCGAGGTATCGCTCGGTGCTCCAGACGCTCTCGAGCGGGCGCCCTTTCTCCGCCGGCTCGTAATAGAGCTGTCCGCGGCCGACCCCGTACGCGTGCAGCACACCGGGAATGGCGCACTGCGCGCGGACGGCGCGATAGCCCATGTCGATGTAGTGCGCGACCGCTTTCACGGTGTCGTCCACGGTCTCGCCGTTGGCGTGGCCGTACACCATGACCGACTCGCGCGACGCGCCGCCGAGCAGCTGATACACCGGCGTGTCGAGCGTCTTCCCGAGAATGTCCCACAGCGCCGTATCCACCGCGCCGATCGCCGCCATCGTCACGGGACCGCGCCGCCAGTACGCACCTGTATATAAGTAGTGCCACGTGTCCTCGATGCGGCGCGCGTCGCGGCCGATGAGAAGCGGCAGGACGTGGTCGCTCAGATAGCTGGCGACCGCGAGCTCGCGGCCATTGAGCGTCGCGTCGCCGAGGCCGTGGACCCCGTCTTCGGTGACGAGCTTCAGCGTGACGAAATTCCTGCCCGGACTGCAGACGATGACCTTGCCGTCAACGATGCGCATAGTTGACTCGTCGCTCGTCGCTCGTGTTACAGACACCTCTCCACCACAGAGGACACGTCCTCCGTGTCCTCCGTGGTGGCGAGTTTCCCCAGGGTGGAGAGTCTCATCCGACCTTCAGCAGCTTCGCCGATCGCGGCGGCATGTCGAGCGACACGCTGCCTTGTCGGCGGCCGAGTGATTCGCCAGTCCAGAAATCAGTCACGGTCGACGGTCGTTCGAGCCGGAACGACGTCGTGCGCGGCGCGTCGTCCCAGTTGAACAGACCCACCATGCGCGCGTTCGGCAACCGTACCACGCCGACCCTGAGCGACGCGTCTTCGAACTCCGCGGCGATTCCGGTGGGCGGCAACAGTTTCTCGAGCATTGCCGCGCGCGCGGGCGGCAGCGCCGTCAGATCGTCACCCGACAGCACCATCCCACCGCTCGCGTAGATCGCGGTCGCGTGGAACTGGCATTCGGCATCGGTGAGATCGCTCGCGAGGCAGGTCGCGTCGGGATCGTTCCACCACAGGCGGCCGTTTTGCCAGTTGCGGCTCAGGTTCTGCCGCGCCGTCGTGCTGATGCGATCCCACGATCGCTTGATGTCGTTCGAGCTGCGCGATCCGTGGACCACGCCGATCGACGGCCAGATCGGATGGTTGCAGCCGAGGATGAACGCGTCGCCCGAGCCGCGGAGAATCGCCTGCATGCCGCGGCGGTACGCCTGGATGCGCGTCGCGTGCGGATCGTGGAAGCGGCCGCCGTGCATGGCGCCCCAGAAGTTCGCATCTAATTTGAAGTACGTGCAGCCCCACTTCTCGCGCATCGTGCGGAACACGCCGGCAAGATGTTCCTGCGCGCCTGGGTGCGTGCCGTCGAGCGCGTACCACGGTGGGCGGCGCCAGCCGCCGAAGGTGACGCGATCGGATCGCAGCGGCGCGCCGTTGTCGTCCTTGATGAACCAGTCACGATGCTGCTGAAACACGTTCGATGCGTCTTCGGCGACGAACGGCGCGACCCAGATGGCCGGCTCGAATCCGCGCGTCCGAATCTGATCGAGCACCGTGCGCACATCGCCGCCGAACGCGGCGCCCGTGTCGAGCCAGTCGCCCATGGCGCTCTGATACCCGTCATCTATTTGAATGTACTTGAGCGCCGGGATGCTCTTCGCGATGACGTCGAGGTTGTCGAGTACCTGCTGCGCCGTGACGCGCGGGCCGAAGCAGTACCACGAACACCAGCCGGTCGGCGGCGCCGCGGTCTTGGGCGGTGAATGATGCGACGTCAATCGCGTGGCAACGTCCGATAACAGCTTCGCGCGATCCGCGCCCGACGCGACCATCAGCTCTTCGAGCGTCCACGACTCGTTCGGCGCGAGCTCGAGCCCTTCGGTATCGACGACCGCGCGGACCCTCGAACCCTCGACCTCGAATCGACCGCTATACTTCGCGCACGAGGTGAACGCGAGCGCGCGCGTCGCCTCTCGCGGCGGCGTCAGCGTCAGCAGACCGTAGTACGCGCGCGAGCCGGACGTCGCTGGCATCTTGTAATGCGTCGCGTCGGTGTACTGACTGAGGTCGGCCGGCGCGCCCAGCGTGCCGCCGGTTTGCGACAGCATCTGAAAGCCTTCGCCGTACAGCGCGGTCGCGGGCGGCAATTTGAGATCGAGCTCGAAGAGCACCACCTCCTTGATCCGTACCGGAACGGCGCTCCGATTGATCACGCGCGGCGTGCAGAACCGGCCTTGCCAATCGCGGACCACATCCACATCGGCGAGTGTGGCGCCTTCGGTTCCGATGACGGCGCCGGGCGACGTGCGCATGGGCGTGACGTCCAGCGCCTGCGTGAGCGGCAGCGCAGCCAGGCCAAGAAACGCTCGCCGGTTCATCGAGGCGCTCCCGCTCTCGTGCAATCGGCGTAGTGCACCTCGCCGACGGCCTGAAGCCGCGACGCCGCGTCTTCCGGCGTGAGGTCGCGCTGCGGCGATCCCAGCAGCTCGAAGCCGACCATGAACTTGCGAATCGTGGCCGACCGCAGCAGCGGCGGATAGACGTGCGCGTGCAGATGCCAATCGTCCGCCGACGTCTGCCGGATTGGCCGCTGATGAAAGCCCATCGAGTACGGGAACGGCGCCTCGAACAGATTGTCGTACCGCGTGATCAGTCGTCGCAGGATGTCGGCGAGCGCGTCGCGCTCCGTGTCATTCAGCTCGTGCATCGCGCCGACGTGGCGCCGGCTGACGAGCAGTGTCTCGAACGGCCATACCGCCCAGAACGGCACGACGGCGAGAAACGCGTCGTTCTCACAGACGATCCGCTCGGCGAGCCGCGTCTCGACCCCGAAGTAGGCGCAGAGGAGACAGTCGCCGTGCCGCGATCGGCGGCGCGCGAACGCCTCTTGCTCGCGCGCCGGCTCGTTGGGAATCGTCTCGGTCGCCCAGATTTGTCCGTGCGGATGCGGGTTGCTCGCCCCCATCATCGGCCCGCGATTCTCGAACACCAGCGCGTACTGGACCCATGGCATCGTTGCGAGCGACGCGTACTCGTCGATCCATCGATCGACGACCGCGCGAATCTCCGGCGTCGCCATTCGAGCGAGCGTCAGATCGTGGCGCGGCGAAAAGCACACGACGCGACACACGCCGCGCTCGCTTCGCGAGACGAGAAGATCGTCGTCTGGGTTCGGAGTTCGGAGTTCAGCGTTCGGAGTTCTCAGTTCTGAGCTCTGAGTTCTGACTTCCGCATTCTGCGGCCGCAGCGCGGCGAAATCGTTGTCGAACGCGAACGTCGACGAGTAGCGGGGATTCCGGACGCCGCGCGCACGCTCGTTGCCCGGACACAGGTAACAGATCGGATCGAACGGCGGTGCGGCGTCGGCCGGCGCGGGATCGACGTGCCCCTGCCACGGCCGATCGTTTCGACGCGGCGAGACGAGCACCCACTCCTGGCGCAGCGGATTGAATCGCCGATGCGGGTGGTCGTTCATCACGACGCCGCCAGGCTCTCCACCACAGAGGACGCGGAGGACACGGAGGAGAAAACCTTCATAGGGCTCGACCTCCGTGTCCCCCGTGTCCCCCGTGGTGGAGAGCTTCTCCGTGGTGGAGAGCTTCTCCGTGGTGGAGAGCTTCTCCGTGGTGGAGAGCTTCTCCGTGGTGGAGAGCTTCTGCGAGCCGCCACGCGCTGACGCCCTCACCCGCCGAACAGACCCACACGTCCGGTCGCAATCCCGATGCGGACTCGTAGCGCTCCTCGATCTCTCGCGACGCGCGATCGACGGCGGACGCATCGACAACCGCGATCGCGCAGCCGCCGAAGCCGCCGCCGGTCATGCGGGCGCCGTACACGCCTCCCAGTCCTCGCGCGATCGCCACCATGGCGTCGAGCTCGGCGCAGCTCACCTCGTAGTCGTCGCGCAGGCTGCGATGCGAGTCGTCCATCAGCCGGCCGAACGTCTCGAAGTCGGCGTCGCCGAGGGCGCGCGCAGCCGCTTCCACGCGCGCGTTCTCGGCGATCACGTGACCGCAGCGGCGATAGATCTGATCGGATAGCTCGCCGCGGACGGCGTCGAGCTGCGCGAGCGTCGCGTCGCGGAGCGCGCGTATGCCGGGAAACCGCTGCGCGAGGACGCGCACGCCCGCTTCGCAGTCGGCGCGGCGCGCGTTGTATTCGCCGCTCGCGAGCTGATGTTTCACCATCGTGTTGCAGACGAGGACGCGAAGGGTCGAGGGCAGCGGCAGCCAGCGGCGCTCGAGGGTCCGCGTGTCCAGCATCAGCGCATGGCCTTCACGGCCGTAGCACGCGATCATCTGGTCCATGAGGCCGCATCGCGTGCCGGCGTACTCGTGCTCCGCGCGCTGGCACGCGCGCGCGAGTTGGACGAGGTCGATCGGCCGATTCGCCAGATCCAGTAGCGCGTACCCGCATGCCACCTCCAGCGCCGCCGAGGAGCTCAGGCCCGCGCCGATCGGCACGTCGCTCGCGATCAGGAGATCGGCGCCGCGGATCTCGCGGCCCTGCCCTTCGACAGGCTCAGGGCACCCCGAGCGTGTCGAGGGGTGAAAGGGCCGCGCGACATCCGACAAAACCGCCGAGACGCCGCGTACGTAGTCAACCCAATGACGTCCTTGCGGGCGTTGCGGCCTTTGCGTTCCAGCGTCGATGGTCATCGTCTCGCCGTACTCACGCGACCGGGCCACGATCGTGCGGTCGTCGCGCGGCGCCGCGGCGACCCAGGTCGATCGGTCGAGCGCCATCGGCATCACGAAGCCGTCGTTGTAGTCGGTGTGCTCGCCGATCAGGTTCACGCGGCCGGGCGCGCGATACAGGCGCGGCGATCGGCCGAAGGCGCGCTCGAACTCGCGGGCCAGATCTTCGGGATCAACCATGGCGGCTCAACTTCGACACGGCCAGCAGCGTGATCGCGAACGCCAGGATCACCAGACCCCACACAAGGTTGATGTTGATGCCGAGCGATCGCGCATAGATCGATTGGTCGCCGAACAATCCATACATCACGAGGAGCACACCCATCGTCGCGAACATCAAGCCGACCGGCACGCGCACGTC
>MNEX01000155.1 GCA_001917905.1 Acidobacteria bacterium 13_1_40CM_65_14
GCTGGTGGTACGGTAAAGGCATCTCGCGCGCGCGGCTGGAGGCGATTCATCCGTTGACCGAGCTGGGCCTGGATCTCCGCCACACGCCAACCGTCGCAGGCGTACCGCGTTTTCTGTTCGGCATGGCCGCGCGCGATGCCCGTCGCGTGGGCGCAGGCAATCCTTCGCCGCGATGCAGGCGGCCGCATCGCGGCGGAGACGCAGTTGTGGTACGTCGCCGGTCAGCTTCGCGAGCGTCTGCGGCTTCGACGCGCGTCGTGACCGTCAGCGGGGCTCACGTCCCCCGGAGACGTTGTCACGTTGTCTCGTGACACCTCGCGCACGAGCTCCGCGACATCGCGGGGCGCGCCCGCTACCAGCACTCGTCGAATCTGGTGTTCCTCCATCGCCGCCACGACCTCGTCGAGTGGCGCATCTGCCTGAACCGTCACGACAGGGCCAGACATACACGACTCGGCGGTATAGGCAATCGGGTTCTTTCCTTCCGCCACGACACGGCACACGATGTCGCGATCGGTCACGACGCCGACGATGTGATCCGCCGGATCCACGACTGGGATTTCTCCACAGTCGTTGTAGGCCATCAGTTTCGCGACCTCATCCAAAGTGGTCGTCGGACTGCAACACGCAGGGTCGGACGTCATGATGTCCCGTGCACGTTTCGTCATGGCTCTCGCCTCCTCTGTTCGATGTGCTCAGCCTGGGCGGTTTCAGTAAAAGAGAATTCGCTGCAGGATCGCTGCCACAGAGACGCGTCCGCCTGTGTCGATGAGGTCTTTCATTTTGCAACCGACGTGCGGTTGTTGCTTACGTTCGCGCACGGAAGTAATCGTCGGTCTTGTCGATCCAGTCCTGACGCACGGGGCTGAAGACGTCGATGACCACCGTGTCCTCGATGACTTCGACCTCGTGCTCCAGCCACCCCGGAATCCGCAGCACTTCGCCCTCGCCGACGAGAATCTCCTGTCCGTTCAATTTGAACCGCAGGGCGCCGCTCAGCACGCAGCTCACTTGCTCGTTCTCGTGTGAGTGGCGAGCGACGATGCCGCCGCGTTTGAGCTCGAACCGGGCGACCGTCACGCGATCGCCGGTGAGATATTTCCTCGCCGTCGCCGAATTCAGTTGCTCGGACGGAATGTCGGACCATCGAGAGTGCACGGCGGTCACTTGCTGCGTCATGGCGAACCTCCGATCGTGCTATCGTAGCGCCGCTGACGCGTCAACTCACGCAGGTTTACAAGATGGACCCGCAATTTGCGATTGCCAGAGGCCCGACACCGAGGGTCCTCGTCGCCGACGCCGACGCCGAGACGCGCTCGCTTTATCGTCAGACTCTTCACGCCGCCGGCTGCGATGTCCTTGAAGCGGCCGACGGCCGCGACGCGCTCGCCAAAGCCCTGAGCCGGCCGCCGTCGCTCGTGGTGACCGAAGCGCTCCTGCCGTTCATCGACGGCTACGCGCTGTGCGCGCTCCTTCGCCACGACTCGGGCACTCGCGCGGTGCCGATTCTGATGGTGACCGCGGAAACGCGTCCAATCGAGCTCGCACGCGCTCGAGCGGCGGGCGCGAACGTCGTCCTCGTCAAGCCCGCCGCGACGGGGCTGCTTCTGAACGAGATGCGGCGGCTTCTCACGCAGACCAACGAGTTGCGCGGCCGATCCCGCGCGATTCGGGAGCAAGTGGCGGCGCAGCTGAAGAAAGCGGCCGACCTCATCGAGCGATCCGCGGCGCATCAGCGATCGCTGGCGAGGAGGCACGAACGGTACGCGACCAGGACGCCGCCGTTTCGACCGCCGCAGCTCGTGTGTCCCGTCTGCGAGGTTCCCCTCCACTACGAGCAGAGCCACATCGGCGGCGTCAGCAGCCATCAGACCGAACAGTGGGACCGCTTCAGCTGCACGGCGTTGTGTGGCACGTTCGAGTATCGGCACCGCACGCGCAAGCTCCGCAAGTCCACTTAGTTCCTGTTTCGGCCGACTTCGACTCCGCGCAGGTAGACGCGCGCGATGCGTCGCGTGTTGGCGATGCGCTCCAACGGATTCGCATCGAGCACGATGAAGCTGGCGCTCCTGCCCGCGGCGATCGTGCCGAGATCGTCGAGGCGGAGAATGCCGGCGGCGGTGCGCGTCGCGGCCGCAATCGCCTGCGCCGGCGTCAGACCTGCCGCCACCATGTGCTCCAGCTCGATGTGCTCGGTCCATCCGAACATGCCGCCCGCGCTCGCGCCTCCGACGTCGGTGCCGAGCGCAAGCGGGACGCCGGCCGCGTTCAGCGTCGCCACATTGCGCGCGAGCCGCTGAAACTCTTCACGCGCGATCTCGATCGCCGCCGGCGTTCTGCTCGCCATCGACTCTTTGAGCTGCGCGATCACATCGGGCGACACGCCCTCCCGAATCGCGGTCTCGTCCAGCCACGCGGGCGCGGCGTTGTCGGTGGTGAGGCTCGGGCCGAAGAGCGTCAGCGTGAAGAAGATCTGCGGTCGCGCTTTGAGCAGCGCGAGCAGCTCCTCGTCGACGGCACGATCGCGCACGACGTGCAGGAAACCGTCGACGCCCGACCGGAGCAGATCCTTGGCGTCCGCGAGCGTGGCGATGTGGGCGAACACGCGAAGGTTGTGCGTGTGCGCTTCGCCGATGATCGCGCGATACAGCACGGGGCTCAGCTTCGCGACTGTCCCGTTTCGATCATCGACCCAGATCTTGACGAAGTCGACGTGCTTCGCCGCGAGCTCGCGCACGTCTCGCCGGGCTTCCTCTTCGGTCGACACACCGTAGGGCGCGTCTCGCATCGGCGGATTCGGGCCGGCGCCGGGCGGCGCGAGCCCGCGCCAGGCCGTGCGCACGAGCGCGCCCCTGTGAGGCACGTCTGGATCGTCGCGCAGGCGAAGCGTGAGATCGCCGCGATCGGTGCCGGCGCTCGCGACCGCCGCGACGCCGTAGTAGGCGAAGCGGTTCAACTCGTCGAGGACGTTCTCGCGTGTGAAGTTCTCGGCGGCAAACGTCGCGCCTTTGCGGTAGCCGAGGTGCGTGTGGACGTCGACGAGCGCCGGCATCACGGTCTTCCCCGCCAAGTCAACGTGGGTCGCACCGGGCGGGGGCTTCACCTCGCCTTGCCTGCCAACACTCGTGAACGTCCCGTCTTGGACCACGAATGCGGAGCGCTCGATGACACGGCCGTCGCCGGTGATCAATCGCGCGCCTTCGAAGACAACGGCGCGGGCGTCCGTGCGCGGCGCCTGCGCGACGAGTGCGCACGCGCACCACGTCGCGATCAGCGCGGCGGCTCTTGCGATTGATGCAAGCACGACTCAACCCTCTCGAAGGACGCCGACGGCCAGCCGAAGCTCCCGCATGCGGTCCCCGGCGATACTATCGCGCGGCGCCGCCGCAGGATCAATCACGATTGCGTCACCCTCCGAGCTGCCACCGTTTGATGGCTTCGAATGGATGAATCAGCATGAGGATGTTGAGCGTCAGGTTGTCCCGAATGATCGCGGCGACCAGAACCTCGAGCACAATCACCAACCCGATCGTGAACCAGACAGGCGACCGGCGCGCGATCCAGAACCCGAGCATCATCGCCGCGATGTCGGACATCGAGTTGACGATGCTGTCACCGAAGTAGTCGAGGGAGATCGTGGCCGCCCGGTACCGGTTGATGATGAACGGTGTGTTTTCGAAGACCTCCCACGTCGCTTCCAGCAGGACGGCAATCACGAAACGGGCGCTGACAGGAAACCGTCTCGCAACCAGCCACAGCAGGAAGTAGAACCCGATGCCGTGGATGATGTGCGAGAAGGTGTACCAGTCGGTGATGTGCTGGGAGTTTTCCGAGCTGTTGACGATGCCGTGCCAGAACTTGACGTAGCCGCACCGGCAAATCGGAACGCGCCCCATCGCGAACTCGATCGCTGCGGCCGCCGCGATGATGACGATCGCGGCGTTGCCCCAGATCCACGGGACGCGCCGATGCTTCACGGGTTGGGCAACAACTCAGGAGCTCCTGGCAGCACGAGCAGGCATGATCTCCATTGGGTAGCTCCGATGTCCTCGTCGGACTCGATATGTTTCGAAATCCTTCCGGTCGATGGTGAACACCTTGCGAGTTCCGAGCGATTCGGCGGCGACGACAAGAGATGCGTCCGCCAGATCCATCGGGTGATCGGCGTAGACCTCCATCAGCTCGAATGCGCGCGTCAGCGACGGCCGATCGAAGAACCAGATTGAGAGCCCGCCTTTCTCAATGAACTCCCGGAGCCGATCGGATTCGCGAGTGGCCGGGCCGAGCATGTAGAAGGCTTCTGTCAACACCGGCATGGTCGTCTGCAGGGGCTCTCGCACGCTCTTCAAGACTTTCGCGCAGCGATCATGCTCGGCGTCCTTCTGATCGAACAGCGCTACGAGCGGCTCCGTGTCGACGAGTATCATCGACCGAGCTTCTTTTTGATGGCCGCCCGAACGGCGCGCTTGCTATCGGTGGACGGAGCAATCGCAGACCCGCCCGGGCCATGATCGAGCTCACGGAAGATATCGTAGGGCGTGCGGTGTGACTCGTGCTCGACACGCTGCTGGAGCGCCCGCAAGCCGCGCTTGAGCGCTTCCGAAATCGGGAGACCAGTCGCCTCGCGGATTTTCCGGAGCGCCGCTTCCGCTTCGTCATCGAGCCTAACGGTCCGAGTGGCCATGCATCACTCTCGCGTATTACGTAGTGTATTACGCAGCACGCCACGGGTCAACCTGCGGACACGCTCCGACGCTTCTCGAACAAACGAACGCTCACCGTTTTCCACTGAAGTCCGCCGTTCCGACTTTGATGATCGTCGGCGTTCGCGGCCGTGCCGGCGGCGCCGCTGCGCCAGGCGGTCTCGGCGCCACCTGATACCCGTCCGGTGCAGCCTCGGCCCAGATGCCGTAGACGTGGCCTCCGTACGCGGTGAGCCATTCGTAGTCGCCGAGGAAGGCGTTCTCGCCAGCGAACGGCTCGTCCGACCAGGCGTAGTTCGTAAACGTCTTCCCACCGTCGGTCGAGCGCGCGAGCGTCACGAGCGTGTTCCGATTCGACGGATCGGCGCGGCGGTCGTAGAACTGGACGTACACGGAGCCGTCGGTCGGATCCACAGTCATCCACTGCAGGAACTGGTCGGCCCCGCTGTGCACCGGGTCGTCGTTGACGCGCATCGCCGGCGTCCACGTGCGCCCGCTGTCCGATGAGCGCGAGAGGAACACGTCCACGTCGCCGTTGCGGAAGTCGCTCCACGTCACGTAGAGCGTTCCCCGCTGGCTGTCGATACCGACCTGCGGAAAGCCCATCGCGCGCGAGACGCCGGGTATGCCGCCGGCGCCTCCGAAGTACGGCGGTCCGACGTCGAAGACGGGCCGTGACGGCTCGAACGTCTTGCCACCGTCGCGCGAGATCGCGAGCGTGACGTTCAGCCCTTCGTTCCAGACGACATACTGCGTCCCGTCAGGCGCGACCGTGCCGATGATGCCGACCACGGCGCCGTTGTCGTCGCGCGGCCATCCCGCGCGTGTGCTGATGCGCATCGGCTTCGACCAGGTTTTGCCTTCGTCGATCGATCGGCTGAACAGGACGATCGACTGCTCGAGTTGCCATTCGATCCACGCGTTGTAGAGATTGCCGCGGTGCGGGCTTTTGGGCTGCGTGTCCGTCCAGATGCGCGGCATGTCTTCGAGCTTCACGTCGGTTTCGTCGCCCTTCCACTCGATCAGCGGGACGGCATCTCTCTCCCACGTCTTGCCGCCATCGGCGGATCGGCGGACGAAGATGCCGTTGGCGCCAGGCCCGTGACCCCAGTACGACGGCAGGCCGTTCCGCTGGATCCACAGAAACGAGAGGAAGACGTTGTTCTTGTCGTCGAACGCGAGCGAGGGATCGCCCCCGCTCCGGCTGTTGCCGGCTGCCGGCTGCACCGCCGTGAACGTGCGGCCACCGTCGGTCGAATATCCCGCCCACCCACCGCCGATGCCGACCACCTGTTGCGGATTGTTCGGGTTCACCGCGATGGCCGGCTCGCTGCCGGTCTGACCGGGAGGCGTGATGGTCACGACATGCGCGCCGGGCGCACGCGGAAGACGCGACTGGACGCTGACGCTCGTCCACGCCGACGCGGCCAGCGCGATGGCGAGCGGCACCGGAGCGATCTGTACCTTCATCATCGCGGCTCCTGATCCGGTCAACAACACAGAATGTGGCGCCGGGCTTTAGAGCCTGTGAAGGGAATACGACGTTGAACGCAGAACTCGCAGAACACGCAGAAAAACCTCGGGCATTTCTCTCTGCGGGTTCCGCGGTTTCTGCGTTGTACGTGATTTCTTCACACGCTCTAAAGCCTTCGCGCTACGAGTCGGAGCCCTGAAGGGCCGCGCCACATCGCCATCACCAAATCACTCGAACCGCCAGCTCGCCCTGCCGGTTCGGCCGCGCGCTGACGATGCTGGCGAAGTTCGCGGAGAGCGCGTTCGTGATGCGGCCGCTCCCGAATTGCGCCTGCAGGTTCTTCGCATTCAACAGATTGAACGCCTGCGCGAGCAGTTCCAGTTTCAGCGAGCCGCCGAGCGTGAACCGCTTGCTCAACCGCGCATCGAGGATGTCGATGCGCGAGCTGTCGATCTGCGATTCCGCGATCGGCGCCAGTCCGTTCTGCGCCCGCCATGCGTTCACCGCCGCGAGATTCAGGCTCCGGCTTCCGGAATTGCGCGTCGTTCCAGGCACGAGGTCCGTGTTGAAGGTGTCGCGATTGAGATCCCGGCCTGCCGTCGCGGTCCACGGCAGCGGCGTCCGTGCGGTCCACAACGCGCCGAGGGTGAAGTCGTACGGCAGAAGAAACGACCCGCTCGCGACGACAGCATGCCGCCGCTCGCCGTTGGACGGTCCAAACTCGATCGAGGGATCGAAGGCATCGCGGACGCGGGCCATGGGTGCGTTGTCGCGGCTGTTCGTGTAGGTGTACGAGAGCATGTACTGATAGCGGTGGCTGTACCGCTTTTCGAATTTCATATACGCCGATCGATATCGCAAATCTGACGTCGACTGAATCTGATCGATCCGTCCGAACTGCGGCAACGGGCGGAGGCCCGTCACCGGATCCGCCGCGTTGATGTTCCGCGTCTTGTAGTCGTGATAGGTGCGGTTGTACACGGCATCGACATGAATCGCGAAGTCGTGCCCGAGGTTGCGCGAGACCCCGCCGCCGACCTGGTGCGACAGCGGCTGGACCATGTCGTTCGCCGCGATGCTCACGTTCGGCGTCGAAGAGGAGACGATGAAGCTCGCCGGATCTCTTCCCTGATACGGATCCGGGTAGGCCGGATTCGAAATGCTGATGCTCAGGCGGTGGAAGTTGCGGAATTCCTCGATGGCCGCGAGCGTTCGAATGTGTCCGAAGTACAAGCCGTATCCGCCGCGCACGACCGTGCGGCCGTCGCGCTGCACGTCCCACGCGAAGCCCGCACGGGGACCGAAGTTGTTGAGGTCGCCGCGCTTCGACACGTCGACGTACGGCAGCGGCACCGGGAAATCGTTCGGGTTGAGATCCTCGTTCACGGGGCCGTAGAGCCGCTCCCATCGCAGGCCGAGATTCAGCGTCAGGTTCGGGCGCGCCTTCCAGTCGTCCTGCATGAAGACCACGCCGTACTTGGAAGGATGCAGCGTCGTGACCGGCGCGCTCGTCGCGGTGAAGGTCTGCGCCCCTTTCAGATTCGTAATGGAGGTCGGATCGTTCGGGTTGAAGAACTGATCCTGGGAAAACGTGTACGTTCCCACCAGATAGTTGATCGCATCGTCGACGATGTACGGCATGTCGTTGTATTCGCCGCCGAACTTCAACTCGTGCCTGGCCAGGTTGATCGAATACGTGTCCCGGAATTCCCACCGGCTCTCGAGGCTCGCATCGTCGTAGCTGCTGCCGTAGGTCATCGACGGGAACGTGTACTGCCGCGTCTGCCTCGCGGTTCGCCCTGTCGGAAACGCTCCGAGCTCGGTGAAGTTCTGCGTACCCGACGGATACCCGAAGAATCCCGCGTGCGCGTACTGGAATCGCAGGTCGTTGAGCTGATGATTGCCGCGGATCCAGGTGTGCCCGAGCGTGAGCGACTTGCGCGGCACGTCCTGGTCGAAGCTGGTGGTGGACGCGCCGGTGCCGCCGCAGTTGACGCAGAGCGTCAGCTCGTCTTCCTGCAGGTACCGCGCAAAAGCATTCTGCGAGTTGCTGATTTGCCAATCGGTGCGCCCGAAGTACAGATTCCGATCGGTGGGCCGCTTGAATGTGCCCTCGACCGACGAGTAGAACTGCGCCAAACCGGTGCGGACCGTGTAGAACTCGTTGATCTGCGTCCGTTCGAAGGCGCCGTAGAAGTGCATCCGGTCGGGCATGATCGGTCCGCCGGCGCTGCCGCCGAACTGATGGCGGCGGTAGTCCGGCTTGACGGTCTCGAACACACCTTTCTCGTTCAGCGCTTTGTCGCGGAAGTATTCGAACGCGTCGCCGTGAATCGCATTCGTCCCGGACTTGGTGACAACCTGCACCATTCCTCCGGTGGCGAGGCCGAACTCCGCTTTGTAGAGCGAGTTGCTGATTTTGAACTCCTCAACGGCATCTTCTGGAACGTCCTGGCGCGGCTCGCCGTCTTCGGCCCAGCTGTTGATCGTGCCGTCGACCATGTTGCCCGTCCCGTTGAAGGTCATCGAGCCGCCGACGTTGACTGTCGCGAAGAACGATCGCGTGCCGTCGACGGTCGTGCCCGGCATGAGCAGGGCGAGGGAGAGATATTGGCGCGAGTTGATCGGCAGCGTTTCGATCTGTTGGTGCGTGATGACGCCGGCGATTTCAGCCTTCGTCGTGTCGACGACCGGCGGAGTGCCGGCGACGGTGATCGTCTCGCTGACGCTCTGGAGTTTCATCGAAAGGTCGCGAATCAGCGTCAGGCCGATGGTAATCGTCATCTCCTTCGCTTCGGCGGTCGCGAAGCCCTGAAGCTCGATTTTCAGGCCGTAGATGCCGGGCGCGAGCGCGGGGAACCGGTATTGCCCGTTGCCGTCGGTCACCGCGACGCGCGTCACGCCGGTGTGCTCGTTGCGGAGCGTGACCGTGGCGCCGGGCAACACGGCCGTCTGCTCGTCGCGGACCGTGCCTTCGATTTGTCCGCCGGCGCCCTGCGCGTGGACCGGTGCGGTGAGACCGCTCGTCAGCCACACCGCCACGGCGAGCGGAGCTGCGAAGTGCGTTCGCGATCCAACTCTCAGCATGGGTCACCTGCTTATAAAGAAATGATCGGGGCCGCGTGACGATCAGGTGCGGGATCGATTGCGAGCGCAGACTAACAGCTACCGGAAGGTCCGCCAAGGGCAACGGCGGTCAGCGGCGCAATCTGTGGGAAGGACGCGAGCGGCGAGATTTGGTGCCGAGGGCGGGAATCGCACCTCGATGGATGCGG
The DNA here is from genome assembly GCA_001917905.1 of Acidobacteria bacterium 13_1_40CM_65_14. GTDB lineage: Bacteria > Acidobacteriota > Vicinamibacteria > Vicinamibacterales > CAVVIG01 > QHWF01. The sequence goes on from MNEX01000155.1 coordinate 9,453, forward strand.
CTCCGGTCACGATGCTTCAGCCTTCGAGAGCCAGGCGTCGAAGCCATGTTTTCGTTGATCCGCTGCTCAGCCGATTCTGCCTGGTAACCTGCCTGGAACGCTGATGAAAATCGCAAAAAACCCCTTGCACCTTTAGACAGTCCCGTGCTAAATGGAACGTCAAGTACGATGCACGATGATGCAACTCATGACATTGATCCTACGCCGCTGTGGTGTGCAAAGGGTCGTCGTGTCTGTCGTCTTAGGACTCCGGCGTACGTAGCGCCACTCGTTCGGACTCGTCCCGTCGATGGTCGATCGTGAGCGCGCTCACGCTCGCCCATCGGCCACGTGCACCGTGCTGTGCGATGCGCTCTTGCTGACATGAGCTTCCCGGTTGTTCCGAAGCTCGTGATGTTTGTGTAAGCCGCTCGGTCAGTACGCGTCATCTCTCGATCTATTCGTA
>MNEX01000298.1 GCA_001917905.1 Acidobacteria bacterium 13_1_40CM_65_14
CCCATCCTCCTCTTGCGGATGTTCTTTGTGCCAGAGGAACTCTTTGTAGGTGCCGGGATAGACGAGCGCGCCGCCGTGGCCGACCTCGATGATCTTGGTCGCCAGCCGCTCGACGAAATACCGATCGTGCGACACGAAGATGAGGGTGCCGCCGTAGTCGACCAGCGCATCGAGCAGCACTTCCTTCGAGTCCAGATCGAGGTGGTTCGTCGGCTCGTCGAGGAGCAGGGTGTTCGACGGCCGCAGCAGCATGCGCGCGACCGCGAGGCGCGTGCGCTCGCCGCCCGACAGGACCCGCACGTGCTTGTAGACGTCGTCTCCCGAGAAGAGGAATCCGCCGAGGATGTTCCGGATCATCGGCACCATCTGCAGCGGCGACCCGGACGCCAGCGTCTCGTACACCGTCGGCACCGGATCGATACGCGTCGCTTCGTCCTGCGCAAAGTACTGCATCACGACGTTGTGGCCGACCGAGCGCTGGCCCGAGTCGGGCGCTTCCTCGCCGGACAGCAGCCGCATCAGCGTCGACTTGCCGACGCCGTTCGGTCCGACGAGCGCGATGCGATCGCCGCGCTCGATGTGCAGATTCACGTCACTGAGGACTCTGAGATCGCCGTACGTCTTGCGCGCGTGCTTCAACTCGAGCACCGTCCGCCCGCTCTTGGCGCACGGCGGAAAATCGAAGTGGATCGTCTTGCGCTCGGGCGGGACTTCGATCAGGACGACCTTTTCCAGCATCTTGATGCGGCTCTGGACCTGCGCCGCTTTGGTCGCCTGGTAGCGGAACCGATCGATGAACAGCTTCACGCGCGCGACTTCCTCGTCCTGCTCGCGTTTCGCCTTGCGCAGGGCCTCGATGCGCGACTCGTGCTCGACGAGGTAGTGGCTGTAGTTGCCGACGTAGTCGGTCAGCGTCCGGAGCGTGAGATCCGCGATCCGCGTCACGACGGCGTCGAGAAAGAACCGATCGTGCGAGACGAGGATGACCGCGTGCGGATAGGCGTTCAGATATTCTTCGAGCCAGTTGCGCGCGTCGAGGTCGAGGTGGTTGGTCGGCTCGTCGAGCAGCAGCAGATTCGGCTGGCCGAGCAGCAGCTTGGCGAGGGCAATCCGCATCTGCCAGCCGCCCGAAAACGTCTCGGTCGCACGCTCGAAGTCCGATGGCTTGAACCCGAGACCCTGCAGAACGGTCGCCGTCTTCAGCTCGATGCTGTATCCGTCGTGCAGCCGGAAGCGATCCTGCAGATCGCTGTACCGGTGGAGCATGGCATCGTGCTCCGGCTCGGGGATTGTCGGATCGCCGAGCCGTTCTTCGAGCGCGTGCATCTCGGCTTTCATCCCGAGCAGCTCGTCGAACGCGCTGGACGCTTCTTCGAAGACCGTGCGGCCCGCGTGCGTCAGCCCATCCTGCGGCAGGTAGCCGACCGTCAACGCCGCCGGTTTCAGGATGGCGCCCGAATCGGGCTCGTCGAACCCGCCCATCATTCGCAGCAGGGTCGTTTTTCCGGCGCCGTTCGGACCGCAGAGTCCGACTCGCTCGCGGTCGGTGATCTGCCACGTGACGTGGTCGAAGAGGACACGATCGCCGAACGACTTTGTGATTTCCTGAAGCTGGATCATGTTGAGCGCGAACCACTTATTTTAACACGCGGTTCGCGCCCACCGACTTGAGGGCTGACGGCTGAGGCCTATTCCCCGAGCGCTTTCGCGGCCGCGGCGAGAACCTGCGGGACGCGGAACGGCTTCGTCAGATACCCGGCGACGCCGAGGTTGACGGCTTCGATGGCGCTCGATTCCGTCGAGAAGCCAGTAATGATGATGACCGGCAAATCCGCCTTGTAGCGCTTCGCCTCGCGGATCACGGTGAGGCCATCCATTCCGGGCATCTTGAGATCCGCGATGAGCAGATCGTACGGATACATCCGCATGCGCTCGAGCGCCGAGCGGCCGTCGGGCGCGACATCCACGTCGTACTCGGCAAGCGCGAGCGTCTTCGACAACAGATCGCGAATGCTCGCCTCATCGTCGACGACGAGGACGCGTGGACGGACCGTGCCGGCGTTCGGGCGCGCGGGCGCCGCCGCGGACGCCGCCGGACGCGTGCCGCCGCGCGGCCGCTGGCTATCGAGCCAGGCGTCGATGTCGCGCTTGCGGAATCGCCATTGCCGGCCGACTCGAACAGCAGGGATCTTGCCCGCCTTGATCAGGCGGTAGACCGTCCGAAGATTGACCTGGAGGTACTCCAGCACTTCTTCGGTCGTGAGGAACGTTTCGTCAATCATGCGTCAGCGTCCTGTTGGCGGCCTCGTCGGCAGTTCGACGGTGAACACCGCGCCTCCGTCAGGGTGATTGGCGGCGATGATCTGACCGCCGTGTTCTTGAACGATGCCGTATGCGATCGCCAGTCCGAGCCCCGTTCCCTTACCGACTTCCTTCGTGGTGTAGAACGGTTCGAAGATGCGCGACAGTGTGTCTTCCAGGATGCCCGTGCCGGTGTCGCGAACCGTCGCGACAATCCGATCGCCCGATTCGTTGACCGATGTCGTGATGTCGATGCGCCCGCCTCCGCCCGTGGCGGCTATTGCCTGTTCCGCGTTCATCACCATGTTGAGAAACACCTGGTGGAGAAGCAACGGATCACTCTGGACGCGTGGAATCTGCTCGTCATAGTGTCGCACGACTTCGATGTCCGCGGCACGGCAGGCCGCCGCGCGCAGCGCCACGACCTTCTGCAGGACGGCGTTCAAGCTGACCGATCGGCGGGCCAAACGCCGCGATCCGGCGAAGACCAGCAGGTTGCGCACGATTTTTGCCGCGCGATCGGCTTCACGATAAATTGTTTGCACCTCGCGCCGGAGCGGCTTCGGAAAGGCGCCGGTCGTGCGCATCAGCTCCAGATGACCGAGGACGCCCTGCAGCGGGTTGTTTAGCTCATGCGCAATCCCGGCGACGAATTGCCCCAGCGCCGCGAGCTTTTCCGACTGGGTGAGGCGCCGGCGCAGCTCCTCGCGCTCCGCCTCGAGTCTGGTCTGGGGCGTCAAATCGCGCGCGACGACGACGCTGCCCATGCGCTCGCGGTCGTGGTTGAGGAGGTCGGTCACCGTCACGATGAACGGCCCTTTCAGCACCGGGTCCATCACCTCCCGGGTGGCCGCCGCCTCGCTGCCGCGGGCGTTGGTGACCGTCCGGTGCTGCTCGAGCCACATCGCGAGCTCGGTTCCAATGAACTCGGACAGGGGCCGGTCCAGCAACTGCTCGCGGCTGACGCCCGCGCGCGACGCGAACGCCTGGTTCACCGCGACGATGTGGCCGCGGCGATCCGACACCGCGACGAGGTGCGCAATCGAATCGAATGTGTTCTCCAACTCACGGCGCGACCGCATCACGTCGTCGATCAACTGCATGTTCTCGATCGCGCTCGACAGCTGACGACCGAGCTCATCGGCACGGTCGAGCAGGTCGAGCTCGCCGCCGGTCTCGACGCGCACGCCCTCGAAGACGATCGTCCCGAGCGCGCGACGCGTCCCGCGCAGCGGAACGGTGACCATCGCCGTGACAGTCTCGAGGTCCTCGATGGGATCGCCGGGGGACGAAAGGATTTCCGCGCGCACGCGGCGCATCGCGGCGGCGGCCGGCGCGGTGGGATCGTCGGTGCTGACGCGCATCCCGCGCGACACGTGCTCGGAGTCCGACGACGCCTGCAGCACGAGGTGGCGGGCGCGGCGATCGTGAATCCAGACCGAGGTCCGGTCGGCGCCGAACAACCGGTTCGCGCCATAGCAGAAGATGTCGAGTCCAGCAGAAAGGTTCAGCGTCGCCGACAGGCTCGCCGAGAACTCTTCGAGCAGCGCGCGCACGTCCCGCTGCAGCTCGTCGCTCTGCCGCAGCCGGAACAGCTCGATCGCGGCGATGAAGGCATCCGCGACTTCAACAATCTCGCTAGTCACGGCGGTCGACGAGGGCGCGTCGTCGAAGCCGATGGCGACCAGACCGATGCGCTCGGCGCGGCTCACCAGCGGGAGCAGCAGCGCCGTTCTCGCGTTCAACCGGCCGGACAAGTCGGGCATCTGACGGTCGGCGTCGCTGACGAAGATCGGCATGTGCCGTTCGAAGGCGCTGGCGACCAGCGCCGATTCCTGTGGGCCCGGCATCCATGGGTCGGTGCGCAGGACGTCGAGGGCAAAGGCCGAGGTGGCCTGCAACACGCCGTTGCGCGGGTTGTGGTGAAAGAGCAGCGAGCAGCTCCCGCGGGTCACGTCGAGCGCATGCTGATGCAGGTGCGGCAGCAGCTCGCTGGGCTGGGTGATTTGGGCGAGCAGCGAGACGATCGCCCGTTGGGCCGTCCCGGTCGCGGTCGTCGCTGAAGTTCCGCCAGTGGCCGGCGGGATCAGACGCCGGCTTCGCGTGTCTCGGGGCATCGTGCTCTGATTGGTGCTCTCTGGGTCTTGGCTGGTTCGCGGCCCGCGATTCTAACGCGATCGATTGCATGCGGCCAAATGTCGAGGCTGCGCTGTAGGGGGTAAGTGACATCGGTCCAGTCACTTAGCTGCCTACACGATATAATTGACAGCACCCGACTCCGCGCGGCCGTCGCGCGTCTTAACTAGCTGAGAGAGAGGCCCTTCCGCGCTCCGCATGACGTGGACGGACGAAGAGCTCGTCGCTCGATCCATCAGCGGCGATGCCGACAGCTTTAACGAGCTCATTTTGAGATGGGAGCGTCCCATCTACGCCCTTGCGTACCGCACGATCGGTCGCGAAGAGGATGCGCGAGACGTGTGCCAGGAGACGTTTCTCCGCGCGTTTCGTGCGTTGCCCGGATTCCGCGGGCAGGCGAAGTTCTCGTCCTGGCTGTACCGCATCGCGCTGAACCTGTGTCGCGACTGGGTGCGACGCGAGCGGCGCGCCCCGGTGGTGCAGGCGCCGGAGGGTGTCGATCTCATGGATCTCGCGGCGGCCGCCGAGCCGTCGGAATCGATCGAAGATCTCGTCGCGCGCAAGGATCTCTCGCGCGCGGTCGAGAAGGCGATGGCGCGGCTGCCGGAAGAGCAGCGCACCGCGATCGTGCTGAAGGAGTACCACGGCTTGACGTTCCAGGAAATCGCCGACTTGATCGGCTGCCCGTTGAGTACGGTGAAGACGCGGTTGTACCAGGGACTCACGGTGTTGCGGCGCGAGCTCGCCAAGAACGCTTCGGGCCCAAAAGGACCCGCCCTCCAGAGATAAAGACGATGACTGACATGCGATGTGGATATGCAGGCGATCGCGATGAGACGTTGATCGCCTACCTGTACGACGACATCGATCCGGCGGCGCGCGGCGTGTTCGACGCGCATCTCGCCGGCTGCGAACACTGCCGCGCCGAACTGGAGGCGCTTGGCGGTGTTCGCACGACACTCGCACGCTGGAACCCGCCGGAGCCGAAATCGCTGGCGGCGGCCAATCCGCAATCCGCTACCCGCAATCCGCAATGGTGGAGGACCATCCCCGCGTGGGCGCAGGTGGCGGCGGCGCTGTTGTTCCTTGGCGTGTCCGCCGGCATCGCGAACCTCGACGTTCGGTACGACCGCGATGGGCTGGCGATTCGGACCGGCTGGTCGAAGCCGGCCGCGCAAAGCGCGCAGCGCCCCGCCGCGACCGAGCAGATCGGCGTCGCCTCGCAATCCGGTGGGGGACAGGGCTTCAGCCCCGCGTCGAAGGCGGATCTGGAGGCGCTCGAACGGCAGTTGCGGACGGAGTTGCGTTCGTTGGCGGCAACGCCGGCGGTGGCCGTCACGCGCCCCGCAGCCAGCGACGCCGAAATTCTGCGCAAAGTGCGCGCGCTGATCGACGACACTGAACGCCGGCAGCAGCGCGAGCTGGCGCTCCGGCTGGCGCAGGCGATCACCGACGTCAACGCGCAGCGCCAGGCCGATCTCAGGAAGATCGACGTCAGCCTGAACGGCGTCCAGAACAGTCTCGGCGTCGAGGTGCTCAAGCAGCGCCAGTCGCTGAATTATTTGATGCGTGTCAACCAGAGACAGTAGGGGGTTCGTGTGAAGCGGCTTGCACTCGTTGTCGTCGTTGGAATGATCGTTTCGGTACCGCTCGTCGTCGGCGCGCAAACCGCCGTCAATCGTGTTGACGTCGAATCGCGATATCAAATCGGCCAGATGGAGCGCGTGCTCGAAGGCGCCGTCGAACATGGCGCCGCGGTCACCCGCGATCGCTTGAAGGCCGTGCTGCCGCCGGCCGACACGGCCGACACCTTGATGAGCGGGGAGAACGCGCGCGCGCGCGGCTTTCGCCTCGAAGGATACGGCGTGTTTTTTGACGTCCTCGTGCCGCCCTTCTATACCGAAACCACGCTCACCTGGAGTCTCCGCACGCTCGATCAGAATGACCTCGGTCTCGATAGCGCGCTGCGGGAGCTGCGCACGTACGTGCAGCGATCCGGCGATGCGAACCTGCAGCAGGCGCTGAAGCGCGTCGAGCTGCAGGTCGGTCCTCCGAACATCACCTCGCCAGCCGTCGCGATTGGCGCCAACGCGCGAAACGCGACCGGATCCGCGGCGGCGGCGACGACCGCGGATCGGCCGGCGGCGCCGGCCGATCCGATCCTCAACGATCCCAACGAGGCGTACCGCAGCGAAGTCATCCAGGCGCTCATGGACGCGATGCTCGATCACAGCACCGCGCTCGCCATCGGCTCGAACGACTGGCTGACGATCGCCGCACGCGGCAACGACGATCGGCCGCGGCTCGCGCCAGCCGATACCGACGCGCGCACGCGGATCATTCGCCTGCGCGGCGCCGATTTGATGCAGTACCTGGCGCACCAGATTTCAAAGGAAGACGCGTTGAAGCGGATCGAGGTGAAAGTCTTCTGATCGACAATCAGTCCGCAATCCGCAATCCGCAATCCGCAATGTAGAATGGCGCATGCTGCGCGCCCGGGGACGCCTGCTCGTGCTCGTCGCTCTCATCGGCGCCGGTTGTGGTCCCAAGGTCGATCTCACCAAAGGCCTCAAGGTCAACGTTCTCAACTCCGGCTGGTACGACGCGGGCATCGTCAACGGACAGAACAAGCTCGTGCCGTCGATGACCTTCACGTTGACCAACGTGTCGGACCAGAAGCTCACGACGCTGCAGATCAACGCGCTCTTCCGCCGTGTCACCGAACCGGACGAGTGGGGCAGCGCGCTCCTCATCGTGGCCGGCTCCGAGGGACTCGCGCCGGGCGCCACGACTCCGCCGCTCACGGTCAAGTCGAACCTCGGATACACGGGGGCCGATCAGTCGCGTCAGGAAATGCTGCACAACAGCCACTTCGTCGACGCCAAGGTGGAGCTCTTCGCCAAGTACGGATCCACCCAGTGGGTCCGCGTCGGCGATTATCCGATTACTCGCCAGCTGTTGACGAAGTAGACACGAGCGCGACGAGCGTCAGCGCCGCCAGCACGCCGTCGCTCGCGGCGAACAGCAGGAACGACGCCGGCGAGTGTCGCAGGAAATGATCGAGTGCGAAGGCGAGCGCTCCGCCGCCCTTCAGCAGCGGCCCCATCACCCACAAGTACAAACGGCCGCTAGACGACTGAGGCTCGCGGTACGGAATCAGATAGCCCGCGGCCACTGCGACCAGGAAGACGCCGTTGAGATCCGCGTGAATGGGTGGCTCGGGGAGGGGAACGCCGAACAACTGCGAGAGGAGCGGCCGTCCCGCCAGCATCGCCACGCCCACGAGGGCGTCGTAGATGCCCGAGACGGCCGCGATCGCGCGAAGACTCACTGAATCTTCTTCATCTCTCCTTGATACGTCGTCGTGTGGTCCTGCGAGATCTTCACTTCGAAGACCAGCGTGTCGTAGCCCGCCGCGCGCACTTCGATGCGATGCGCACCCGGCTCGATGTGCAGACGCTGGAACATGCCGTCGAACTCGTCGACGACCCCGACGTAGTACCCGTCGACGTAGACTTCGGCGTTGCGCGGCTTGATCTTCAAGCGCAGCGCGCCGTCGTCACTGGTGCCGTACGAAAATCCCGACGATTGCGGGTAGGAGTACGAGGAGTAGTACGCGCCGTACCACGGATCGTAGAACGGGTCGTAGTACCCACTGTAATACCCGCTGTACCCGCCGTAGTACCCGCCGCCGTACGGATACCCATAGCCACCGTAATAGCCGCCGGGAACGACGACGTAGTTGGTGCCGCCCTTGGACGGCGTCGAACCCGCCGGACGCGGCACCGCGGTGCCGGCTTGCGCCGCGCCGTCGCGCGGCCGGCTGAACTGCGGCACGCCGGCGCGCTCGCCGTCGCTGCCGCGGCCCGCCGTCGCGCTGCTGCGGCCGCTCGAGGTTTCGCTGGACCGGCCGATGGAATAGTCACCGCGCGGAATCGCGAGACCGCTGCCGCCCGTCGCGCCGCCATGTCCGCCCGCTTCGCCGCGATTGCCGCCGCCGAAGCTGCTGCCCGCGCCAGCGCGGTCGATGCCACCGCCACTACTACCGCCGCTGCTGCTCGTGCTGCCGCCACCGCCACCGCCGCTGCTTGGTGCGGATGCGCTGGAGGCGCCTCCGCCACCCGAAGGCGGTGACGCGCCCGCGCGATCTTGGGCGGCCGCTGGCGCCGCCACGACCCACGCCGCGATCGCCGCGAGGCCGATCCACGTTGAAAGATGTCGCTTCATGGCAGAAAACCTCAGTTCAGGTAACAGCAACCCAGCTGCCACATGATTGTCATAAGTATCGGCCCGTTTTTCCGAAATTGCACGTACGAAGTGCGCCGCGCTGTCCCCGGGTGGATTCGACCGTCCCGTTTTCTTGACACCCCGATCCGCGGCCGATACAGTCAGAATCCGACGCGTAACGCCGCCATCGATCGAAAACGCCGAGCCGTAGCACCTGCGGCCCTCGCGAGCGCAACGCGCGAGCGAGCGCGAGTGGGGGTGGGGCCCCACGAGCATACGAAAAAGGCGGCGAGGCATAGGTGGCGGGAAGGGCCCCGCCACAGATAAAAGAATGTTTCACAGCACAACCATCTTGGCGGTTCGACATGGGGACCGCGCCGTGATGGCCGGCGACGGCCAGGTCACCTTCGGTCAGACTGTGGTCAAACAAAGCGCTCGGAAGATTCGACGGCTGTACAACGAGCGGATTCTCGCCGGCTTCGCAGGGTCGGCGGCCGACTCCTTCGCCCTGTTCGCGCGCTTCGAATCCAAACTCGAGCAGTATCGCGGAAACCTGGAACGGTCGGCGGTCGAGCTCGCGAAAGACTGGCGAACCGATCGCGTCCTGAGACGGCTCGAGGCGATGCTCGTCGTCCTGGACAAGACGTCGACGTTCCTTCTGTCGGGCAACGGCGATCTCATCGAGCCCGACGACGGGATCGTGGCGATCGGATCGGGTGGACCCTTCGCGCTGGCCGCCGCCAAGGCGCTGGCCGGCAACACCGAGCTCGACGCGCGCGCGATCGCGGAAAAAGCCATGGCGATCGCGGCCGAGATCTGCATCTACACCAACGCCAGCCTCACCATCGAAGAGCTCTAGAGGACCGTGTCAGCTGAAGGAGTAACTACTCACACCGAGCCTTCGACCGCGATTTTCGGGCCGCGACAACGGCGCGGCCCAGAGTAAATCCGAGGAGACGCTCCACTAGTGGCTATCTTTCTTCCCGAATCGACACAGACCTCGGCCGACTCGTTGACGCCGCGTCAGATCGTCGCCGAGCTGGACAAGTACGTCATCGGCCAGGCGGCCGCCAAGCGCGCGGTGGCCATCGCCCTGCGCAACCGCATGCGGCGGCAGAAGCTTCCACCGGAGCTCGCGGAAGAAATCGCGCCGAAGAACATCCTGATGATCGGGCCGACCGGGGTCGGCAAGACCGAAATCGCGCGCCGGCTGGCGCGCCTCGCGCAGTCGCCGTTCGTCAAGGTGGAAGCGTCGAAGTTCACGGAGGTCGGCTACGTCGGTCGGGACGTCGAGTCGATGGTGCGCGACCTGGTGGAGCTCGGCGTCGACATGGTGCGCGAAGAACGGCTCGAGGAAGTGCGGTCGAAGGCGGGCCAGAACGCGGAGGATCGGCTGCTCGACATCCTGCTGCCGCCGCCACGCTCGATCGCGCCCGACGAGGATTCCGTGTCGGCGCGCGATCAGCAGCAGCAGACGCGCGAGCGCTTCCGCGAACAACTCCGCTCCGGCCGGCTCGACGCGCGCGTCGTCGAAATCGACGTGCGCGAGAAATCGTTTCCGTCGTTCGAGATCATCGCGGGCTCCTCGGTCGAGGAAGTCGACATCAACCTGAAGGACATGCTGCCGGGGCTCTTTCAAGGCAAGACGAAGAAGCGGAAGCTGAGAGTGCCCGAAGCGCTCGAGTACTTCAAGCAGGAGGAAGAACAGAAGCTGATCGACATGGACAGCGTGGCGCGCACGGCGGTAGAGCGCGTGGAGCAGGCCGGCATCATCTTCATCGACGAGATCGACAAGATCGCCGGACGCGAAGGCAGCCATGGACCCGACGTCAGCCGCGAAGGCGTGCAGCGCGACATCCTGCCGATCGTCGAGGGGACGACGGTCAATACGAAGTACGGGATGGTGAAGACCGATCACATCCTGTTCATCGGCGCCGGCGCGTTCCACGTGTCGAAGCCGTCCGACCTCATTCCCGAGCTCCAGGGCCGCTTTCCAATTCGCGTCGAGCTCGAGCCGCTCGGCAAAGACGAGTTCGTCCGGATTCTCACCGAGCCGCGCAGCGCGCTCATCAAGCAGTACATGGCGTTGATGGAAACGGAAGGCATCATGCTGACGTTCACCCAAGACGCGATTCACCGCATTGCCGATTTCGCGACCATCGTCAACGAGCGGACGGAGAACATCGGCGCGCGGCGCCTGCACACGGTGATGGAAAAGCTGCTCGACGAGATTTCGTTCGAAGGCCCGGATCTGGTCATGAAGACCGTGACGATTGACGATGCGTACGTGACGAAGATGCTGGCCGAGATCGTCAAGAACGAAGATCTGTCTCGGTACATTCTGTGAGGCGTGGCCGATCACGACGATCAACGCAGAAACCGCAGAACCCGCAGAGTAGATTTTGCTCTGCGTTTTCTGCGAGTTCTGCGTTGACCGTCGTCTGCGTGTTCACGCTCGCGTGCGGAAAGTCGGGACCGCCGCTGCCGCCGCTCGTCAAGCTGCCCGCGGCGCCCGCCAATATCGTCGCGGAGCGTCGTGGCGCGGCCGTGGATGTCCAGTTCACCGTCCCGACGGCGAACACGGATGGCACGCGTCCCGCGAACGTCGAGCGCGTGGATGTCTACGCGATCACGGGGCCCGAGTCCATCACCGACGATGAGATTCTGAAGCACGGGACGAAGGTCGCCGCGGTCAGCGTGAAGGCGCCGCGCGATCCCAATCAGGCCGTCGAGCCCGACGATCCCGACGCCGTCGCCGAGCCGCCGGAAGGCGAAGGGCTCGATCAGGGGACGGTCGCCCATGTCGCCGAACAGCTCACACGCGACGCGCTCGTGCCGTACGATCCCGCGACCGAGAAATCCGCGCGCGTCAAGACCGACGACGACGGCGACGATGTCCCGCGGCCGCTGCTGGGACCCGCCACCGCCGTGCCGTCGCGCACCTATGTCGGCGTGGGGATCTCGACGCGCGGCCGCAAAGGACCGCTCTCGAAACGTGTGTCGGTGCCGCTCGTGCCGCCGCCGCCGCCGCCCGGCAAACCGACGATCACATACGACGAAAAGGCGGTCACGGTCACGTGGCCGCCGGTGACCGCGAGCGGCGTCGTGCAGGCGCCGGCCAGCGGCGATGTGTTGCCGTCGAAGCCGATCGGCGTCGCGGTTCCGGTGATTGCGTACCACGTGTACGACCTGGCGCAGACCACCACCGGTGCCCCTGGGGAACCGCTGGGATCGTCCGTGAGGCTGACGAAAACGCCGGTCGCCGTCACGACGTTCGACGACCCGCGAATCGCCTGGGGCGAGAAGCGGTGTTACACCGTTCGTACCGTCGAGACCGTCGGCGCCCTCGCGATCGAAAGCGACGCAGCGCCGCCGGACTGCAGGACGCTCGCCGACACCTTTCCACCGGCCGCGCCGAAAAACCTGCAGGCCGTGTCGTCGGAGGCCGCGATCAGTCTGATCTGGGACGGGAACACGGAGAAGGATCTCGCGGGCTATCTGGTGTTCCGCGGCGTGTCGGGCGGCGCGCTCGAATCGATCACGCCGACGCCGATTCAGGATCCGCACTTCCACGACGGTGTCAAACCCGGCGTGCCCTACGCCTACGCCGTGAAAGCGGTCGACAAAGCGGGCAACGTCAGTCCCGAATCCAATCGCGTCGAAGAAACCGCGCGGGAATGATTTAGAATTTCGCCGATGGATCGCGTGTATCGAGTCAAACAGGACCGCGAGATCTTTCACGCTGTCGAACGGGACGGCGAACTGAGGCGGGCTTCCGGCGATCTGTTTGCGGGGTTGTCGATCGGCGCGCCGGTGCGCGGAGGATTGAACGCCGTCACCGTGCTGCCACCGGTGACGCCGTCGAAGATCGTGTGCGTCGGCCTCAACTACAAGGATCATGCGGCCGAGCAGGGGAAACCGCTGCCGGCCGAGCCGCTCATCTTCATCAAGCCGTCGACCGCGGTCATCGGACCCGGCGATCCGATTCTGCTGCCGCCAGGCGTCGGGCGCGTCGATTACGAAGCCGAGCTGGGAGTCGTCATCGGCCGGCGCGCGCATCGCGTGAAGAAAGCGCAAGCCTGGGATCACATCGCCGGCCTCATCTGTGTGAACGATGTGACGGCGCGGGATCTGCAGAAGAAGGAGGGGAGCTACACGCGCTGCAAAGGGTTCGACACGTTCGCGCCGATCGGGCCGTGCGTGGCGACGAATTTGAACGGCGAGCCACGAGCTGTTGAAGGCTGGGTCAACGGGCAGCGGCGGCAGTCGTCGACGACGGCGCATCTGATTTTTTCGATCGAGTACATCGTGGAATTCATCACGTTCGTGATGACGCTCGAGCCGGGGGACATCATCGCCACCGGCACGCCGGCCGGCATCGGGCCGCTGACGCCCGGTGACACGGTGACCGTCAAAGTCGAGGGCGTCGGGGAACTCACGAATCCGGTCCAGAACGAGTCGTAGTTGTGGCGCTGAGTCAACACAAAGGACACCAAGGACACAAAGGAAAATACGGGATGGAAATCCCTCTTCGTGTCCTTTGTGTCCTTTGTGTTGGTTCAGCAGTCGAAGGAAAGTGAAGGCGATTATTATGAAACTGTTCGTCGACACCGGCAGCATCAAGGACATCGAAGCCATCGCCGCGCTCGGCATTCTCGATGGCGTCACGACCAATCCGTCGCTTCTGGCGAAAGAACCGGGCGACTTCCGCGACAACCTGAAAAAGATCTGCGGCATCGTCAAGGGCCCGGTGAGCGGCGAGGTGACCGCGACCGACTACGCCGGCATGATGCGCGAAGGGCACGACATCGCGAAGATCGACCAGTACATGGTGGTCAAAGTGCCGCTGACCCGAGACGGCATTCGCGCGTGCAAGGCGCTGTCGGGCGAGGGCATTGCGGTCAACGTCACGCTCTGTTTCTCGCCTGCGCAGGCGCTTCTCGCCGCCAAAGCTGGCGCGAGCTTCGTCAGTCCGTTCGTCGGACGGCTGGACGACATCGCGACCAACGGCATGGAGCTCATTCGTGAGATCGTCGAGATTTACGACAACTACGACTTCAAAACGGAAATCCTCGTCGCCAGTTGCCGCCACCCGATCCACGTCGTCGAAGCCGCACGGATGGGCGCCGACATCGCCACGTGTCCGCCCGCGGTGATCGATCAGTTGTTCAACCACCCGCTGACGAACATCGGCCTCGAGAAATTCCTGAAAGACTGGGAGAAGGCGCAGGCGGTGAAAGCGTAAGTGGATCCACACGAAACGCTCGCGGACCTCGAGCGGGGTGCTGAGCTCGGCGGCGGCCAGGACCGGCTGGATCGCCAGCACGCCGCCGGCAAGCTCACCGCGCGCGAGCGCATCGACTTGCTGTTCGATCCCGCCACCTTCGAGGAAGTCGACAAGCTGGTCACCCATCGGTGTCTCGACTTCGGGATGGCGGATCAGATCGTCCCCGGCGACGGGGTCGTGGCCGGCCACGGGCTCGTCGACGGCCGTCAGGTCTTCGCGTTCGCGCAGGATTTCACGGTGTTTGGCGGATCGCTCTCGGAAACCAACGCCGCGAAGATCGTGAAGATCATGGATCTCGCGATGAAGCTCGGCGCGCCGGTCGTCGGGTTGAACGATTCGGGCGGCGCGCGCATTCAGGAAGGTGTGCTGTCGCTGGCCGGCTACGCCGACATCTTTCTGCGCAACACGCTGGCGTCGGGCGTCATCCCGCAGATTTCCGCCATCATGGGGGCCTGCGCCGGCGGCGCAGTGTATTCACCGGCGATCACCGACTTCACGATCATGGTCAAGAACACGAGCTACATGTTCGTGACCGGCCCCGACGTGATCAAAACGGTGACGCACGAGGACGTGTCAAAAGAAGACCTTGGCGGCGCCATGACGCACAACGCGACGAGCGGCGTCGCACATTTCGCCGTGGAGGACGATCGCGAGTGCCTCGCGCTCATCCGCGAGTTGCTGTCGTTCATGCCGTCGAACAACCTGGATGATGCGCCGCGATCGGCGACGAGCGACCCGCCGGATCGGGAAGAACCGGCGCTGGACCGGATGGTGCCCGCCAATCCGAGCCAGCCCTACGACATGCTGGACGTGATTCACGCGATCGTCGACGACGGCGACTTTCTCGAAGTCCATCAGCACTACGCGAAGAACCTTCTCGTCGGCTTCGCGCGGCTCGACGGCCGTCCCGTCGGGATCGTCGCGAATCAGCCGGCGGTCCTCGCCGGGACGCTCGACATCGACGCGTCGGTCAAAGGCGCGCGGTTCGTCCGGTTCTGCGACGCGTTCAACATTCCGCTCGTGACGTTCGAGGACGTGCCTGGGTTTCTCCCCGGGACCGTGCAGGAGTACGGCGGCATCATCAGGCACGGTGCGAAGCTGCTGTTCGCGTTTGCCGAGGCGACGGTGCCGAAAGTGACGGTCATCACGCGGAAGGCGTACGGCGGCGCCTACTGCGTCATGTCGAGCAAGCACATTCGTACCGATTTCAACTACGCGTGGCCGACGGCGGAACTGGCGGTGATGGGTCCTGAAGGGGCGGTCAACATTCTTTATAAGCGCGAGCTCGACGCGGCCGCCGATCCCGCCGCGGCTCGATCCGAGAAGGTGAAGGAGTTCCGCGAGAAGTTCGCCAATCCGTATATCGCGGCGGGTCGAGGCTTCCTCGACGAAATCATTCGCCCGCGCGAGACGCGGCGGAAACTGATCACGACACTCAAGAGTCTGGAGAACAAGCGCGATAAGAACCCTCCGAAGAAACACGGCAATATTCCACTCTGAGAATTGGTGAGTCGGTGAGTTGGTGAGTTGCGAATTCGTGATTTAGGTGCGTTCGCGACTGAATCAAGAATTTGGATGCGTCTCGCCACGGACACCTCATCCGCCCAAAATAGTCGCGCCCGTCCGTTGACAACCCGCAGACAACAGCGTTATCTAAAGCCCTCACACTTTCCTTACTTTCGCGCGTCCGTAGAAACATTCGCACTGCGGAGGGCTCATGAATCGAGTTGTATCGGCTTCCCTGGTCGCCGTCGGGATCTCGCTACTCGTCGTCGGAACCGC
>MNEX01000249.1:0-2387 GCA_001917905.1 Acidobacteria bacterium 13_1_40CM_65_14
CTATCGTGGAACAAACGCTTCAAAGCGAAAGCGTCCCCATGAACTGCGAAGCTCAAGTAGTACAGCGGGATCACGACGACAATGAATCCCAATGCGAGCCGCCGCATCCTTGCCGAGATCGCACCAGCCACGCTATCCACGGTCGCCACACCTAGCACAAGCAGAATCGGAATGGCGGGCAACAGGAACCTTAAGTACGTCCAGTGATCGAATGGGATGTAGAAAACATATGACGCGAATAGCGTCACCGCAAACGCCGCAGCAAGCGTCCCGTGCAGAATGAGTCTGTGACGCTGACGGTTGCCGAGGCCGTGCACAGCCCACGCGGCAACAGCTGATCCCAGGCCAATGAATACGAGCGGTGAATGAGTTGTGTAGAGCCATTTGGGATATCGCGCGAGGTTTTCGAAGATATTTCGAAGTGCGTAGATCTCTGATAACGAACCATACCCGGACATCGACGGCGCGCCGTAAAACGTACTGTTGGCCGCCGCAGTCAGGGCAATACCTGTGACCAGCGCGAGTGCAAAGAACGCCAGACGCGATATTCGCGATCGTCTAGACGGTTCGTCATTGGAGACCGCATATGCGGCGACGGGCAAAGCAAGGAACACAAGATTGGGTCTTGTAAGCACGGCCAGCGAAGCACAAAGACCTGAGCCGAGAGCGCCGACGTAGCTGCCCTCGAGGGCAGCGACGATACTCGCCAACCACCAGGCTGTCACCGGCACGTCGCTCAATGGCTGCATCAACTGGAACAGAAAGACAGGGCTACAGGCAGTGAGCGCCGCTGAGAGCAAAGCACAGTCTTTACTCTGGCTAACGCGGAGACCGAGTAAGTACGTAGCCCACACAGCTAATCCGCCCAGGACGGGTACAACAATGAAAGCGCCATCTATTCCGAATAGGCGCGCGAACATGGCCATTTGTAGCGGCAGACCGGAAGAGTAAGTTGGAACGATTATGCCGCGAACGAAAGAGGGCTTGTATCCCAGTGGACAGAATGACCACTCGGCGTTGGGCCATGGCGATTGCATCGCGAGCGACGTCTGAAACTGGACGGGATTCCCGCGCGCCCACAGCAATGACTGACTCACGTACCCATATGGATCCGCGCCTGCGGCCACCAGCACCCCAAACCCAAGGCCTGCGGCAATCGCGCAGGTTGCGATTGCAACGGCGAGAGCAGTCGCATGTCGTTCGGAGTACTGCCGGATTGCTGCAAGAGCTCGCTCGAACGGAGGCGGTACGGGTGATCGGCGACTCCCAAGAACAAATAAGATCCAGGCGGCGAGGCAAAGACCTGTTGGCCATTGCACGGAGATCTTGACGTGTGCGATTTCGGTCCGAAAGCCACCGGTTATGGCCACCGAAATGGCTCCGGCGAGCAAGAGCGCGGAGCTGTAGAAGTACCACACGGCGTGGTGATCATAATCCGACTGTCGCGGCTTAAGAATTCGACAAAACCACGAAACCGCGAAACTACGAAACTCTTTTTCGTGCTTTCGTGGTCATGCCAAGGCTACTGTGACGAGGTCTTCGTCGCGTTCGGCTTCAGATACTTCGAATACCACGCGATGTACCGCTCGAACCGATCCTTCTGAAAGCTCGGTCGCCGGATGCCGTGGTTCTCGCCCGGATAGACAATCAGCTCGGTGTCGCGGCCGACTTCGAGTACCACGCGATGTACCGCTCGAACCGATCCTTCTGAAAGCTCGGTCGCCGGATGCCGTGGTTCTCGCCCGGATAGACAATCAGCTCGGTATCGCGGCCGAGACGCTTCAGCCCCTGATACAACTGCTGGCCGCCGATGATCGGCACGTTCATGTCGAGATCGCCGCCTTGAAGCGCGTCGTCTTCGCGATCACGTGGTCGGTGAGAATCCCGCCGTAGCTCCAGCCGCCGACGCCGAGGCGATCCGGATCGGCGACGCCCATCGCGATCGCCGTGTCCACCGCCGCCATCACGTCGTCGTAATCCTTGTTGCCCCAGTCGGCCCAGATGGCGCGGCTGAAGTCGCGGCCGTAGCCTGACGATCCGCGAGGATTCGCGGCGACGACGGCGAAGCCATGCGCGGCGAGCATCTGCCATTCGAGGTTGAAACCGGTCGAGTACTGACTGACCGGGCCGCCGTGGATGCGCAGAATCGTCGGCAGCTTGACTCCATTCCCCGGAGGCGTGTTGGGCGGGCGCGTGAGATACGCGTCGATCATCGTGCCGTCGGCGCTCTTCGCCTTGAAGCGCTCGACCGATCCGAGCGCGATCTTCGCGAGAAACGCGTCGTTCACGTGCGTGAGCTGCTTCGCATCGGCGATCGCGCGATCCACCAGGAATACCTCGCTCGGCTGCTGGAAACGGCTCTCGAGGATCGCAATGTCGCCGGTCTT
>MNEX01000249.1:2477-16073 GCA_001917905.1 Acidobacteria bacterium 13_1_40CM_65_14
GAACTGCGGGCGCGAGACGCTGCGATCGAGACCGGCGGTCAGAATCTTCGGCGCGCCGCCATCCACCGGCACGAGCGCGATGTTGTTCATCGCGTACCAGATGTCCTTTGGATCGCCGCCCTGCGTGTAGGCAATCCACCTTCCGTCGGGGCTGAACGCCGGCGACCCGTCCGACCCCTGATATGTCGTCACCGCGCGCGGCTTCGCGCCGGCCTTCGGTTCGACGACGAAGATGTCGCTGTTGTCGTTGGCGTCCGGATTGTCGGTGCGGTTGGAGCTGAACGCGATCAGCTTGCCGTCGAGCGACCACACCGGCGCGCCGTCGTCGTAGCGGTCGTGCGCGATCTCGACGTCGCTCTTCGTCGCGATGTCGAAGACGTGGATATGACGCTTGATGTCGGTGAGATAACCCTCGCCGTCGCGCATGAACTGCAGCCGCGTGATGACGTGGGGTTTCGGCTTTTTGTCGGCATCGGCCTTATCCGCATCCTGATCATTTGGATCGGGATCCGAAACGAGCAGCGCGAGCTTCGAGCTGTCGGGCGACCACGCAACAGAAGACGCGCCGGTCTTGTAGTCGGTGATCGCCACCGCGTCGCCTCCACGCCGATCGAGCAGGTAGACCTGCGACTTCTTGCCGTCGCGCGCCGAGGTGAAAGCGAGATAGCGGCCGTCAGGACTCCAGCGCGGCCCGCTCTCCGGCTTCTTGCTGCTCGTCAACCGAATGGAATCGCCGCCGGCGGTCGGTACCATGTAGATGTCGGTGTCGGAGTTGTCCTCCTTGCGATCCATCGTCGAGACGGTGTACGCGACCCACGCGCCGTCGGGGCTGATGCGCGGATCGCCAACGCTCTTCAGCTCGAAGATGTCGTCGGGCGTCAGCGGTCGGCGGGATTGTGCGGAGGTCAGGCCCACCAACGACACAAGTCCAACGGCCGCGATGAATGTGCGCGTCATCTTTTTTCCTTTCGCGTGGGGCCCCACCCCCACGCGCTGTCGCCGCTCGCTCGCCCGCTCGCGGCGGTGATACGTCGCGGCTATCCGCTCAGTCAGCGTTCCGCCCGGTCGCCGACTTCGTAGCGCGAAGGCTTTAGCCGAGCGTGCGGGATCAGCTTTCTGTCTGATCCGGCGCCGGGTGTTTTTTCGCCCGCGTCGATCGCCGTGGCGCCGGTTTCTTCGCCGCCGTCTTGCGAGGCGCGGCCGCCGCCGGCCGCTCGATTCGCGCGCGGCCGCGGCCGGCCGCCGTGCGCTTCGGTTTCGCGCGGCCGAGGAGCTCCGCCGTCGTGTCGATCGGAATCGGCTCCGCTTCCGGCTGCTCGGTTTCCTGCGGTTCGCTCGTGGACACGACTTCGCCCGGTTGCGTCTCGATCGGTTCGACGTCGATGATCCCAGGCACCTCGACGACTTCCAGCGGCTGCTGCGACAGCGGTGCTTTCTGCAGCGCCAATCCCTGGAACACGCGCAACCCGCCGCGGCGATCGCGCTCGATTCGGACGATGTTTTCTTTCTGACACGCCTTCAAAAGATCCATGAGGCCGTTGAATCCGTAACGCCGCTCGTCGAACCCTCCTTCGGACTGGCGGAGGATTTGTTTGACGTTACGCAGGTACATCGGCCAGCGTGCGCTCGTCGCCGCAGCGAGGATGCGTCCGGCGCGCCGCACGCCCTCCGCGGCGCTGGCGGTCGGTTGTACTTCCTGCAGTACGTCCTGCAGGGGACGGCCTTCCGCCTTCGCGTGAAGCTCCGGCGGACCGCCGAAGCCTTGGCGGAGGCTGTCAGGCCGTCCCGCCTCGGGCCGGTCTGAAAGAGCGGCGACGGCCGGAGCCTGCGCGGGCTCCGCCTTCGCGCCATCGCCTTCATCGCTGAACCCGTCGTTGAGCTCCACGATCACGCTGCGGCCGGCGTGCTTGAGCGTCACGAGTCCGGCTTGCGCGAGCTTCTCGACGAAGTCGAGGAACGACGAGGCGCCGTAGTTGCGCTCGGAGAACGTCGAGTCGAGCTGCAGCAGCGTGCTCTTCAGCAGACCGGTCTGCGGCGTGACCTCGCGGTCCGCGAGGATCTTCAGCGCGCGCCGCACGAGCGGGAAAGCCTGCGCAATCGGCGACGCCGCGGTCGCAACGGCCGGGCGTCCGCCGGCAATTTTCGGCGACGGCTTGCGCGAGACGAGGTTCTCGTACGCGATGAACTCGTGGCAGTTGCGCTGCAGGATGACGCTCGTGAACGCGCGGCCGCCGACGACGAACACTTTCTTGTCGTACTGCTTGAGCTTCTCGACGAGCGACAGGAAGTCGCTGTCGCCGCCGACGATCACGTACGCGTTGATGTGCGGGTGCGTGAACGACATCTCGAGCGCGTCGAGCGCGAGGTTGATGTCGGCGCCGTTCTTGTCGCCGCCCGGCGTCATGTTGCGCTGGACGAGGCGGATGGCGTGCTGCGTGAGCGCGCGGCTGTATTCGCCGGCGCGCGTCCAGTCGGCGTAGGCGATCTTGGTGACGACCTCGCCGCGCTCCTTGATGGCGTCGAGAATGGTGCCGGCGTCGAAGTGCTCGCCGAGGGTGGATTTGACGCCGATTTCGATGTTGTCGAAGTCGATGAAAACGGCAATGTTCAAACGATCTGAGTGAGCCAAAGCGGTCCTTGATGTGATTGCGAAATGCTATAGCGCTCGATCCGACAGCGGCCGGACATGTCCGGCCCATTGTTTCGCAGCGGTCGAGCTGAGCCGCCTCGGGGTGAGGTGGCGTCTCATTCTACTTCAAGCCCGCACGGGCCATAATGCTCGGCCATGACTGTTTCGCGCCGCCAGTTCATCGCCGCCGGGTGCGCCGCTGGAGGCGCGCTGGGTCACTCCCTTGCGGCGGGTGCTGCGCCGGCCGTGCCGGCGCTGACGCTTGCCTGCTCGAACTACGTCCGCTTCATGCCGATCGCCACGGGAGACGTCCGGCCGAACGACCTGGCGCTCACCTGGGTGAGAGGCGACCGCACTGAGATGCTGCGCCGCGCGACCGACGATGCCGCGATCGACGGCGGCGAGTCGTCGATGGCGCAGCACGTCATGCGACTCGATCGCGGTGACCGTTCGCTCGTGGCCGTGCCAGTGTTTCCGCTGCGCAATTTCACTGCCCGCGATCTGTACACGCGCAAAGGCACGGCGCTGAATGCCGGCACGCTCGGCGGCCGCCGGATTGGAATCTACAACTGGGGCGCGAGCGGCGCCGTGTGGTATCGCCATCTCGTGCGGTACTTCGGCCACGACGTGACAAAGATCGCATGGGTCGTCGGCGGCACGGACGGTCCGGCCACGGTCACTGTGCCGGACCCGCCGCCCTCGCACGTGTCGAAGGCGCCGACCGGCGCGTCACTCAGCGATCTGCTCGTCGCGGGAACGATCGATGCGTTCTTTGCGCCGCTGCCGCCGCGGAAGTACCACCCCGTGGACGGCCCGATCGTCCGAGTCTTCCCCGACTTCCGCGCGGTCGAGCAGAAGTACTTCGCCGACACCCGCTGTTATCCTCCGCAGCACGTCGTCCTCATCCGCCGCGCGTCGTGGGACCGCGACCGAACGGTCGGGACGCGCCTCGTGGACGCCTTCAACGAGAGCGAGACGATGTTCGAAGCGGCGCAGCGGCAGTTTCCGTACAACTCGCCGTGGCTCATCGCGGACGTGGAGGACGCCGCGCGATTGATGGGAGCCGATTATCACGCGCACGGTCTGGAGAAGAACCGTCACGCCGTCGACGTGTTTTGCCGCTCGGCGTTCGAGGACGGTCTTCTGAAGCGGCGTCTGACTGCGGACGATTTCTTCGCCGATTTCCTCAAGGCATGAATCGGTTGACACGTGCTGCCGTGCTTGCGGCGGGTTTGCTGCTCGCGGCCGCGTGCGACGAGAGTTTGACCAGACCTTCCGACATCGAGGGACAGACCTGGCGCCTCGTCTCACTCACGCGCACCGGCACGGCATCAATCAACGTGGCCGATCCGTCGCGCTACACGCTTCGGTTCGCTGACGGCGGGCACGTCAATGTGTGCGATCGGACTGCAACACCTGCGGCGGCGCCTATTCTCTGACCGGTACCTCATTTTCGATCGGCGCCCTCGCCTGCACGCGCGCGTTTTGCGGCGATGCGTCGCTCGACGCTGATTACACGCGAGCGCTCCAGACCGCACGGTCGCTCGCGAGAGCGGGCACGGAGCTCACCATCCAGTGCGATGGCGTCGTGCTTCGGTTCCAGATGTAGCGCGACTTAGATTTCGATGCGGGTGCTCGGATCGTCGATGTCTTCAATCAGCATATGGTCGGAGTCCGTACGCGCGAACCGAACCTTCAGAACGTCGCTGTGCAGCCAGCGATTCGCATCCGCCTGAACGGCGACGTACTGCGGTCCGGCGAGACGGTAGATCTCCGGCCGCTTCGTGTCGCGATCGATGACAATCACTTCACGTACGCCAAGGCGAGCGAAGAACGGGAGCTTCTCGTACGTCTCGTCGTCCGGTGAGCGGATCTCGATCACCGCATCGGGACCGCCGCCACGAATGCCGTCGCGCGCCAGGATGTGTTGGCGACCGTTCGCCACGAATGAGAAGTCGGGGATTCGGTAGTCCGGCTCGTTCGACGCCTCGTTGAAGACGTTGATGCCGATTGCCAGCACGCCGCGACCGCGCTGTTGGCAAAGAGTCCCGAGGAATCTGTCGATAGCGCTGACGATACGCTGATGTTCGTACGCAGGGGCAGGGGCGATGTGGAGTACGCCCTCCCACATCTCATCGAAGCGATCGATGCCCGTGAGACGGCGCTTGGCCAGTTCTTCATCGGTGACGGACAGGACCACGGCTTTCATGATGCGTCATTCTATCCCGAGGAGCTCGAGCCGGACAGCGGCGGCGGCGCCTCCGGCATCGGCCAGACGATGCGTGTGAACTGACCGCGCTGGAGCAGCTCACGTCCCTTGCCGCCTCGGCCGGTGACTTCGTATTTCGCGGTGCTGATCGTCTGTTCGGCGCCGCGCGTGGTTTCCACCGTCAGCAGATCGCGGTCGCCGCTGGAGGCGATGAACCCGAGCACGCGATCCTCTTTGCCGAGCTTGATGAGCAGTACGCCCTTCCCGGGCCCGGACAGATAATTCACCTCGTCGGCCTTCGAGAGAATGCCGCGGCCTTCGGCCGTTGCCGCAATCAGCACCTCGCCGCCGGTCAGCCGGCCGACGCCGAGGATCTCCTTGCCCGCCGACGGCCGCGCGAACCGCCGTCCGGCACGCGTGCTCGGTTCCACGAAACCTTCGAGTCCAAACCGAAGCGCGAAACCGTCGCTGCTGACGGCGATGGCGTGCACGGGGGCGACTTCGTCTCCACTCGCGGGGCCCCGCCCCCGCGAGGGTGTCGGAGTAATCTGTCCAACCGCTCGCGGATCGAGACTGAGCGCCGCGACCACTCTCTCGCCGTCCTTCAGCTTGAACAGCCGCTGAATCGGCTCGCCGTAGCCGGTCGATGCGGGCACGTCGATGATGCGGCACGTATAGGCGACGCCGAAGTTCGAGAAGAACACGCACGTCGCGCGCGTGCTGCCGCCGAACGCCGCGAGCACGGCGTCGCCTTCGCGCAGCCGCGACGTCGACAGATCCTTCACTTCCCTCTGCCGCTTCACCCAGCCGTCGCGCGACACGATGACGACGTTGTCCTCTTCGACGATGAAGTCATCGGCGGAGTATTCGGGCTCACCTGAGTCGCTGGCGATGGCGGTGCGCCGCTTGTCGCCGTACGTCTTGCTGACCTCTTCGAGCTCGGTCCGCACCAGCTTCCAGCGGCTGTCTTCGTCCTTGAGCAAGGCATTGATCTGCCGTGCGCGCTTCCGTTTCTCCTCGAGCTCCTGGCGGATCACGAGGATCTCGAGGCGCGCCAGCCGGTAGATTTTCAGCTCGAGGATCGCGTCGGTCTGCTCGGCGTCGAGCTTGAACCGCACCATGATCTTTTCGGCGGCGTCGGCCTTGCCGTCCGACTTCCGGATCATCTTGATGATGTCGTCGAGCGCATCGAAGACCGTCTCGAATCCTTCGAGGATGTGGATGCGCTTCTTGAGCGCGGCGAGCTCGTGCTCGAGGCGCTTGGTCACGACCTCGAGCCGGAAGTGCAGGAAGTGCCAGAGGATCTGTTTGAGATCGAGCCGCTCGGGCCGTCCAACTTCAGGATTCTCGGTCGGGATGAGGCACGTGAGGTTGACGGCGAAGTTGATCTGCAGCGGCGTGTGCTTGAAGAGGTACGCCATGACCATCTTCTCGTCGGCGTCCTTCTTCATCTCGACCGCGATGCGCACGTCCTCGGTCGACAGATCCTTCACGTCGAGGAGCTGCGGCAGCTTGCGGCCGATGACGATCTCCGCGATGCGCTCGACGAGCTGCGCCTTGTTCACCGTATACGGAATGCTCTCGATGTAGATCGTCTTGGTGGATCGCGTCTCCGGTCCGATGTCCCACGTGCCGCGCAGGCGGATGCCGCCCTGGCCGGTCTTGTAGATCTGCTTCAGCTCATCCTGCGAATTCAGAATCTGCCCGCCCGTGGGGAAGTCCGGACCTTTGATATAGCGGCACAATTGCGCGTTGCCGATGTCCTCGTTGTCGAGCAGCTTGCCGAGCGCCGTGCAGACCTCCGTGAGATTGTGCGGCGGGACGTTGGTCGCCATGCCGACGGCGATGCCGGTGGTGCCGTTGACCAGCAGATTCGGAATCCGCGCCGGCAGCACCACTGGCTCGGTCTTCGTGCCGTCGTAGTTCGGCCGGAAGGGCACCGTCGTCTGCTCGATCTCGGTGAGCATCTCGTCGGCGATGCGCGCGAGGCGGCACTCGGTGTACCGCATCGCCGCGGCGCTGTCGCCGTCGAGCGATCCGAAGTTACCGGAGCCGTCGACGAGCGGGTAGCGCAGCGAGAAGGACTGCGCCATGCGGACGAGCGTCTCGTACAGCGCGGCGTCGCCGTGCGGGTGGTAACTGCCCATCACGTCGCCGACGACCTTGGCGCACTTGCGGTGCTTGGCGTCGGCGGTGAGGCTCTGCTGCCACATCGTGTACAGAATGCGGCGCTGAACCGGTTTCAAGCCGTCGCGGACGTCGGGCAGCGCGCGCGCCGTGATGACGGAGAGCGCGTAGTTGAGATACCGCGACTGCGCCGCCTCGTGCAGCGCGACGTTGTCGACCCCGCCGCCGTTGCCGCCGCCGAGCAGCGACGATCGAATCGCCGCATCGCGGCGCGGGCCCGCATCGGCCGGCTCCAAGTTGTCGAACAGCGATCGATCGGCAGGTTTGCGTCGCTTGGCCAATGTGAGGTTATGGTACCACCTCGGCCTCGCGTACTACCTGCAGGGCGACTTCGCGCGCGCGCGCGACGCGTATCGTGAAGGGATGAAGGTCTCGACGGTGAACGACGACATGCTGGTCGCGACGAGCGACTGGCTGTACATGACCCTGCGCCGCCTGAAGCGCGACGCCGACGCACGCCAGGTACTCGAGCCGATCAAAGAACGGATGGATGTGATCGAGAACACCGCGTATCACCAGCGGCTCCTGATGTACAAGGGCCTGCGCTCGCCGGAGTCGGTGCTCAATCTCAACACGGCGGACGATACCCAGATCGCCACGCAGGGGTACGGCGTTGGCAACTGGTATCTGGTGAATGGCGATCGACAGAAAGCGCGAGAGATTTTCGAGAAGGTCATCGCCGGCCGCGCATGGCCGGCGTTCGGCTTCATCGCGGCCGAAGCGGATCTGAAGCGAGGCTTTTAGAAGTCGGAAGTGCGAAGTCTGAAGTCTGAAGTCAGGGCCCGTCAAACTTCAGACTTCAAACTTCAGACTTACTTGATAAAGAGCATCTCGCGATACGTCGCGAGCGGCCAGAGCTCGTGCGGGATCACGACCTCGAGCTCGTCGCCCGCTTCGCGCAGCGCCGCCATCGCCGGAATGACCGTGTCGCGGTAGTGCTTCGCGTGCTTCACGGCGTCGCCGTTGCCTTCGTGCTCGAGCTCGTGCTGCAGCTTGTCGGTGCGTCGCTTGAAGTCGTCGGTCATTGCCGTCAGCCGATCGAGCGTTTTCTTGCCTTCGACCGACTTGCCGCCCACCGACTTCACCGCCGCCACGCTGTCGGCGACTCTTTTCTGATACTCGAGCGCCGCCGGCAGGATGTACCGGTTGGCCATGAGCACCATCAACTGACCCTCGACGTTGACGGTCTTGTTGTAGGTTTCGACCATCACGTCGTACCGTGCGTGCACTTCGCGCTCGTTCAGTACCTTGTACTTCTCGAAGATGCCGACGGCGTCCTTCGAGATGAGCTGCGGCAGTGCGTCGACCGTGTTCTTGAAGTTCAGCAGACCGCGCTTGCCTGCTTCCTTCTCCCACTCCTTCGAGTAATTGTTGCCGTTGAAGATGATTCCCTTGTTCTCCTTGATCACCTTCTGCAGCAGCTCGGCCACGGCCTTCTCGAGCGACTTGCCGCCCTTGGTCGCCTTCTCGAGCTCGGTGACCATGTAATCGAGCGATTCGGTGACGGCGACGTTCAGCGCGATGTTCGGGTACGCGATGCTTTGGTTGGACGACACCGCGCGAAATTCGAACTTGTTGCCGGTAAACGCAAACGGGCTGGTCCGGTTGCGGTCGCCCGCGTCTCGCGGCAGCTTCGGCAGCACGAGGACCCCGGTGTCGAGCTCGCCGCCGTGCTTCGTCGATTTCGCGCCGCCTTTCTCGATCTGCTCGAAGATATCGGTGAGCATGTC
Organism: Acidobacteria bacterium 13_1_40CM_65_14; assembly: GCA_001917905.1. GTDB lineage: Bacteria > Acidobacteriota > Vicinamibacteria > Vicinamibacterales > CAVVIG01 > QHWF01. Next base: position 11,233 of record MNEX01000249.1, read on the forward strand.
GCCGAGGAAGACGGAGATGATCGCCGGCGGCGCTTCGTTCGCGCCGAGCCGATGATCGTTGCCGGCGCTCGCGATGCTCGCGCGCAGCAGCCCCTGCCACTTGTTCACCGCGCGAAGCACCGCCATGCAGAACACCAGGAACTGCATGTTGTCGTGCGGATTCGCACCCGGACTGAGCAGATTGTGCCCCTCGTCGTCGCTGATCGACCAGTTCAGATGCTTGCCCGATCCGTTGACGCCCGCAAACGGCTTCTCGTGGAGCAGACACGCGAGGCCGTACTTCGGCGCCGCCCTGCGCATCGTCTCCATCGTCATCATCTGATGATCGGTCGCGACGTTCGCGTTCTCGAACACCGGCGCGATCTCGTACTGACTCGGCGCCACTTCGTTGTGGCGCGTCTTCACCGGCACGCCGACCTTGTACAGCTCGCTCTCGACCTCCGACATGAACGCCATCACGCGATCCGGAATGGCGCCGAAGTACTGATCCTCCAGCTCCTGCCCCTTCGGCGGCTTCGCGCCGAAGAGCGTCCTCCCGGCGTTGATGAGATCCGGCCGCGACAAATAGAAGTAGCGGTCGATGAGAAAATATTCCTGCTCCGGACCGCACGTCGTGACGACGCGCTCGGCGGTCGAGCCGAATAGCTTGAGTACGCGGACGGCTTGCTTCGACAAGGCTTCCATCGAGCGGAGCAGCGGCGTCTTCTTGTCGAGCGCTTCTCCGGTCCAGCTCACGAACGCCGTCGGAATCACGAGCGTCACAGAGCCGCCGCTGTAGAGCAGCCACGGCGGGCTGGTCGGATCCCACGCGGTGTAGCCGCGCGCTTCGAAGGTGGAGCGCATGCCGCCCGACGGGAAGCTCGACGCATCCGGTTCGCCCCTGATCAACTCCTTGCCCGAGAATTCCAGAACCGCTTGGCCGTCGTTGGTCGGCTGCAGAAACGAGTCGTGCTTCTCGGCGGTGATGCCGGTGAGCGGCTGGAACCAGTGCGTATAGTGCGTCGCGCCGTGCTCGACCGCCCATTCCTTCATCGCGGCCGCGATCGCGTCGGCGACCGAGACATCGAGCGGCACCCCGTGCGTGATCGTGCGCCGGAGCGCGTGGTAGACAGGCTTCGGGAGGCGGGCCTGCTGCACTTCGTCGTTGAACACGAGGCTGCCGAATGCCTCGGCCGTCTTCGGCGTGCGTCTCTCCTTCGCATCGGTCACCGACCAGTCGCGAATTGCGTGGATTGCCTCGGCCAACACTGCCGAACCCATCGTCGCCCCCTTCGTGAATCTGCCTGACGTGAACGCCCGCCCGCCGATACGCGGACCAAGAACAACGGAGAAACTGAATGCCGCCGTGTGTAATGAAACCTCGCATTATTTACTAACAGCGCACGAGCCGCAAGAAAAACACTCCAGGACTTCAAGGATGGTCAAAGGAATGCAGCGCGACACTTAATCGTTGCAGATCATGCACAATCTGTCGACCACCCGAAGATGATGAGAACGAGGAGCTGCCGTTATGAGCCCCGATGACTTTTTCAAGCTCGCGAAGGAGCACTCGGCTGAGATGATCGACCTCAAATTCGTCGACATGCTCGGCACGTGGCAACACTGTTCGTTCCCGATTGATCTCTGGGACGCGGACACCTTCAAGGATGGCCTCGGCTTCGATGGTTCATCCATCCGCGGATGGATGGGCATCCACGAATCCGACATGCTGGCGTTGCCCGATCCGGCGACGGCCTGTCTCGACCCGTTCTTCGAGAAACCAACCGTCAGCGTGATCGCCAACGTCGTCGATCCGATCACCGGTAAGGATTTCACTCGCGACCCGCGGCACGTTGCGCGCAAAGCGGAAGCGTATTTGCGTGAAACAGGGACTGCCGACACGTGCTACATCGGGCCCGAACCGGAGTTTTTCATCTTCGACGAAATCCGGTACGAGCAGAACCAGCACAAAGGCTACTACGAAATCGACTCGGCGGAGGGTGCCTGGAACACGGCACGAATCGAAGAGCCGAACCTCGGCTACAAACCAAGCTTCAAAGGCGGCTACTTTCCGGTCAGTCCCACCGACACCTACCACGATCTTCGGGGCGAGATGGTCTATGAGATGCGCAAAATCGGTATCGTCGTGGAGGCGCACCATCATGAAGTCGCGACCGGTGGCCAAAGCGAAATCGATATGAAGTTTCAGCCGCTGCTCATGATGGCCGATCAGTTCATGTGGTACAAGTACATCTGCAAGAACGTCGCACGCCGTCACGGCAAGACCGTCACCTTCATGCCAAAGCCGATCTTCGAGGACAACGGCAGCGGCATGCACACGCACACGTCGTTGTGGAAGAGCGGCAAGCCGCTGTTCGCCGGCGACGGGTATGCAGGCCTGAGCGAGCTGGCGGTGTTCGCGGCAGGCGGGCTCCTCAGGCACGCGCCGGCCATCCTTGCCTTTGCGGCGCCGACCACGAACTCCTATCGCCGCTTGGTGCCAGGCTTCGAGGCGCCGGTAAACCTCGCGCTGTCGGCGCGCAATCGCTCCGCCGCCATCCGGATTCCCATGTACTCGAAGAGCCCGAAAGCCAAACGGCTGGAGTTCCGGTGTCCGGATCCGAGCTGCAATGGCTATCTTGCCTGGTCGGCCATGCTGATGGCGATGTTGGACGGAATTCAAAACCGGATCGATCCGGGCAAGCCGCTGGATCGCGATATCTACGAGATGACGCGTGGGGAAATGGCGGAAATGGGGATTCGCACGACACCCGGCTCACTCGAAGAAGCGATCAACGCGCTCGACACGGATCATGCATTCCTCCTCAGAGGGGATGTCTTCACCGAGGATCTCATCCGGGCGTGGATCGACTACAAGCGTGAGAAGGAGCTCGATCCGATGCGGCTCCGGCCGCATCCGCACGAGTTCTATCTGTACTACGACAACTGAGAATCTGAGGGCGGGGAGGCCCAGCCGAGCAAAGCCAAGAACTCCGCCAGCACCATCGCCGTCGCGCCCCAGATTTCGTGGCCGCCGTGAGCGTCGACGTGAAACGCCGGAATCGTCAGCACATGCCCGTCGCGCACGCGTTCGGTCGAATGCACGCACTTCGGATCGAGCAGCTCTTCCAGATCGAGCTCGAGGATCCGCGCGACCTCTCCGTCAGCCGGCCGGAGCGTCGGCCGACTGGAGCGGATCGCGACGATCGGGTGCAGACGAAATCCGCTGACCGGAATGTCGAGCGGCGTCAGCGCGCCCAGCACACGAACACCGTCGAGCGAAAGGGCAATCTCTTCGTGCGCCTCGCGTAACGCCGCCTGCTCGAATGTCTCGCCGGGATCGACGACTCCGCCCGGCAGCGACACCTGACCGCCGTGCCGGCCGAGCGTGTCGGCACGTACCGTCAACACGAGATGCGCGTCCAACGAGGAACGCAAAGGCCGCGACACGCGCAAAGGAAGATCGTTCTTTGCGACCTTTGCGTTCTTCTCAGACCACGGGTACACGAGTAAAAGACCAGCGGCGTTGCGAATCCGCGCCGGAGTGATGCCGGCGGGCCACTCGCGGCGCGGTATCGGCGCCAGCCGATCTTGCGCCGCTTCACCCGGCAGCTCGCGCGTGAACGCGGCCTCGAGCCGCTCGACCGCATCCGTGAAGGTCACGGCACCAGCGTCATCGCGGCGCAGGCGCTTTGCGGTCTCGGATAGGTGCTTTGCGTGATCGCCTTGACGATTTCCGACGCGAGAAACGCATGTCCGGCATCGTTCGGATGAAAGCCGTCCGACGAGTAGATCGATGACTGATAGCTGCGCGAATCGCACATCAGATCGACGATGGCGATGCTGTCGGAGAAAAGCGGGTTGACGACGGTGCGCGTCATGCCGACGGCCGCGCGCTGCGCGGCCTGCTTCTGTGCCAGCGACGCGCCGGCAAGAAATGGCAGTCCCGCCAAGTTCGGGACGTTGAGGATGACGATGCGCGGCTGCCCGGCGCGCGCGCGGATGCCGGCGATGAGCGTGTTGTAGTCGACGCCGAACGCCCTCACCTGATTGTCGATGAAGCCGAGCGGATCGGATCCACCGGCGCCTCCGCCGAGCGCGGCGGTGATCGTGTTCACTTCATTGCCGCCCGCGAAGATCGTGACGACGGTCGCGTTCTGCGGCACAAACGGCATTTCCTGCTCGATGAAGTTGCCGACGATGGTGCGGCCGTAGTTCGCGCCAAGCTGCGCGAAGTCAGCGCCGATGACCGAGGTGGCGAGGCCGAGATTCGTCAGCTTGACCGTGAAACCCTGGGCGGTCAGGGTGCGCGCCGTCACCGGCACGTAGCCCATCCCGTTCGGGCAATCGACGAACGGCGCGCACACGACGCTCGAACCGACGCCATTGGCGTCACTCGCGCCGATGGCGGCGTACACGACGGTCGAGCCCGCAGACGGTGGACCGCTGGGCGCGGTGGGGCTCTTGTCGCCTCCAAGTCCCAACTTGTCACAAGAGGTAACCGAAAACAGGCATGCGATGACGATGGCGATCCGCGGAATTGGAGAAGTGTGATTCATACAAAAAAAGATGGACGCAGGACGCGTTCCGGGCTGGGGGGCCCTCACTAGAATGACACGAATCCATCGGATGTTGTCTCGGCTGAGAACGGTGTTGACCACAGTGGCAGCCACCATTGTCGGTGTCGTGAACGTGAGCACACGACGCATGGAATCAACGGTTGAGCTGAAACCGGGCGATCTCGCGCCTGATTTCACGCTGCCCGGCTCCGACGGCCGCACGTATCGGCTGAGCGAGCTCGAGGGACGCGCGGTCGTGATCGCATGGTTTCCGAAAGCGTTCACCGGTGGGTGAACGGCGGA
>MNEX01000065.1 GCA_001917905.1 Acidobacteria bacterium 13_1_40CM_65_14
ATCTCGATCTCAAAGCCGTCGTCGCGACGGACGGCCGCGCCGCCGCGCAGGTGTATCCGGCAAATTATTGGCTGAGCCTCATGGAGATTCCCAAAGGAGATATGTCCGACAAGGACGTGCTCCTGGAAACCAAGGCGTGCTACTCATGCCATCAAGTGGGCGACCTTGCGACCCGCGAAATTTCGAAGAATCTTGGCTCGTACACGTCCAGCCTTGACGCCTGGGATCACCACGTGACGATGGGCCCCAATGGGCCCGGCATGAGCGCCAACTTCAAGCGCATGGGGGCGCAGCGCAAGGCGTACGCCGATTGGACCGATCGTATCGCCGCGGGCGCCTATCCCAAGGCCCCGCCGCGTCCGGCCGGTCTCGAGCGCAACCTCGTGATCTCGATGTGGGACTGGGCCCTGCCGACAAGCAGACGGACTGATGTGGCCGCCACCGACGAGCGCACTCCCACGATGAACGCGAACGGGCTGGTCTACGGATCCATCCAGAGCTCCGACATCATCGCCGTGCTCGATCCGCGCGAGAACGCAGCGACCGAGATCAAGGTTCCGTCGGGCGCGCCCCCGATCGACACCGACACGCCGGCGTCTCCGTTCTGGAGGGACGAGAAGATTTGGCAACGGTCGGCCGACCCCCGCAGCGTGACGATGGACAGCCACGGGCGCGTGTGGGTCACGGCACGGATTCGAGCTCCACAACAACAGCCCGCGTTCTGCAAAGACGGATCGATCAACAAGTTCGCCAAGTACTTCCCGATCCCGGGTCCGAGCGCCAGGCAGATCGAGGTGTACGACCCGAAGACGAGACAGTTCACGACGATCGACTCCTGTTTTGCTGCGGACCATAACCACTTCGACGACAAGGGCTCGATCGTCTTCGGCCAGAACAACGCCATCGGCTGGGTCGACACCGTGGCATTCGACAAAACCCACGACGCCCAAGCGTCGCAGGGTTGGTGTCCGGCCGTGCTGGACACGAACGGCGACGGCACGATCACCGAGTGGACCGAGCCCAAGGAACCGATCGATCCCAAGAAGGACCACCGGATCGAGTTCGGATGCTACGGGGATGCCATCAACCCAATCGATGGGAGCCTGTGGTGCTCGGGAATCGGCGTCAGGGACACGAAGCTCGTGCGCATCGAGCTCGGGGGCAACCCGCCGCAAACGTGTAAGGCGGAGGTCTACGTGCCGCCTCCTGACAAAATGCCGTTGCCTGGTTCGGGGGGCGTGGCCATCGACAGTAACGGCCTGGTCTGGCAGAACTGGCGGGGCGCTCATCAGATGCTGAGTTTCGACCGCCGCAAGTGCAAGGTGCTGAATGGACCGAACGCCACCGGGCAGCAGTGCCCTGAAGGATGGACGGTGTACACGAAACCCGGTCCGACGTTCCAGGGAGGCCCCGATTATTCCAGCACGGACATGCTGTACATGACCGAGATCGATCGGGACAACACGCTCGGTCTCGGCAAGGACGTGGTGCTGTCCGGCGACGTCAACGCAGACTCGTTCTTCGTCGTGATGCCGCAAGGCGGTCAGATGACGACGTTGACGTTGCGCGTTCCCTACCCGCTGGGATTCGCCGCTCGGGCGGCATCGGGACGGATCGATGATCCGAATGCCGGCTGGAAGGGTCGCGGGTTCTGGTCGAGCTATTCGATGTACACGCCTTGGCACCAGGAAGGCGGCAAAGGTACACGGCCAAAAGTTGTGAAGTTCCAGGTCCGACCGACTCCCCTCGCGAAATAGTTCGCATCACTCACGTCATTGTAGATAACTGTCCGGTACGACCCGTGCAGGCTCTGCTGATGGCAGCAGTTGCTCGGGAAAACTCCACAGATCGGGCCGGAGACAGTGCCACTTTCGTGCGCCTGCCTTCAAATCTGTTGCTTGTGCAGGTTTGTGCGAAACATGTCTTTAATCTCGGGAGGTTCTATGTTCGGTCTTCGACGGACGGGCGGCGTCCTCACGATGATTCTCGCCGCGGCTACACCGGCGCTCGCCCAGCAGCCGTCGCCCGCTGGACACGTCAAGATTGCTTCCGGATCCGCTTTCATTGTGCGCCAGAACGCGACGGTTCCGGCCCGGCCCGGAGAGCCTGTCTTCGTGACCGACGCACTCCGAACCGGTGTCGATGGAACCGTCGGCGTCACGCTGAAGGATGACACCCGGCTTTCAATTGGCCCGAGCAGCGAAGTGCGCCTCGAGCGCTACGTGTACGCGCCCGGCGAAGGCGGTTTCGGGATGGTTCTGAACTTCGTTCGCGGTGTGGCGGCGTACGTGTCGGGCCGCATGGCCAAGCTCGCTCCCGACTCCATCCGCCTCGAAACGCCGGCCGCGATCGTCGGCGTCCGGGGTACGACCGTCGCTGTCCGCGTCGAGCCGTAGTGGTACTCCCGCAACGAAAGCCACGCATGGCGACCGCGAGACCATCGGCGCTCCTTGTGATGATCGCCGTTTTCCTGGTGGCTGGGTGCGGTCCTCAGCGTGTCGCGCAACCGACGCGCCCGATGCCGCCGACGTTGATCGTGTTGCTGCCGGATCCGGAAAGCGGCACAACCGGACGGGCCCGCGTCTCCGACGAGTTTGGATCCGCGGACCTGGCCGCTCCACGCGCCGCGACGCGCGTCACGGCGAATGGCCCTCCTGGACCCGTCAGTACAATGAGCGAAGCCGACGTGAAACGGTTGTTTGGCGAGGCGTTGGCTGCGTTGCCACCCGCCCCGCGTCACTTCACTTTGCATTTCCGGTTCGAGTCCGACGCGCTGACCGAAGAATCGACCGCCCTCGTCCCCGAGATCCTGAGGACCGTGAAGGGGCTTTCGGTCCCGGAGGTTATTGTCGTCGGGCATACCGACACAATGGGTGATCCCAAAGCAAACCTCGCGCTCGGTCGGAAGCGCGCGATCAGTGTCAGCCATATTCTCGTGGAGGCAGGTCTCGCCCCGTCGACGATCGAAGTGACCTCCCACGGCGAGGGCGACTTGCTCGTCAAGACGCCCAACAACACGTCGGAGCCCCGCAACCGCCGTGTCGAGATCACGGTGAGGTAACCGCACCTTGCCGAGAGCGCATGGCGCGCCACGCCGCCATTTGATTTTTCTGTGCGGCGTCGTGCCCGTCCTGGTCACAGCCGTGCTCGGCGTCTTTCGACCGACACTTCTCGCCCGCCTCGACGACTCGGTGTACGACATCCTGCTGCGATCGACTCGCACGAAGGGGCCTGGTCAGAACGTCGCCATTGTCGACGTGGACGATCGGAGCCTCTCCACGATCGGTCAATGGCCGTGGCGCCGCGATGTCGTCGGCCGGTTGATCACGCTCCTGCGGAACGCGGGGGCATCGGTGATTGCGCTGGACATCATGTTCGCCGAATCCGATCGTTATGGTCAGCCTGGAGACCCTGGAGACGCCGGCGGGCGCTCGAACGGCGACATGGCGGCGGCGCCGGATGCTGCGCTGGCCGGAGCGCTTCGCGAGGGTCGCGTCATCCTCGGCTACGGGCTCACATTCGAGGCAGCACCTCGCGCCCAAAGCGCGTGCGTGCTGCATCCGATCGGCATCGCGATCGTTCAGCCTCCAGATGAGACGCGATACGAGCCTCTCTTTCACGCGACGGGTGCTGTGTGCAACCTGCCGATGCTGGCCGAAGCCGCCGCCACGTCGGGTTTTCTGAACGCGGCTCCCGACTCCGACGGCATCCTCAGACGCGTGCCGCTCCTAGCCGAGCTCGACGGCCGCGTATATCCGGGGCTGGCGCTCGCCGCCGTCGCGGCCGCAACAGGTGCACGCGACATCGCGCTTCGGATCGCCAACGTGAATGCCTCCTCGCTGACGATCGACGACCGGACCGTGCCGGTCGACGGAAAGAGCAATCTGTTACTGCGCTATCGAGGGAAGAAGCGAACGTTCCCGTACTTTTCGGCGGCGGATGTTCTGACAAACCAAGTCCCCGTCGGCGCGTTGCGCGGCAAGATCGTGCTCGTCGGCACAACCGCGCTCGGCACGCGCGAGGTGGTGGCAACGCCCCTCGATACGCTGTTCACGGGTGTGGAAGTACAGGCCACGGTCGCCGATAACCTCCTAGAGCAGGACTTCGTCCATCGATCCGCGCTCGGAACATCCTTGGAAAGCCTGGTCGTGCTTCTTCTAGGCATCGCGATGGCGGTGCTGGTCGCAGGAATCGGTATCGCTTCGGGACTGATCGGCGCGGCCGCGAGCGTCGCGGCACTCTGGTGGGGAACCGAGTGGCTACTTTCGACCCGCGGCATGTTTATATCGCCGCTGTTCCCTACGATAGGCGTTCTGGCCGCTCTCGCTGTCATGACGCTCGCGAAGTTCACGGTCGAGCGCGGACGAGCAGACCGCGCCACTCGCGAAAAGACCTCGGCCCAGCGTTTGATGGTGCAGGCGCTGCTGTCTCTGACTGAAGTCAGAGACGCCGAGACTGGCCGTCATTCGCGCCGCACCCAACAGTACGCCCGCCTGCTCGCAGAGCAGCTCGCCACGCAGCCCGACTTCCGCGCCTATCTCACGCGCGAGCGGATCGATCTCCTCTCGAGCCTGGCGCCTCTGCACGACATCGGCAAGGTGGGAGTTTCTGATCGCGTCCTCAACAAGCCGGGGGCGCTGACTCCAGAGGAGCTCACGGAAATGCGGACCCATCCCACGCTCGGCCGCGAGGTCATTCTGAGGGCCGAGGCGCGTGTGGGCGTGCGCGACGATGCGACGCTCGAGATGGCGAAGGACATCGTGTATACGCATCACGAGCGTTGGGACGGAACCGGATACCCGCAGGGCCTGCGCGGCACGGCGATTCCGGTCGCCGGCAGGGTGATGGCGGTTGTTGACGTGTACGATGCCGCTCACGCGCGGGCGCTCTATGCAAAGAGCCTGTCGCACGATGCCACTGTGGAGTTGATCGTCCGCGGCAAGGGTACCCACTTCGACCCTTCCGTCGTCGACGCGTTCCTCAGCGTCGCCGCTCTTTTCAAGAGCGCATCGGATGAAGCGATCGCTGACGCACAGTGATCGCATCGGCGCACTTTGCTGGCACAGCGTCCCAGTTGTCTTTTAGCTTGACCGGGCGCGCACCGTCGCCTGGCAAAATCCCGAGATTCATCGCATCCTGCGAGACCCGATCTACGCGGGCGATTTCCTCTCAGAGCCGAAACAAGCTTTTCGCATTCTCGTAGAGCAGCTTTCGCTCGATCTGCCGGTTGGCCGCCAGGCGGCGGATACTCGCGATGATCTGGGCGCCCAGACAGTTCGGTCCGCCCCCGTCGCGATCGTTGCAGTCGCTGCCGAAAAGCAGCTTGTCGCGATGCCGCGTCATGAAATCGCGCGTGAAATTCTCGTCGCGCGTCAGCGCGTTGAGCCCTGACCCGGCGGAGAGGTCCCCGTACATGTTGGAGTAGTCGCTCAGGTAACGGTCGGTCAGGCCACCGAACGTGACTGGACCTTTCGGATAGAGCACGGTCTGGTCGGTGTGGTTCCGGTCGATGTTCGCCCACCATGTCTGTGCGTGGCCGAGGAACTTCACTCGGGGAAACTTCTCGAGCATCTTGTGGAAGCGCTCGAAACCGTAGTTGTACATCTTGAACTGCCAGTGCATCAGTACGGGCACGTCGTACGCGCGGGCGAGCGCGTAGATCTTCTGCATCTCCGCTGAGTCGCATTCCACGCCGAATTTCTGTTCGGCAATCACCACGGCGCCGCGCTTCAAGTAGCGCTCGATCTCTCGTGTCGCACCCTCGAGATCGGGCACGTCGTTCGCGCCAAACAGGAATGCCTGACGATGTGCCTGAACGAACTGATCGCACGCTTCGTTCCCCAGCGCCTCCGCCTGCAGGCCATTCGCCAGACCTCCATGCGTGGATGGGCCCGTCGCGAGCCGGCCAGCAGGCAGCAGAATCGTCGTCGTCGCGCCGATCGCGCGCTGGTGCGCGAGCAGCACGTCGTCGGGACGGCCGCTGTAGCCGAGATGCTGGTGGATGTCTATAATCGGCCCGTCCGCCGTAGCCTTGGCGAAGGCGGGCTCGCCTAACGCGGGCTCCGCAGCCTGCCCTGAGCCTGTCGAATGGGCCGCGTCGCCGCGCGTGGTCACGCCCAGCAGCGCCAGAGCGGAGCGGGTCAGGAAGTCCCGGCGTTTCACGTCGATATTCTGCACTAGGATCGATTTTCGCGATGCGTACGAGAATCCACGCAAGTGCCCTCCTCGTCGCGGCGGCCGTGCTCACCGGGCATAGCTCACAGGGCCAGCAAAGCTCGCCGTCCCAGCGTTCATGGCCGCCGCGCGTGCAGGAAGTCTCGAGCGAATCTCCGCCGCTGTCGCCCGCCGAGGCGCTGAAGACCTTCTACCTGCCGCCGGGCTATTCCGTCGAGCTCGTCGCGAGCGAGCCGCTTGTCCAAGACCCGGTTGCGATCGACTGGGATCCTGATGGACGACTCTGGGTGGTCGAGATGTCCGGCTACATGCGAAACATCAGCGGGGCGAATGAGCGCGATCCGGTCGGCCGCGTGATCGTGCTGCAGGACGAGAACGGCGACGGCAGGATGGACAAACGGACGGTCTTCGCGGATGGCCTGGTACTCGCGCGGGCGGTGAAGGTCCTCGATCGTGGTGTGCTGGTGGGTGAGCCACCCAACGCCTGGCTGATGCGCGATACGAATGGCGATCTACGCATGGACACCAAAGAGCTCGTCACCAACCAGTACGGCCGGTTGGAGGCGGATCCGCAGAACAACGCGAACGAGTTCCATTGGTCGCTCGACAACTGGATGCACGTCGCCGCGCAGGACATCGCGCTGCGGCTGAAGAACGGTGCCTTCGAGGTGCGCCGCACGCTGCGCCGCGGGCAATGGGGCGTGACCGAGGACGATGCGGGCCGCATCTACCGCAACACGAACGAGTCGGCGTTGCACGTGGATCTCGTGCCGACGGTCTATTTCGCGCGCAATCCGAATCTGCTGCGCACGCGCGGGAGCTACGAACGGCTCGCGGACGACAACCCCGAGCTGAACGTCGTCTGGCCCGTCCGCCCCACACCCGCGACCAACCGGGCCTATCAGTTCGGCATCGTGCGTGCCGACGGGTCGCTGGCCCGGTTCACGGCCGTCTGCGCTCCGGTGGTGTACCGCGGCGATCGGCTGCCGGCGGATCTCTACGGAAACGTCTTCGTGGCCGAGCCCGCAGCCAATCTCGTGAGTCGCATTGTCCTGAGCGACGACGGCACCACGCTGCGGGCGCGCAAGGCGTACGAACAGGGTGAGTTCCTGGCCTCGACCGACGAGCGCTTCCGTCCCGTCTATCTCTCCAATGCGCCCGACGGCACGTTGTACGTCGTGGACATGTATCGCGGGATCCTCGAAGACCGTCTGTCCATGACGGAGTACCTTCGGGATCAGATTCTCGCGCGCAAGCTGGAGCAGCCGATCGGGTTGGGCCGGATTTATCGCGTGGTGCACGAGACGACGCGGCGTGATGCCTCGCGGGCCCCGGGGGCCCCGCAAGTACTGTCGAGTGCGTCGCCGGCGCAGCTGGTGGCGACGCTCTCGCACCCGAACGGCTGGTGGCGTGACAACGCGCAGCGTCTGCTCGTTGAGCGCCGGCCGGCGTCCGTGATTCCGGCGCTCGCGAAGCTGGCCCAGAGCGCCCCGGATTGGCGCGTGCGCCTGCACGCGCTGTGGACGTTGGACGGGATCGATGCCATCGATCCGGCAACGGTGACTCGCGCCTTGGATGATGTATCGCGTGACGTGCGCGCGTCGGCAGTTCGCCTTGCGGAGCGGTGGCTTGGCAAACCGAATCATCCGCTTCACGCCACCGTGTTGAAGCGGTTGCATGACGCGGACTGGGCTGTGCGACGGCAACTCGCCGCATCGCTGGGCGCGCTTCCGGCGAGCGAGCGGAATGCTGCCGTGATCTCATTGCTCGAAGCGCATGCCGGGGCCGGGCAAACGCCGCAGCGCCAGGCATCAATCACGATGCTCGCCGCCACGATCCTGCGGAGCGCGCAGGAGTCGCGAATCCAGGACGTGTTCGCGTGGATCGCCGACGGCCGCCGCACCGACTGGCAGCGGTCCGCATTGCTGCGTGGGGTGGAGGTCGCGTTGCTCGGAGTTACGATGCCGGGGACGTCCGCGCCACGAGTCGCCGCCACCGAGACCACCGTTCCGGCGCCCTGTCCAACCTGTCCGGGCGGACGCGCCGGCCCCGGCGGCGCTTATGCCTACACGAGACCGGAAGCGCCTCCCGCGGATCCCGGAGCCAGCGGCGGTGGTCGCGGCGGAGCCCGGCTGCAGTTGAACCGCGAACCGGTCGCGCTGACCGGGCTGGCTACAAGTGATCAACTGGCGCCGCGAGTGAGTGCCGTGGTCGCGCGCGTTTCGTGGCCTGGCAAGCCGGGTGACTCCGCGCCACTGCCGTCGCTCACCGCCGAAGAGCAGCGGCGATTCGACGCCGGGCGCGAAATCTACAGAAACATCTGTCAGGCCTGCCATCAGCCCGACGGCCGCGGCGAGGACAAGCGCGCGCCAACGCTGATCGGTGCGGCCTTGACGCTGGGGCCGGCCGAGATCCCGACTCGCATTCTGCTGAACGGCAAAGAGGGCGCGTTTGGCCTGATGCCGCCCATCGGCTCGAAACTCACTGACGAGCAGATCGCGAACGTGTTGACCTACGTGCGGCGCGAGTGGGGGCAGGCCGCCGCGCCCGTCGATACCGACACTGTGAAGGCTGTGCGGGCGCTCTCAATCGGTCGTAATCGGCCGTGGACGGATGACGAGCTGATGAAACTGGCAGGCGTGCGCAAACCGTAGCATTGTTCAACTGATCTCCCGAGTAACACGTCCCGCTTTTGTGCCGTTCAAGCCCGGCCGCACTGCCGCGCGATTGCGGCGAGCCCACACTGGAGCCAAGGACGGGTGCCGACGGCGATCACGAAAACCGCACAGTAATTGACCGATACCGATGTTGGCGATCCCTCACGCGGGACGTTCACCGGCGATCTCTACGCGTTCCAGATTGGGCCGCGGAGATCGCGGTCGCCTTGAAGCTTTCTGGTCAGACTCGCTAGGCGCCACCACCTCGCGCCCGCGGACATCACGTCGCCGTTCCGCAGTAACATGTGACGATCTATGGGAAGAGCCATCGTGAGTCGTGTGACGACGATGGTCAGCGCGTGCCTTTGGCTGACCGCGTGTGCCGGTCAGGGCAGCAGTCCCACCCAAACGCCGACGGCTCCGTCGCCCGCTCCGCCAGCGACGTACGCCTTAACGGGTTCAGTGAGCGATCAACAAACGGGACGCGCGATCGCGTCGGCGCTTGTGCACGTGATGGACGGCGTCGATGCGAACAAAGCAGCGGTCACCGACAGCAACGGTACCTACGCGCTAACAGGACTTCACGCCGGCGAGTTCAATCTAAACGTGACGGCATCGGGATATTCAGTGCTTGCGCAGAAGGTCGCGGTGCAGGCGGACACCCGCCTGAGCTTCGCGCTGCAGGCGGCCAGGCGGACCATCTCGGGTACGGTGACCGATGCGACTTCGCGCGGCGTTCTGCCGAACATCCTTATCGTCGTGTCCAACGGAGCAAGCGCGGGACAGTCGACCCGCACCGACGCGGCGGGCAATTACACGCTTACGGGCATCAGCGCTGAGATCACATCGCTGCAGGCGTCTGCCACGAGCTATCTGACCAGCAACTGGGCGGTGCCCGCAGGCGGCGACGTTCGCGTCAATATCGTCATGACGCGAACGTCCGGTCCCGCGCCAACGCCCATCCCCGTTCCACCGCCAACTGACCCGCCGCCTCCGTCCGACGGCGTGGTGATCACGTTTCGCACTGGCGCTGGAGATCTGACCACCTATACGGAGTCCGGGTTCACGGTCAGCCCCACGGCTGCGAGCTGGTTCTTCAGCGGCTACGGTGTTCCCGCGCCCTCTCTGCAGTTCTCGACCGTCGCAGGCGTGACCATCGAGGGCGAGATCAAGATGACGGCCGGAGGCACCCGCTTTCAGTTCAAGTCCGTGGACGTCTACTCGAGCACGACGCCCATCCCGTATGTCTTCACGGGCCTGGCCGGATCCGCGACTGTCTTCAGCGTCGCAGGCCGGCAGGGCAACACATTCGGCAACTTCGCGACGGTTGCCAACGGCCAGCCGAACGCATCCATCGACACGCTGCTGATCCGTCTGACCAACGCGGCGGCGCTGTGCTGCGGCAACCCGATGGGACTCGACAACATCGTGGTCACGCGCTGACGCTTTGAACGGTCGCTGTGACCGCAGCCCAGCCCAGGTCCTCAACTTGCCTCGGCCAGTAGCGAGCACTGAACGGCGACACACGCTCGTCTTCTTGATCAGGGCAGAATCGCGCGGCGGAATCCGCAGCCCTACGCCGTCAAGATGCTCCTACGAGATGAGCGCCGAAGAGAAGAAAGTGGCGTGAACGCTGTAGTCCAGCGCAACGTCGAAGTGGAATCGGTTCGTTCGAGACCCGCGACCGCGCGATCGAACTGCTCCCGGCGCTCGGCGCTGAACCCGGGACTGCGGACGATCTTGATCGCCACGATCCGATTGAGCCGCCGATCGCGCGCGCGGTACACCTCGCCCGTGCCGCCGCAGCCGAGCGGCGCCTCGATCTCGTACGGCCCGAGCGTCGTCCCGGGCTCACGCCGGACGCCTCGACGGGACGCGGAGGCGCGTCCGCGGCGACGAGAGCAGCGCCTTCAGCTGCGGCGGAGACAACGACCGGAGGGCGGGGCCGGAGTTCATAACACGGCAATCATGGCGTGCAGCTCGTCGTCGATCGCCTGTTCCGAGCCGATGTCGCTCGCGACCAGCTGTCGCAACAGCGCGCGAAAATGACGGGCCGCGGTCTCCGCGCGGCTGCGCGCCGTTTTCTCGTCGAGCCCGAACGCCTCGCCGACTTCTCGCCATGCCGGCGGCTGATCGCGATCGGTCAGATACCGGCGCGCGAAGAGCTGAAAATGCTGCGCCTGCCCGTGCGCGCGGCAGTCCGTCTCGAGCCTCGCCACCGCCATCGCCACGAGGCTCTGCGCCCACGCGCGCAGCCGCGCCTCGTCCGGCGCGCCTGAGGACTCGTCGACGAGGTCGTTCCAGCCGCCAGCGACGGCATCGGGCCAGACATCGGGCGTGACCGACCGCGCCGCGCGGCGGCGTTCGTCGACGAGAAAATTCCGAATCGCCTGCTTCAGATACGGAAGGCTCGACTCCTCCCTGGTGAAACAACGCGTCGGCCGCGCGAGTGCCGATTCTAGTGCGACACGCCCCGTTGCGACACAAGCGAAAGATCGCCGACCCGCTCCTGGAAATTCTCTGTGCACAACGTGCCGTATTTTTCGGAATGGTGACGTAGTGGAAAAGTGAAAGGAGGGTTGCTGCGCGTTGCCGGCGCGTCAAAGCGGGACTCCCGTGATCGTCTACGGTCGTGGACGTCATTTCGTGTCGCAGGTTCACAAAGGAGGTCGCGATGAAGGTGATCGCTAAGTGGAAGCGTGCCTGCGCGTGGTCGCTCGTCGCCGGGCTGAGCGTCATGCAGCCCGCCACGGCGGCGGCGGCTGATGTCACCGTTCTCGTCAACGGCTCATTCAACGCCTATCCTCCCTGGATGGATGACTGGTCGCCGGAATTCTCGGCGATCGCCAACACCTTCGGATATCCGCCCATCCAATTCCGCTGGTTCGACAACGAGGCTGTCTATCCGCCGTTTTATGGCGGCATCTTCAACGGTGCGTTTGCGCTTGCCAGTTTTCTCAACGGCATCGGCGGGGACAACTTGAATCTGATTGCCCACAGCCACGGCGGGAACGTGGTGAAGATCGCATCCTATTACCTGTCGCGTCCGTTCCGGCATCTCATCCATCTGGGGACCCCGGTCAACTGGGACTTGTATCCGCTGGGCGGGTATGCATATTCGTTCTGCCAGGTGTCTTCGTACACGGACTACGTGCAATTCGGCGGTTCGTCACCCTGGCAGGTGGGCAACTTTGGCTACGAGCAATATTTGGCGGCGCGATTCTTCTTCGATGCCGGGGAGGCCGCATTCAATGGCGACTGGGACCTCTTCGCGTATTACATGGCGGAGGGCGCATACCACGAGGCCCAGGCGAATTATTGGTGGTTGAGCACCAAACTCGAGTGGTATGCCGCCAATTACATGTTCGGGGGTGAGAGCCATGGCGATCTTCACGAACCGCCCGTCTGGTATGCGATCAGAAACCAGTGTGCGCTGAACTAAAGCGCCAGAGGAGCCGCCATGTCAAAATCATCGTCAAAATCATCACTTTTTGTCGTGGTTGTCATCGCCGCTGCGACGCTCGACCCTGGTTCTCTGAACGCGCAGAAGAACCGTCCAGCGCCGATCGACCCTGGTGCTGTGAACGCGCAGAAGAAACCAGCGTTGGAAGCTGAGATCGAGACGACGTTCAGGACGTCACAGGGACAATTCAGCACGCCCGGTCACTTCTATCGCAGCCGGGACGGGAAGATGCGGGAAGACTCTCCGCTTGGCTCGATGATCACGGATGTCCGGAGCGGCACGGTCACGCTCCTCAATCGTGCGACCAAGGAAGCGAAGGTGATCGTCGTGACCGGGCAGCCGAGGCCGCCGGCGCCAGCAGCGGGCAAGGTTCCCAAAGCATTCGCGGAAACCACGATCGAGGGCCACGCCGTCACGAAGGCGCGCAACGCGATGGGAACAACGACTCAAGAAGTGTGGACCGCGAAAGACCTTGGGCTCGTGGTGTTCTCGAAAGTGGATGCGCCGGATTTCGGGATGACAAAAGTCCTTCGGAATTTCTCGGTTCGCGAGCCGGATCCGGCGGTGTTCCAGATTCCGCAGGACTACACGGTCACGCATGAGAGCGCCCCGCCCACGCCGCCCGGACCGCGTCTCGCTCCTCGGGTTCCGTCACAGGCGCGTCCAGCGCCTCGCCAGTAGCGTGGGCATCGACCGCAGAACGTCTTGAAGCGAAGGCCGCGGATCGCGCACGCTCGCTCCGCCAAGGCGAGCTGGCGGTCCGCGGCCAGCTCACCGCTGTTTGCGATACGATTCAACCACCGTTCATTCTGTGGGAGGGCGGCGGATGGTGAAATCAGGTCCACTCGTCTGGACGATTCCATTGTGCGTGTTGATGAGCGCTTGCGGCAACAGTCCCACAACGCCGTCATCTGGAGGGCCTGCCCGCTACGATGGCCAGTGGAGTGGGACAACATCCCAGGGCAGGCCGATTACGTTCACCGTTTCGTCAGAGCAGAAAGTGACGGCCATCACTGTTGGATACAGCTTCAATGGTTGTTCCGGGGTGAATACGTTTTCGAATCTGAACCTCGACATCGGAAATCCCCCCAACCCGACGGCGCCTTCACTGGGCCCGAGCTTCGGCTACGGGTCGGGCCCGCCCGACGGGCCAAACTACACACAAGTCCTGGGCTCTTTCACCGCGAACACGACGGCAACCGGCTCGGTGATTTTCGGCGGTTATCCGGGCTGCGGGAACACGAGCGGAATCTGGACTGCGACCAAACGTTGAACAGCGTTCGTGACGCGCGTCGTCGCCTTCAGCGCCGCGCGGGCTTTGCGTGCGAACAGGTTTGAAGCCTTTTTTCCCTGGCCTCGCGCTCGAGGCTCGCAAGCGGCGCGCGCGTCGTGACGTTTGCCGTACCGAACGTACTGAACGCTGCGATCCACCTCAAGGCAATCGCACTGCTCGACGTCGGAGCCTTCGCCGCCGGCCTCGCGCTGGTCATGAAGATATTCCGATACTCCTTCAGCGGATACGGTCCACTAGTTATACTGCTACCCGGATGCTGCGTTCGCGGAGTACTAATCGACTGGAGATCTGAGATGCGCGTGGAGGCAGAGTCTTGGCCCGCGTTGCCGCTGGAGGCGTGGAAGGATACGCGCGACACGCTCCACATGTGGACGCAGATCATTGGGAAGATCAGGCTGAAACTTGCGCCGCACCTCAACCACTGGTGGCAGGTGCCCCTCTACGTGACGTCCCGCGGGCTGACCACCACGCCCATCCCGTTCGGTGATCGCGAGTTCGACGTCACGTTCGACTTCATCGATCACGTACTGATCGTCCAGACGAGCGACGGGCGCACCGAGCAAATCCCGCTGCGACCCCGGTCGGTCGCCGATTTCTATCGCGAGGTGATGGCGACGCTTCACCGGCTCTCGATCGACGTCCACATCTGGACCGTGCCGTCAGAAGTGCCGGCCCCGATTCGCTTCGAAGAGGATTCGCAGCACGCATCGTACGATCCGGCGTACGCGCATCGATCCTGGCGGGTGCTGCTCGCGGCGGACGAGATCTTCAAGGAGTTCCGGGCGCGCTTCATCGGCAAGGCGAGTCCGGTGCACTTTTTCTGGGGCGGCTTCGATCTCGCCGTCTCTCGCTTTTCCGGTCGCCGGGCGCCCGAGCGCGTGGGCGCCGATTCGATTACCCGCGAGGGATACTCGCATGAAGTGAGCAGCTGCGGCCTCTGGTTCGGCGGCGGCAGCCTCACCGGCCCGGCCTTCTACTCCTACGCCGCGCCCGAGCCACCGGGCTTCAAGGAAGCTCGGATCCGCCCCGCAGCGGCCTTCTATAGCGCAGAGTTCTCCATCTTCCTGCTGCCGTACGACGATGTACGAGGGACGCCTGATCCGCGCGCCGTGGTGCTGGAGTTTCTGCAGAGCACGTACGAGGCCGCGGCGACGCTGGGACGATGGGATCGCGAGCAGCTGGAACGCGGGTAGCGCAGGCGCTCGAACGGCCACACACCATCGCTGCTGATCTACCCCGGATTCCGGTCACGGGTTTCTGTTTCAGTACGCAACCACGTTCGGCCACGAGGTTGTCGAGTTCCTCCGGGACTAGACGGTTAGGACGAAGACGCGACAGGCATCAGCCCTATCTGAAGGCGGTCGGGGAGGTCTTGATGCAACTGCCGGGACGGGAGAAAGCCGGCACGGCCTGCGTCATTCGCGGACGCCGCTGATGCAGCAAGAGAAATTCCCGTGCAGCATGAGAAGTTCCTGTGTTGACAAGCCGCAGCGGAAGTGTTCCCCTTCTCACCGTCTTCGGTCTGGACTCCAACCGACCGCTACACGACCTCCACCAGCCCGTACAGACCGACTCCGCCGGAGGCATCGGTGCTTTATTCGGATGACGAGCGGCGACAGGCTGGATCGGTTCAACAGCGACATCAACCCCGCAGCCTATTCGTTGACCGCTCCTTTCAGCTTCGGCACGATCACCACGCAAGCGAGCTTCTCGCGCACAACGCAGTTCTTGTTCCGGGTCGACTCCTAGAGCGGTGTTCGATTCGATGTAGCGGCGCTGAATCAACACAAAGGACACGAAGGACACCAAGACAAGACCAGTTCGTTTCCCTTTGTGTCCTTTGTGTCCTTTGTGTTTGATCAGCGTAGCGGATCAAACACGCCGCCGACGAGAAAAAGGCGATAGCACGCGCGCAACGGAGTTCTCCCAAGGAGGAAGAGCATGGATAGGCGGAATTTTTTCAAGACCGGCGGCATGGCGCTCGCCGGATTCGGCCTCGCCGGCTGCGGCCCCAAGAAGGTGGTCCAGACGGCGCCGACACCGCCGGCGTTCGCGCCGCGGCCCGCGATTGACTTGGCGCCCCCACGTATCACGTGGGAGCGGGTCATCCGGACGACCATCGGCTTGCGCCCGCACCGCGACTCTGGCTTTGTCCTCAAGGGCGTGAAGTTCGATGACAAGACCGTGATCCACGACTACGGCTTCGGTGGGGCCGGCATGTCGCTGGCCTGGGGCTGCGGGGCGATGGCGTCCGACATGGCGCTTGAACAAGGAGACCGTCGTGCGGCGGTGCTCGGTTGTGGTTCGCCAGGCCTGACCGCGGCGCGACAGCTCCAACGCCGCGGCTTCGCCGTCACGATCTACACGCTGGCCGTGCCGCCGTACACGACGTCAAACATGTCGTCCGCCGGCTTCACGCCAACCGCGGGGCTGGTGTCCGCGGACCAGCGCACGCCGGCATGGGACGCGCAGTTCAGGCAGGCGGCAGAGATCTCATACCGGCAGCTCCAGCTCCTCGCCGGCGCCCCCGGCTACGGGGTCTACTGGATCGACAGCTACAACGCCACGGACGATCCGACTCCTCCGGCGGGCGGAGGTCCTGACGGAGATTTGGTTCCTGAGCACCTGCGGACCGGCCGGGACCGGGAAGTGCTGGGCCCGGGCGAACATCCGTTTCCGACCAAGTACGCCATTCGCACGTCGGCATTGGCGATCGAGCCGTCGATCTATCTCGACGCGCTAGCCGGTCATCATCAATTGCACAGGCTTGGGATCAAAGACACTCTTCAACGACGACGAGCTTGTGCCGATCAGAGGGCAGCTCACCGTGTGCATCCCGCAGCCCGAAGTGCACTATCGGGCGTCGGGCCGTCTCCCGAACAGCACGATCAACGCGAGCATCAATCCGCGAAGCGACGGGCTCGTCATTGGCAACATGCAGGAACGCGGAAACTGGTCGCTCGAACCCAACGAGGAAGTGCGTCAGCAGAACGTGAGCGCGGCCATCGCGTTTTTCGCGGCGATGCGCGCTCCGACCGGCGGAGTCCGGCTCACGCGATCCGGGCCGGCGCGGGCCATCCCGAGCCTGGAAAGCTTCTACGGAGAGGAATCCTAGCCTAGCTCACTCGTCGCGGAGCGCGCTGATCGGATCGAAGCACATGCCGAGATGTTCTGCGCGGATAACTCGCATGACTCGATCCCCTTGACGAGAAACTGTGCATACTTTAAAGAACAACGCCGACGCGACAGCGACACCGGCGGTGAAGAGCAGCACACGCGGCGTGAGCGCCGCGCGGTGACTCGCCGCCGATTATAGGGTTCTGGCAGTGCGTCTGCGCCGCTCACTCGACGATCACGCGTCGAACCGGGCCGGCGCGCTGCTGGCTGGCAGTCGCTCATAAACGCGTACTGATAGGTGGTTGGATCTTCTTCGCGGGCCTGCGCCGGACTGAATGACCATGAACAATTCATGTGAGTTGCCGTGGGCCGAGTCCCAATTGAATGGCCTCGGCAAGGTGAAAGGCCGGCCGTCCTGTCGCCTGCACGATCTGCTCACGACAACTGAAGCCATCCGAGATGATCAGGGCATCCGGCGGCGCTCGCCGTACGGCGGGCAGCAGCACTCGCTCGCCTATCGCTTGCGAGATCGCGAACTTGTCTGCGAAGAAGCCGAACGGGCCGGCCATTCCGCAGCAGCCCGCATCGATCGACTCCAGTTCGGCACCCATCTTCCGGACGAGCGACTCTTCGTCGGTCATCTTCATCAGGGCTTTGTGGTGACAATGGCCGTGGAGCAAGACCTTCCTGGCGAGCCGGGGCGGCGCATACCCGGGCGCGTGATGCTCGAGGAATTCACTCAGCAGCAACGTCTGGCGTCGCAACCGATCGGCGCGTGGATCGTCCGGAAACAGATTCCGCAGCTCGTCGCGGAAGACCGAGGCGCAGCTGGGTTCCAGAACGATGATGGGACGGCCGGCGTCGATCGCTGGACCGAGAGCGTGCAGGATGCGCTGCAGGTAATCCTTGGCGCGGTCGAGCAGGCCGAAGTCATAGAGCGGACGTCCACAACACAAATGATCGCGAGGGATGGCGACGCGGAAACCAGCCTGGGTCAGCAGATCGAATGCCGCCTGGCTCGTTTGCGGGTGGAAGTAGTTGTTGAACGTGTCCACCCACAAGATGACGTCTCCATCCGTTGGTGCGCCGCGTCGAGTCGCCCACTGACGGAAGCTCACGGGCGCGAGGCGGGGCAGCTCGCGCGCGGGCGCCAGGTTCAAGACTCGCTGGAGAAGACTCTTCAGACCTGGCGCATGATTGAACGCGTTGGCGATTCGAGGAGCTATTGAACCGAGTCGCGCCCACCGATCGATCATGCCGAACGCATACGCGTGCAGCGGTCGCCGTGCGTGCTCGTAGTAGTGCGACAGGAACTCAGCCCGATAGGTCGCGATGTCGACGTTCGTCGGACATTCGGACTTGCACGCTTTGCACGACAGACACAGATCGAGCGCCTGCTTGACGTGGTCGTTTTTCCAGCCGCGGCCGACCACCTCGCCCTGAAGCATCTCGAACAGCATGTGCGCGCGGCCACGCGTGCTGTGCGCTTCTTCGAGCGTGGCCATGTAGCTCGGACACATCGTGCCGTAGTCCTGCTTGCGGCACTCGCCGATGCCGATGCATCGCAGCGACGCGTTCGCGAGCGATCCTCCGTCGTCCGGGAACTTGAAATGCGTCGACGGCTGCAGCGGCCTGTAGTCCGCGCCCAACCGTAGATTTTCTGTCGGGAGGTACGCGTCGACGAGCTTGTGCGGGTTCATCTTGTTGCCCGGATCCCACACGGCTTTGAACTCGCGGAACGCGGTCATCAGCTCGGGACCGAACATCTTCGGCAGCAGCGCGCCACGCGACTGGCCGTCGCCATGCTCGCCGGACAGCGATCCGCCGTAGCTCACGACCAGGTCCGCGGCGCGGTCGACGAACTCCCCGTACTTGCGGATGCCGTTCTCCGATTGCAGATCGAAGCTGACCTGCATGTGCACGCAGCCATGGCCGAAATGTCCGTAGTACGCCGCCTGGTACTGGTACTCGTCCAGCAGTCGCCGCAGATCGCGGAGGTACGCTCCCAGCTTCTCGGGAGCGACCGAGGCGTCGTCCCATCCTTCCCATCGCGGCGGCATGCCCGGGCCGCTGCCGGCGGCGCGCGGCCCTGACTCACGGATCTTCCACACGGCTCGCGCTTCATTCCTGGTGTAGAACCGCATGGCCGGAGGATTGGCCGCTCGCGCGAGGCGCTGCATCAATCGATGCGCGAGCTGATCGACCTGCACCGGATCGTCAGCCCCGAATTCAACCAGCAGGAAGCCGCGCCCCTCGGGCATCAACTCCAGGTTGGGAGCGCCCTTCCTCCTGAGACCGTCGATGATCGCGACCTCGAACCCTTCGAGACCGATCGGATTGAGCTCGAGAATCTCCGGGACATGATCGGCCGCCGCGAAGGCGTCGGCGTAACCGAGGCCGACGAGCGATCGATGCTGCGGGCTCGGAATCAGCTTGGCTCTTGCTTCGAGCACCACCACGCAGGTGCCTTCGGTGCCGACCAGTGCTCGCGCCACATTGAATCCGTTCTCGGGGAGCAGTTGATCGAGGTTGTAGCCGGAGACGCGCCGTGGGATGTTTGGAAAACGACTTCGAATCAGGTTGGCATACCGGTCGCGGATCGCGCGCAGGCTCGCATAGATCTGTCCCCGGCGTCCGCCTTCTCTGATGATCGCGTCCAGCTGGATGTCGGTGGTGGCACCGACCTGCATTTCAGTGCCGTCATACAGAAGGATCCGCAGCTCGTCGATGTTGTCGACCGTCTTGCCCGCCAACAGCGAGTGCGTGCCGCACGAGTTGTTGCCGATCATTCCGCCGAGCGTGCAGCGGCTGTGCGTCGACGGATCCGGTCCGAACGTGAGATGGTGAGCCTCCGCACGGTTTCTCAGCGTGTCGAGCACCACACCCGGCTGAACCCGCGCAAACATCTGGCTGGCGTTCAGCTCGAGAATCCCGTTCATGTACTTGGTGAAGTCCAGCACGACGGCGACATTGCAGCATTGGCCAGCCAGACTCGTGCCCGCTCCTCGAGGCAACACCGGCGCGTCGAACTTCCGGCATGCCGCCACGGCGGCCATGACCTCGCCCGCATCGCGCGGGATGACGAGTCCGATCGGGATCTGACGGTAGTTGGACCCGTCGGTCGCGTAGAGCGCGCGGCTTCCTCGATCGAAACGTACCTCGCCGCGAACCGTCCTCGTGAGCTCGTGCTCGAGCTCCGCGACACGCGCGAACGAGTCAACCGGCTTTGCGTGCGAGCTCGGTGGTAACGCCAATAGTCTCCCGCTGGTGATGCCGCGCGTTGTTGTTGAATCGGTCTATATTCTCACGGCCATCCGAGGGTTGTGCCGATAGAAACTGCGTCGGCGCGAGCAGTGTGCGAGGTAATCCGATCAGTCTGGCTATCGTGAATGCCCGCGTGTGGACCGGCGATCCGGCCGCGCCATGGGCCGAGGCGATTGCGGTCAGCGGCGACGAGCTGGCAGCCGTCGGGAGAACGACGACATCCGCAACCGCACGACGGGTGTGACGCCGATCGATGCGGGCGGACGCCACATTGCGATCGTGTCCAAGGGAGTTGTCTGCACAGAGTCACTGCGTCGGTCATTCGTGCCGCAAAGGGCTTGCAGTAGCCACACGGTCACGAAAGGCGTTGACTTCGCCCGCGGGTGGTTGCATCATCTCCTGCCTCCGCGCACTCCGCTGCAAACCTGTGCCGCCCCATGCCGCCTGTCTCGTCGTTCAGAACGAACTGAAGAAAGGAGAGCCGTATGAGGAGATTCTTCGCCGTCCTCATGGTGCCGCTGGCCGCCTTCGTGCTCACTGCCGGTCCGGGCGCACACGGCGTCGGAGCGCAATTCGATCCACCGACCAGCTTCGACGTGATGGAAGTGACGATTCCGCAGCTTCAGACGGCAATGGCGACCGGCGCCGTGACGTCGAAGCAGCTCGTGAAGCTCTATCTGGAGCGAATCGCCGCATACGAACCGACGCTGAACGCGTTCATCACGGTCAACCCGCGCGTCGTCGCGGAGGCGGAGCAGCGCGACCTCGAACGCGCGCGCGGCCAGATTCGCGGCTCTCTGCACGGAATTCCGATCGCGCTCAAGGACAACGTCCTGACGACCGACCTGACGACCACCGGCGGCGCGCTCGCGTTGGCCCATCTCAGGCCGCCGTACGAGGCCACGCTGGTGACGAGGCTGCGCGGGGCCGGCGCTGTCATCATCGGCAAGACCGTCATGACGGAGCTGGCCAATTGGGTATCCGATGCCATGCCCGGCAACTACAGCGCCGTTGGCAGATATGGATACAATCCGTGGGATCCGCGGCAGGATCCGCGCCCCGGCACCGATGCCCGTGGTTTTCCGTTCGCCGACGGTCGACCGGCGCTCGCCACCGGCGGCTCGAGCTCGGGGATCGCCACCTCGGCAAACCTCGCCGCCGCAAACATCGGCACTGAGACGTCGGGGTCGATTCTCAGCCCGTCGAACCAGAACATGCTCGTTGGCATCAAGCCGACTGTGGGTCTGATCAGCCGCCACGGCGTCATTCCAATCACCGCCGATCAGGACACGGCCGGTCCGATGACGCGCGATGTCGCAAGCGCGGCCATCATGCTGAACGTCCTCGCCGGACCGGATCCGAACGATCCGCCGGCGTTCATGGGCCCGCCATCGTGCCCGACGGTCGACTACACACACTCGCTCGATCCGCACGGGCTCGTCGGCGCTCACATCGGTATTGCGGAGCCGTATTACGCGACGTCGAACGCCGCCACGCGCGCCGTTATCGACCAGGCGGAGGCCGCGATGATGGCGGCAGGGGCGTTCGTCATGCACGTGAACGTGCCGAGCTTTGCCGCGCTGCAAGCGTTCGGCATCTGCGCGGCGCGCGAGCAGACGAGGGCCAACGACGCGAACTGCTCGGTCGTACTGAAGTTCGGGTTCAAGCGCGACTTCAACGCCTTCCTTGCCAGCCTCGGATCCCGCGCGCCCGTCAGCACGCTCACGGAAATGCGGGAATTCAACCTGGCCCACATCGCGGACAATTCGATTAAGTACCTGCAGGCGCGGCTGGACATCTCGGATGAAATGGATGTCGCGCGTGACTACACGCGGTACGTCACCGATCGCTCGAAGGACTTGCAACTGGCCGCGACCACCGGGATAGACGCGGCGCTCGCGACCCCTCCGGGCTACGATGCCCTACTCTTCGCCGGCGCGCGCGGGGCCGACATTGCCGCCCGTCCGGGCTACCCGAGCGTCACGGTCCCGTTCGGCTTCATTCCGAACGCGCCGACCCCGCCATTCCCCCCGGGGTTCAACGCCAAGGATGCGCCGCTGGGCATGACCTTCGCGGCCACGGCCTGCAGCGAGCCGACGCTCGTTCGTCTTGCTTACGGCTTCGAGCAGGCGACGCACAAACGATTTGCGCCGCCGCTTTTTCCCGCGATAGACACACGCTCACAAGGCGGCGCGCGAAGAAACCATCCGTAGGCCACTGAAACGCGAAGGCGGAATGCGGAGGCGCAATGTGGAATGAAGCCACAGACTCCCGTCCGCTTTCCGCATCCCGGTACGTGAGTCGGCAGCTCGGTCACCGAGACGCGTCGATCACGCTGCGGGTGCCAGCCGCGCGGCGCGCACATGCTCGCGCAGGAGCTGCACGGTCTTCGGCGCCAGCAACCGGACGTGCAGATCATTCCATTGCACTTGGAGGCGTTGACCGATCCAGCCGGGCGGCGCACCGTAGTACGCCGCCTCGACTTCCACGCAGCCATCGAGGTGCACGGTCCGTTCGCCGTAGCGGTAATAGCGAAACGGTTCGAGCGGCAGCGGCCCGAGCGCGGGTCGCTCCTCGGCAAACATCTCGGCGAACCGAGAATCAAGTCGCAGCGATCCCAAGAATGTCTAGCGAATCTGGATGCTCATAGGGTTGCGTATAATCCATTATGATTTCTAACCGAAGGCACTCCTGCCCGCCCCAAGCGGCCAATTGCAGGTTCTCTCTTGCCAGGTACTGCTGAATCGTGATCTCGTTTGACCGCCGCGATCGGTGTCGTGATCGGCGCACGCTGCCCTCACACGAACGAGGAGAGTCGCGCGAAATCCACGCGTGCCGGCGAGATGACGCTCGAATTGTCATGGCGGCGGTCGTGGCGCCCGAGTACCATTGATCGCGCCACCGCCTGATGGAATCGCCATGAGCCGCACTTTCATTCGTGTCGCTGTGCTCGTCGCTGCGTCGCTTGGCCCGGTGCTCGCCGCACCGCAGGCGCAGCCGCCTTCGTTCGTCACGAACACCCGTACGGTCGCCGTCTATGCGACGGTCACCAATGCGAAACAACGTCTCGTGACCGATTTGTCGCGAGACGAGTTCACGATCGAGGACAACGGCAAACGCCAGGACCTCACGTTGTTCTCCAACGACATTCAGCCGATCACGGTCATCATGCTGCTCGATCGCAGCAGCAGCATGCGGCTCAACTTCGCTCTCGAGGAGCAGGCGGCCGAGGCCTTCGTTCGCGAAATGGGTCCGGCCGACAAGGCGCGCATCGGCAGCTTTTCGAAAGCGATTCAAGTGGACCCACTCGAGTTCACATCGGATCGTGAGGCGCTGCTGAAGATTCTCCGGAACGATCTGCAGGGCGAAGGGCCCACGCCGCTCTGGAACGCCGTGAACACCGGCATCGACAAGCTGTTGCTCGAGCAGGGGCGGCGCGTCGTGCTCGTGTTCACCGACGGCGTCGACATGCCCATGAACTTCAGTGGGCACAACAAATCGCTGAAGGATGTCATGAAGCGGGCCGAGGAAGAAAACGTCATGGTCTATGCGATCGGGCTCGCCGGCGAGAACGGCATGCCGGGCGGTGGCGACCGCAGAGGCCGCGGGATGGGCCCCGGCGCGTTCGGCGGCCTCGGCGGTCGCGGTCTCGGCGGTTACAGCGGCCGTCAGCCGCAGATGGAAGGGCCCGACGAAGGCCTACCGAAGATCGCCGCCGCCACCGGCGGCGGGTATTTCGAGCTGACATCGACCAGAGATCTTGCGTTGACGTTCGCGCGCGTCGCCGACGAGCTTCATCACCAGTACGCGCTCGGCTTCACACCCGAACGGCTCGACGGCAAGATGCACGATCTCACCGTGCGCGTGTCGCGGCCCGACGTGAGCGTCCGCGCGCGGAAGCGCTACCTCGCCTCCAAATCGCCCGGCGGTTCGTAGTCGAGACATCGGTCGGTTTTCATGAAACGAGAGAGCAGGAGACGCGATCGGCCGGGGGCTGCCCACCGCGGTACAATCGACACGTCGAGGAGTCCTGGCATGCGCACGGCACTTCAATTGACCGCGGTCGCGATGGTCTTGCTCGCAATTCCGGCGAACGGCGCACGAGTCGTGTCGCTGGCCGAGGCGCTCGTGGCTCCGACAGCGCAGGCGCAGGCTCCAGACGCGGCCGACGTGGCCGAGGGCATGAGACTTTATCTGCAAAAGGGAGATTGCCAGGCGTGTCACGGCTGGGCGGCTGACGGCCGCAAGATGGACAGTCAGATGCCGGACGGTTCGAACCTGCGCGAAACGAAGCTCGATCGCGCCAGGCTGATCATGACCATCAAGTGTGGACGGCCGGGCACAGGCATGCCGGCCTTCGACAAGTTCGCCTACAGCGATGGCCGCTGCTACGGCATGAAGCAGGCCGATCTCAAGTCGCCGATGCCCGATCCGCCGGCGACGTTTCAGCAGCGCGAGGTCGAGCTCCTCGTCGACTTCCTGCTTCTGAAAGTCGTCGGCAAAGGTCCGATGGATCGCGCCAAGTGCATCGATTACTGGGGTTCGGACGTGGAAGCCTGTAAGGAGTTCAAGTGATTGCGGATTGAGGATTGCGGATTGCGGATTTATTGAAGATTGATCGTTGATCGAATCCGCAATAAATCCGCATTCCGCAATCCTCAATCCGCAATGTCTAGTTCAGTGCAAACACGAACAGGTAGCTCGAATTTTCCAGCTTGTCGAACTTCACGGGATGCAGGTGGCGTCCCCCGGATTGCACGGCGAGATACTGCTTCGGCCCGATGGCGTACGTCACGGGTGCGCCCTTGAGCGGTGTGCCGACGTTGAAGCGCCAGAGCTCCTCGAGAGTCTCGTCGTTGTAGGCGACGACCCAACCATCTTGTAACGCCGTGAACACCAGACCGCCGGCCGTGTCTGTCGCGCCCGAGCGAATCTCGATGTCGGTCACCGCCTTGGCGATGATCTTGTGGTTCACGGTGTCGAAGGCCGTGATCGAGCCGTAGTACAGGTCGCTGCTGTAGGTGCGCTTCTCGCTTTTCTTTTCGTCGATCCCGCCTTGGGGCGATTGGAACGCGACGGCCGCGCCGGTTTGCGAGAAGCAGCCCTCGATGCCGACGCCATAGGCAATGTTCTTCACGGGGTTGTACGCGGTCGGCTGGTGCGCGACGCCGCCGTGCCAGGTCGGGCAGGTTCGCTTGCTGCCGTCGCCGCGCAGCGCCCGCGCAGCGGGATTGTAGACCTGCACGTCGAGGTTGGGATCGTAGTCGAGCGGCTTGCCGGTCCGGGGATTGAGCCCCTTGGTCCAGTTCAGATCGTTGACGTACTGGGTCCCCCTGAGGAATTCGCCATTGGTGCGGTCCAGCGAGTAGTAAAACCCGTTGCGCGCGAAATGGCCGACGACCTTGCGGCTTCGGCCATTGATCGTCGTGTCATACAGCATGTGCACGCCGACTTCGTCGTAGTCCCAGGAATCGTTCGGCGTGTATTGGAAGTGCCAGGCCAGCTTGCCGGAGTCGACGTTCACCGCCACCGCGGAATTGGTGTAAAGGTTGTCACCGGGACGCGCTTGCGGATCGTAGATCGGGACCGGGTTGCCCGTGCCCCAGATGGTCAGCTTCGTCGCAGGGTCGTAGGAGCCGGTCTGCCAGAGGCCTCCGCCGCCGGTCTTCCAGGCGTTATTCGTATCCTTCCAGGTTTCGCTCCCCGGATCGCCCGGCTTCGGCACGACGTACCAGCGCCAGAGCTCGTTGCCCGATCGCGCGTCGAGCGCCGCGATCCAGCCACGCGTTTTGGCGTCGCCCGCACCGTTGGCGACAATCACCTTGCCGTCAGCGGTAATGGGCGCCGCATTGAATCGTTCCTTGCTGCCGAATTCGTTGGTCTTCGCCACCATCTTGTCCCACACGATTTCGCCGCTGTTGCGGTTCACCGCAATCACGCGACCGTCGGGAAGATTGGCGATCACGAGATCTTCCCAGAGCGCGATTCCGCGCGTGCGTGGCAGATTACCCTGGTGCTTCACGCCGGGGTCGGTCACCCAGACGAAATCGCCCTTGTTTGGACTGCGGCCGTCGATCTTATAGAGCGTGCCCCAGCCGTCACTCGTGTACAGGAAGCCGTTGTCGACGAGCGGATGGATCTCGCTCTCTGGACCGTTCTGTCCCACGTCCTGCATGCCGCCGAGCGCCAGGGTCCAGACCAGCCGAAGGTTCTTGACGTTGTCGCGGTTGATCTGCGTCAGCTTCGAATACCGGGTGGATCCGTAATCGCCGTTCATCATCAGCCAGTTGTGCGGCTCGTTCTGCGCGTTGAGCAACCGGTCCTTGTTGACCGTCATGGTGTACTGGCCGGAGACGGTTGCCGCAGCAACGACCACGGCTGAAATGCCAGCTAGAACCGCCGAACGGCGTCTCGAGAGTTTCCGCGTGCGATGTCGCATGATGAACTTCCTTGTTCGGGACGTGTCCTTGTCCGAAAACAGGACGAGCCTGTCAGTGGCGGGAGCCGTGAATTGTAGCGCACATCACGCACATCGGGGCGCGTGCATCGATATGTGACCCACGATCGGGACTCCATCGAGGACGTCGATCGAACCGTCGCGGCGATCGGTCTGACATTCCTGCGACACCGGACCACGCGGTCAATGTTTGCGGAGTACCGGGAAAAGCGCTGGTCGCGGCCTCTCGCCTCCTCATCGAGGCCCGCGAGACATTGGTCGAAGAAGCGCTTAGGGTCAATGGCCAAAGAATACTCACGAGGATGACATAAATGAATTCAGATGGATAATATTTGTCTAAAAAGACCTTGACAGACTCCTTATGACCATTATAGTGACTCGCTGAGCTAGCGGATCCCTCCAATTCATCCGGGAAACCAAGCGCGCTGCACAGGGCGCGGGTCGCAGATATCGCGAAGGGCTTTGACATGCGGGTTGACCGGCGTGCCACCCAGGCAAGTCACCCAAACGATCGTCCGGCCGCTCTGCCGCCGAATCTGGCGCATCTGGTGAGCCTTCTTGACGCGGGCACCGAGGGTCTCATTATTACAACCACCGGCGGCTTGATCCTCGTTTGCACGACGGCAGCGCAGCGACTGCTGCGCTGTTCGGCCGCACAGACGATTGGACGGCCGGTCGGCCAATTCATTCCACAGGAGTTTCTTGA
>MNEX01000280.1:0-2765 GCA_001917905.1 Acidobacteria bacterium 13_1_40CM_65_14
CTCTGCGGCGTCGAGCGCGAACTGTGCAAGAACGTCCTCGACGCGCTCGTGGACCGGGAATTCCTCCGCCTGAAATTGGACGGGACTTATGCGCGGCTGATCGACGGGGACACTACTCGTCGGCTTCCAATCGCCGCTGGCCGGACTGAAGCTGATTAGGGTCGCGGATTGCCTCTACGATGTCGTTCAAGAACGCGGCGCCGCGCGCACCGTCGACGACGCGGTGATCGCAGGAGAGTGTGAGCGTCAGCATCGGGCGGACCGCGGGCTTGCCGTCGACCGCCACGACCCGATCGGTAATCGCGCCGACGGCGAGGATGCCGGCCTGCGGCGGCACGATGATCGCCGTGAACGCGTCGACGTGATACTTGCCGAGATTGCTGATCGTGAACGTGGCGCCGGTGATGTCCGCGGGCCGAAGCTTCCCGGCGCGCGCACGCTGGGTCAGCTCTTTGCGCCGCGCTGAGATGTCGCCTAGCGCCATCGTGTCGGCGCGCGGAATCACACCGGTCACGACAGCGTCGTCTACCGCGAT
This sequence comes from Acidobacteria bacterium 13_1_40CM_65_14, assembly GCA_001917905.1. GTDB lineage: Bacteria > Acidobacteriota > Vicinamibacteria > Vicinamibacterales > CAVVIG01 > QHWF01. The sequence continues at coordinate 536 of MNEX01000280.1, forward strand.
CGCGATGGCCACGTTGACCGCTTCGCTAACTCCGGGGGCCCCTGCCCCCCGATCCCATCCCGCATTCATCCCCGAGTGCTTCTTCAGCGCGCGGGCCACCAGCGCGACCAGCCGATCGGTGTGCGTGATGTCGGGAGACGTCTCGCGCGCAGCCACGAGCGCGCTCGCGTCGACGTCGCGCGTGAGGAAGAAATGCGGAACAGTGGTCCAGCTCTGCGTCGTGCGCTCGGCCATCAAGCGCGCCGCCGATGACATTGCGGATTGAGGATTGCGGATTGCGGATTTATTGGCGATTCGTGATTGGATGTCGTCGGCCAGGATTTCTCCGCCTGGTCCTGACCCTTTGATCGTGGCGAGATCGACGCCGCGTTCCTGCGCGAGGCGCCGGGCCTTGGGAGAAATCGACATTGCGGATTGCGGATTGCGGACTGCGGATTGATTGGTGATTGTCGATTGGAGCGCGCCCGCGATCGCTGACGCGGCGGCCGCGGACTCGGTCCCGCCGCGCCGGCCGGTTTGCGCCGGCACGCTCGCCTCGTCGGTCGGCACCGCCTCGCCAGGCGCCACGAGCCACGCGATGGTTTGACCGACCGGAACGACCGCCCCTTCGTGCGCGGTGACGCCGGCGAGCACGCCGTCGCCCGGCGCTTCGATCTCGACGACCGCTTTGTCGGTCTCGATCTCGAGGAGCGGCTCGCCCTTCGTGACACGCTCGCCTTCCCGCTTCCGCCACGCGAGCAGTTTGCCGGTCTCCTGCGCCATCTCGAGCGCAGGCATCACGATACTGACGGCCATGAAGTTTGAAGTCTGAAGTACGAAGTCTGAAGTCGGAGTTTCCAGGTTCTCAATCGCCACCACGGTGGACACGGAGGACAGGGCTCAAATCCTGTACCAATCCGGTTTTCGCTCCGTGTCCCCGAGTCCTCTGTGGTGGAGAGCGTAATTCTCAACCTGATTCTAAGTTCTACGTTCTCACGTCTTGCGCTCCAGCCGCGATCAGATCGACGACCTCGCGATTGGGCGGCGCTTCGGTCTCGCGCGTTGTCGACAGCGGTCCCTTGATGGTCATGTACTGCGCGCCGGCGACGAGCAGCTCTTCGGCAGGAAATCTGGTGATGACTTCGTGGCCCGTCGGCGTGACGACGATCTCTTCCTCGATGCGTGCCGCGCTCCAGCCGTCGGTCGAGGGCCAGAACGTTTCGAGCGCGAAGACCATGCCCGGCTTGATCTCGTGCGGGTGATCGAGCGAGACGAGACGGCTGATCACCGGCCTTTCCCAAATCGCGAGACCGATGCCGTGTCCGAACTGCAAGGCGAACGCCGCTTCCTCGTTCGGGAACCCGAAATCGCCCGCCTTCGGCCACACCGCCGCGACTTCGGCTGTGGAGCGTCCGGGACGAATCAGCTCGATTGACGCGTCGAGATAGTCGCGGCATCGTTTGTACGCGTCGACGAGTGCGTGCGACGCGTGGCCGATCGCGAAGCATCGGTAGTAACACGTGCGATAGCCCATGTACGAGTGGAGGATGTCGTAGTAGACCGGATCGCCGGGCCGGAGCACGCGGTCGGAAAACACGTGCGGATGCGGACTGCAGCGCTCGCCGGAGATCGCGTTGACGCCTTCGACGTACTCGGACCCGAGGTCGTAGAGCACCTTGCTCACGAGACCGACCGCCTCGTTCTCGCGCATGCCCGGCTTCATCGCCACGTACAGCTCGTGGTACGCGGCGTCGACCATCATCGCGGAGTGCGTGAGCAGCGAGATCTCGTCCTGCGTCTTGATCTCACGCGCGTCGCTCATCACCTGCTGGCCGTCGACGACGGTGATGCCTTCGCGCTGCAAGGCGAACAGGATCGGCGGCTCGACGACGTCGACGCCTATGGGGTCCTTCATCAACCCGCGCTCGTCGAGCTCGACGCGGATCTTGCGCGCCACGTCCTCGGCGCGGCCCATCTCGGGCGTCATCGCGCCGCGCAGCAGCGAGATGCCGGCGCGCGATCGATCGCCGAGCCACGGGCAGTTGAGCTGATGATGCTTCGCCGCCGATCCAAAGTCCCACAGGATCGGCTCGCCGCCCTGCGGCAGCAGCGTGAACCGGCTGATCTTGTCCTGCGCCCAGGTGCCAATGTGCGTGGCGGTGATGTAGCGCACATTGTTCATGTCGAAGCAGAGGAGCGCGCCGATGTCCGACTTCTCGACGAGCGCCTTCACGCGCGCGAGCCGCTCGCG
>MNEX01000280.1:2942-47920 GCA_001917905.1 Acidobacteria bacterium 13_1_40CM_65_14
TTGCATCTTCGAGCGGGGGCGAGAACGGAATCGGGACGTGCATCGCGCCTATGCGCGTGACCGGCGCGTCGAGGTTGTAGAACGCGCCTTGCGCGATGACGGCGGCCAACTCGGCGGCGACGCCGTAGCGGCCGTAGCCCTCGTCCATTACGATCGCCCGCGAGGTCTTCTTCACCGATTCGACGATCGTCTGCTCATCGAGCGGCCACGTCGTCCGCGGATCGACCACCTCCGCGCTGACGCCGATCTCCTCGAGGAGCTTCGCCGCGCCGAGCGCGACCTGCACCATGCTGCTCGTCGCGACCAGCGTGATGTCGCGGCCCTCGCGCTTGATGTCGGCGACGCCGAGCGGAATCGTGTACTCCCCGGACGGCACCGGTCCCTTCAGCTTGTACTGCATCTTGTCTTCGAAGAAGACCACGGGGTTGTCGTCACGAATCGCCGTCTTCATCAGCCCTTTCGCGTCGTACGGCGTCGACGGGACGACGACCTTCAGTCCCGGAATGTGGCTCGGCCACGCGTGCAGCGACTGCGAGTGCTGCGCGGCCGACCGGCGCGACGCGCCGAGCGTCGCGCGGACCACGAGCGGTACCTTCCACTTGCCGCCGGACATGTAGTGGATTTTTGCCGCCTGATTGGCGAGCTGATCCATCACCAGCGTCAGGAAGTCGCCGAACATGATGTCGACGATCGGCCGCATGCCGGTCATCGCGGCGCCGACGCCGAGGCCGGTGAACCCAGCTTCGGAGATCGGCGTGTCGATGATGCGCTGCGGCCCGAATTCCTGGACGAGCCCCGCCAGCACCTTGAACACCGTGCCCGCCTCGGCGACGTCCTCGCCGAACACCACGACGCGGTCGTCGCGGCGCATCTCCTCGGCGATCGCTTCCTTCACCGCTTCCCCAAACGTGAGCTCGCGGACAGAAGCAACCGCGGAGCTCGCCGAGCCCGCAGAGAGATCGGTCGTCTCCGCGATCTCTGCGCGCTCTGCGGCTGCTTTGATCTCAGGCATACACATCCTCGGTCACTTCGTCGGGACTCGGATACGGCGCGTCGATCGCCCATTGCATCGCGGCGTCCATCTGCGCCGTGAGCTCGGCCGCCATCCGATCGAGCGCCGCGCGATCGGCGGCCTGCTGTTCGAGGAGATGCGCACCAAGGATGGCGAGCGGATCGCGCTCCGACGTCCAGCGCTGCTCTTCGTGCTTGGCGCGGTAGTAGTCGCGGCTGATGTCGCCGACGTGGTGGCCACGGAAGCGGTACGTGTTGCACAGCAGGAACGCGGGACCGTCGCCCTTCCTCGCCCGCTCGACGAGCGGCGCCGTCGTGTCGTAGACGGCGCGGACATCCTGGCCGTCGACGCTCGCGACCGCGAGGCCGAACGCCGATGGACGCGCGATGATGTCGCCGGCGGTCGTCTCCGAGAAATGCGTGTACTCGTTGTACTGATTGTTCTCGCAGACGTAGACGATCGGCAGCTTCCAGAGCTGCGCGAGGTTCATCGATTCGTACAACACGCCCTGTCCGAGCGCGCCCTCGCCGAAGAAGCAGGCGACGACGCGATCGAGCTTCAGATATTTCGAAGAGAACGCCGCGCCGGCCGCCAGCGCCGCGCTGCCGCCGACGATCGCGTTCGCGCCCAGATTGCCGGTGTCCGGATCGGCGATGTGCATCGATCCGCCCTTGCCTTTGCAGTAGCCGGCCTTCTTGCCGAGCAGCTCGGCGAACATGAGATCGGGTACCGCGCCTTTCGCGAGGCAGTGTCCGTGGCCGCGATGCGTGCTCGTGATGTAGTCATCTCTTCGCAGCGCCTCGCAGACGCCGACGGCCACCGCCTCCTCGCCTATATATAAATGTGCGAGGCCGGGCATGAGCGCGCGCGTATAGAGATCGTTCACGCGCTCCTCGAAGAGCCGGATCGCGAGCATCTGCCGGTACATGTGCAGCATGCGATCGGTCATGGCTGGACTCCCGACACGCGTGCCAGCGCCTGAAACACCGCGGCAAAATCTTTCTCGGCCAGGCCCATCGCGCGCGCGGCCGTGAGCCATTCGTTGGTCGCGGCGGTCGTCGGCAGCGGCACGCCGAGCTGCCGTCCCATCTCGAGCGCGAGCTGCACGTCTTTCTGCATCATGTTCACATTGAACCACGCCTCATCCGGCATCTGCAGCACGAACGGTCCGCGGTACTGCAGCAACGGCGATCCGACCACGCTGTGCGTCAGCACGTCGACGGCCACGTCGCGGGCGATGCCGCTCTTCTCCGCCAGCAGCACGCCTTCGGCGAACGCGAGGATCTGGACCGCCACGCTGATGTTCGTCGCGATCTTCATCGACACGGCGAGGCCGTTGCCGCCCACGTAGGTGACCTTCGGCCCGATGTCGTCCAAGATTGGCTTCACCTTGTCGAACGTCACGCGATCGCCGCCGACCATGATCGCTAGCTTCCCCTGCTCCAGCGTCGCAACGCTGCCCGACACCGGCGCGTCCACCATACGCGCGCCTTGCTCGCGCACCTTCGCCGCAACCGCGCGGCTCAGCGCGGGGCTGACGGTGCTCATGTCGACGACGATCTTGCCGGGCGCAAGGCCGGCAATGAACCCGTCAGGCCCATTGGCGACCGATTCGAGCGCCGCGGAATTCGCGACCATCACGAACGTGACGTCGGCGGCGGCGCTCACCGCGCGCGGCGAGTCGGCGAGCGTCAGGCCCCTGTTGACCAGCCACTGCGCCTTCTCGCGCGTGCGATTGTAGCCGGTGACGGCGTGCCCTTTCGTCAACAGGCGGTCGGCCATCCGGCCGCCCATGACGCCAAGGCCGATGTAACCGAGACTCGCCATCTAGTGGACCGTCTGAGCTGATTGAGTACTACTCACAATGATCGCATCGCGGTCGACGCGGCCGCGGGGGGCCGATTCTAACTTAGAATCACGGCGAGCGAACCTCCACGGGAGCGATCATGCACACAACGGTCAAAGGTCGCAGCACGACCGAAGACGACATCACCGCCGAAGTGCTGCGGCGGTTCGAAGGCACGCCGGACGTGCGCCTGCGCGAGATCGTGTTCGCGCTCGTCCGCCACCTGCACGGCTTCGTCAAGGATGTGAATCTGACCGAGGCCGAATGGTTCAGCGCCATTCAGTTTCTCACCGGCACGGGTCAGCTCTGCGACGACAAACGGCAGGAATTCATCCTGCTCTCCGACACGCTCGGCGTGTCGATGGTCGTCGACCTGATGAACCATCGCAAGCCGGAGGGCGCGACCGAGTCGACGGTGTTCGGTCCGTTTCACCGCGAGGGCGCGCGCGAGATGCCGCCGGGCGGCAACATCGCGCCGCGCGACGACGGCGGCAGTCCGATGATGATCAGCGGGCGCGTGCTCGATCTGAGCGGCCGTCCAATCGCCGGCGCGCGGCTGGACGTGTGGCAGGCGGATTCGAGCGGGCTGTACGACTCGCAATACGCCGACCGCGACGAGCTGCACATGCGCGGGCTGTTTCGCACCGACAGCGATGGACGATATCTGGTGCGGACCGTGCGTCCGGTGCACTACGCGATCCCGAACGACGGCCCGGTCGGACAGATGCTGCGCGCGACGAACCGGCATCCGTGGCGCCCCGCCCACGTCCACTTCGTCGTCTCGGCAGACGGATTCGAGCCGGTGACGACGCACATTTTCGACGACACCGATCCGTATCTCGAGTCGGACACCGTGTTCGCCGTGAAGGATTCGTTGATCTGCCACTTCGTGCGGCACGACGCACGAGACGACGCCTCGCAGCGGCTCGCGATCGAACCACCGTTCTACACGGTGGATTTCGATTTCGTCCTGAAGCCGCGAGCCTGAACCGGGCGCCGGTACATCTGCCGAAGTGGTGTATAACACTCCCCGCATTCGGCGGACGGATGAACGCTGGCCGCCACCGGGCGGTAACAAGGCCGGACACATTGCATTACTTCGGCACATTCGACGCCGGCGCTCTCGCGGCGCCCCCACGGTATGCCGGGCATGGCGACAGGTACACCGAGGCGGCTTTGGTGAACGACACCAGCGGCTCGGTGCACACCGGGCTGAGCATGAGCGAGCTCGCGCCGAACGGCACGTTGTCGCCGCACGTGCACTCGTACGAGGAAGGCTTCTACATTCTGGCGGGCCGCGCGATCGTGAGCATCGAGAATCGGAGCTATCTCCTGGGTCCCGGCGACTTCGGCGCGCTGAAAGTCGGAACGCCGCACGCGTGGCGCAACGCGGGCGGCGAACCGGTGCGGTGGCTCCAGATGGCGGCGCCGCAGCCGAAACCAGCCGGCCAAGGGCGCGATACGTTTTTTCTGAAGGATGGATCGATCCCGACCGACGCGACGCCGCTCGACCCTGCGAACGTTCAGGGTCATCTCCTGGGCCACTTCGACGTCGGCCAGATTCCTCGCGGAGACGAGGGACGGATGACTGGCGGACTCCAAGGCGTGTTTCTCAAGTGGATGATCGACGAGAAGTTGGGAGCCCGGCACCATCGCATGCTGTTCATCGAGTACCAGCCGGGCGTGAGCATCGGCCTGCACGACCACACGTTCGAGGAGTCGTACTTCATCCTGTCCGGCGAAGTCGAAGCGACGCTGGACGACCGCACGTATCTGGCGAAACCGGGCAACGTGCTCTGGACGGGCGTCGGCTGCGTCCACGCGTTCGCGAACGTCGGCAAGGCGCCGGTACGGTGGCTGGAGACGTTCTCGCCCCAGCCGCCGGCGGAGAACGTCTTCCGCTTCGCCGCGGAATGGGAACAACGAGCCCAAGAGCTGGAAGGACACTGATCATGACGGGTCACACTGCGGCGCGGACGCGGCCCTTCACCGGCGCGGAATACCTCGAGAGCCTGCGCGACGGCCGTGAAATCTGGATCTACGGCGAGCGCGTCAAAGACGTGACCACCCACCCGGCGTTTCGGAACACGGCGCGAATGATCGCGCGGCTGTACGACGCGCTCCACGATCCCGCACGCAAGCCGATCCTGACGAAGGAAACCGACACGGGCAGCGGCGGCTACACGCACCGCTTCTACCAGGGATCGCGCAACGCCGAGGAGCTCGTCGCCGCGCGCGACGCCATCGCCGAATGGGCGCGCATCTCGTACGGATGGATCGGCCGAAGCCCCGATTACAAAGCGGCGTTCATGGCGACGCTCGGCGCGAACTCGGGCTTCTACGCGCCGTACGAAGCCAACGCGAAGCGCTGGTACACGCAAGCGCAGGAGGAGGTCGCGTTCGTCAACCACGCGATCGTCAACCCGCCGGTCGATCGCGACAGACCGCTCGACGAGGTCAAGGACGTGTACATGCACGTCGAGGAAGAGACCGATGCCGGCCTGATCGTCAGCGGCGCGAAAGTCGTGGCGACGACGTCGAGCCTGACGCACTTGAACTTCATCGCGAACAACGGCGCGTTGCCGATCAAAACCAAGCCGTTTGCGTTCGTGTGCATCGTGCCGACCGCTGCGCCCGGCGTGAAGCTGTTCTGCCGGCCGTCCTACGAGATGACGGCCGCGGTGATGGGGACGCCGTTCGACTATCCGCTCTCGAGCCGCATGGACGAGAACGACTCGATCCTCGTGTTCGACAGGGTGCTGGTGCCGTGGGAGAACGTGTTCGCGTACGGCGACCTCGACAAGGTGAACAACTTTTTCCCGCGGTCGGGGTTTCTGCCGCGTTTCATGTTCCAGGGATGCACGCGCCTCGCGGTCAAGATGGACTTCCTCGCGGGGCTGCTGCTGAAGGCGGTGGAAGCGACCGGCGCCAAGGACTTCCGCGGCGTGCAGGCGCAGGTCGGCGAAGTGCTGGCGTGGCGCAACTTGTTCTGGGCGCTCACCGACGCGATGTCGCGCAACCCGATGGAGTGGACCGAAGGCTACGTGCTGCCGAACATCGACGCCGGCCTGGCATACCGCGTGATGGCGAGCCTCGCCTACCCGAAGATCAAGGAGATCATCGAGAACACCCTGGCGAGCGCCCTCATTTACCTGCCGTCGAGCGCGCTCGATTTCAAGGTGCCGGCGTTGCGCCCGTACCTCGATCAGTTCGTGCGCGGGTCCGGCGGCTACACGGCGGAACAGCGTGTGAAGCTGATCAAACTCCTGTGGGACTCGATTGGGACCGAATTCGGCGGCCGGCACGAGCTCTACGAGCGCAACTACTTCGGCAACCATGAGAGCATCCGCTTCGAAGTCCTGATGGCGGCGGACATGTCGGGCGCGACCGCGCGCTACAAGGGCTTCGCCGAGACGTGCATGGCCGAGTACGACCTGAACGGCTGGACCGTCCCCGACTTGATCGACCCGACCGACGTCAGCGTGATCATGAAGAGCTTCATGCAGCAGCAGCCGTGAATTCAGTAGAATGCGGCCTCCGCAGGAGGGCGGCCACTATGCACCGCTCCGATCGGGCCGCGACGGCAGGCGTGACGTTGCTGGTGGCGATCACGCTGGCCGTCATCCCCGCCTTCGCACAGCAGCTGTCCGGCGGTTACGATCTCGCCGGCGAGTGGGCTCCGCGCTTCCACGAGGATCAGCCGGAGCGGATCCCGGGACCGGAGATCGGCGATTATCTCGGCCTTCCAATCAACGAAGCCGCGCGCCTTCATGCCGACAGCTGGGACGCGTCGCTGCTGACGCTGCCCGAGCATCAGTGCAAGCCGCATCCGTCCGACTACTCACCGCGCGGTCCGGCAAACCTGCGAATCTGGAAAGAGATCGATACGGCCTCGCAGCAGCTGATCGCGTACCACACGCACATCTCGTGGCAGGCGCCTGAGCGGACGATCTGGATGGACGGCCGCCCGCATCCGCCCGACTACGCGGCCCACACGTGGCAGGGCTTCTCCACCGGCAAGTGGGACGGCGACATGCTGACGATCACGACCACTCATCTGAAGATGGGATGGATACGCCGCAACGGCATCCCGCGCAGCGACAAGGCCGTTGTCACCGAGCACATGATCCGCCACGGCGAATACCTCACCTGGATCATCGTCATCGACGATCCGGCCTATCTCACCGAACCGTTCATCCGCACGACGAACTTCGTCTGGGATCCGCATCAACAAATCGCGCCGTACCCGTGTCAGATCGTCGAGGAAATCGATCGCCCGCAAGGCGTCGTGCCGCATCATCTTCCAGGCCAGAACCCGTTTCTCGTCGAGTTCCCGGCGAAGTTCGGCGTTCCGGCCGAAGCGGCGCGCGGCGGCGCCGAAACGATGTATCCCGAGTATCAGCTGAAGCTGAAGACGATGCCGCCGGCCAAGCCGTCGGGGCGATAGTGCGCCGTGTCTTAGAGCGCGTTGCAGAATGACGACTCGCCACCACGGAGGACACGGGGGACATAGAGGCCATTACGTTTTCTTCAGGTTTGAGCCTCCTGTCCTCCGCGTCCTCTGTGGTGGAGAGGTTGGGGCAGTAATTCGCAACCAGATCTTAGAGCTTTGGCACGGTGAGATGAAACAGCTTCAACGGTCCCGGACCGGCGTGCGAGATGCTGGCGGTTTCCGACGGACCGAGGTACACGCCCGCGCCCTTGGCCACCTGATGATCCGCGCCGTTGAGATTGATCGTCGCCTCGCCGTCCATCAGATAGACGAGGTGATGGAAATTGGGCGCGCCCGCGTTCAAGCGATCGCCGCGGTTCAGCCAGTGGACGGTGGCGACGACGTTCCTCGCACCCGCGAGCTGATTGTTGAGAATCTCGGCGACTTCACCTGCGCCGGCGATCGTCGTGCGCGGAATCTGGTTGCTGTCGATGTACGTGTTCGCCATCAGCTCTGTACCCACACGCTGCCGTCGATGCGCTCCCAGCGCAGCTCGTCTGGGGTGCCGTCGAGAATGTGCGTCTTGAATCGATTGGGCGCCTGGAATTCGAAGTAGAACAGCTCGTTGTCCGGGTTCGCGCGCAGGCGATGCCGCGTCTCGGCGGGAATGAACACCATCGAGCCCGGACCGACCGGCTCGATCCCTTCCGGCGTCTCGACCGTGCCTTTGCCTTCCATGATGAAGTAAAAGTGCTCGCAGATCTCGTGGTAGTGGTACGGCGACGATCCGCCCGGCATATACCGCATCACGCCCGCGAGCATGTCGTCGATCTTCGTCAGCTCTTTGTTGACGAAGAAGGTCCGCTCTCGTCCCGGCACCACTGAAACCAATCGCGGCAACTGATCCTGGTGGAAGATATACGCCATCGGATTCATCCCCAGGGACGGTCTGAAGACCGTCCCGCACGTCACCGCGACGAGCACGCCGTCGGATTCCAGCCTTTCGCGTCTGCTTGCTTCTTGAACTGCACGCTTCGCACGTACGGCTGCGCGAGGTACTGCGGGTCCTCGAGAAAGTTCGTCACAACGAGATAGTCGGCGCCTTCGTCGGTCAGCGTCGTGAGATATTCCGTGAGCACCGCGTTCGCGCTGTACGGCACGCCGTTCTTTCGAAAGTACCCGGGCTTCAGCTTCGTCGTCACGACTTTGAGCGAGCCGTGCTTGGGCGGCGCCACCGGACGGCCGCGGCGTCCGGCGCCGGCGCCGTCGAATTCCCATTGCGCGATCGAATAGCCCTGCCACGACGGCTGCGCGTCGGCTGCCGCTCCACCGAAATGCAATGTTCGCGTCTGCGTGCCGGCGTCGGCCTCGACGACCAGCGTCGTGTCGTTCTGCCACGTGATGTGCAACCGACCTGGCAAATGCATCAGCGACGGTGCGCCGTAGCCTTTGCACTGCTCGCCCGCGGCCTCGTCCTTCGCGGGATCCCACGCCTCGGCGGCGCGCCGTCCTTCGGCGTTGACCGGCAGATAGAGGACATCGCCTTTCGGCGGCGTCACCATGCGCCAGCGCCAATCGTCGGTGACGAGCGCGACCCAGTAGCCGGTGAGATCCACCGGAGCCGCGGCGCGCGGCACCGGCGGTGGACCGGCAGGCTGGCCGCCGCGTCCGCGCTGCGCGTCGAGACCCGGCGCAAGCCACACCGTCGCGGCAAGCACACTCACCAAAACAAGACCCCGGAAATAAACCGCAGAGCACGCAGAACACGCAGAGCAAAACTTTCTCTGCGGACTCTGCGAGCTCTGCGGTTGCTTCTGTCTGTTCATCCCTGGCTCTTCTTCTTGGTGGTCGTCGTCGGCTTCGCGGGCGCCGGCCTCGGCGTGAGCGTCTTGTATGCCGCTTCGATGAATCCCGCGGTGCTCGCCGGGCCGCTGGCCGCCGCCCAGCGCGGATCGTAGTCGGCGGTCGGCCTCGCGGCTTTGATCTGGTCGAGCGTCATCCCCTTCTTGATCATCGCCTGGATGCGATCGCGGATGATGGTCACCATGTCGCGGTAGTACGCGAGGTCGCCGCCGTCGCTCAGACGGCCGTGTCCCGGCACGACCATCGTGCCGCCTTCCATGCGGAATTCCGGGATGACGATGTCGAGCATCTTGTTCAGGCCGTCGATGACGCCGTTGATGGTGCCGCCGCGCTCGAGATCGATGATGGGATACGTCGTCATCATGAACAGATCGCCCGCGGCGATGACGTCCGACCCGCGGAAGTAGACGAGGCTGTCGCCGTCGGTGTGGCCGTCCGCGATGTGGATGATCTGCACGCCGTCGCCGTTGAAGAAATGACTCAGCTTCATCGACTCCTGGTGGAACGTGTCGGTCGGCCACGCGCCCTCTGGCGCGGACGCCTGCGAGCCGGTCGGCGCGCTCATCCGGTTGAGCACGTTCTCGTACGCGAGGATCGCGGCGCCTTGCCCGGCATCCGCGATGTCGCCCGACACGTTCCCGCCGGTGAACGTCCGGCCGGACTTCGCGAGCCGCAGGTTGCCGCCGGTATGGTCCGGATGCGCGTGGGTATTGATAATGTAGCGAATCGGTTTGGTCGGCGCGTACGGGTTCAGCGAGCTCTGCAGCGTGCCGCGCGTTTCCGCGCCCCAGCGCAGATCGACCGGCGGCTCTTTCACTTGAAGCTGGCGCTGCAGCCGCTGCACGGCGGCGAGCACCTTGTCCGCATTCTCCGCCGTGCCGGTGTCGACGAGCAGCACGCCGTCCTTGCCGGCCGAGACCGTGATGTTGCCGCCGGCGCCGGCAATCATGTAGATGCTGCCGTGGACCGGCAGGATCTCGAGATCGTCGGATGCGGCGCGATTCTGTTGGGCGATGAGCGGCGCCGCGACCAGCGCCGCAAGCCCGACACACGCGAAGAAGATCTTTTTCATAACGTTTCTGACGCTCCGCCGTCGCTCGGCTAAAGAGGATGTGAAGAAATCATGTGAACGCAAAGGCCGCTAAGACCGCAAAGAAGAATCTTTTCGAAAGAGATGCTTTGCGCGCTTTGCGATCTTTGCGTTCAACGTGATTCTTTCACAAGCTCTAAAGCCTTCGCGCGACTTTGCGCCCGCCTTTCCGCCTCCGCTCGCGGAGCGAGCTACGGCGGACCCGCCGTAGCCTTCGGCGAAGGCGGGCGCGCTACTTCCTGGCGCGGCCTGCCGCGATCTTCGCCTGGATCTCGGGATACATCGTTTCAGCGCCCGCCGTGATCACGTCCCATGGAATGTTGTAGCGGTTCGCGTAATCCTTCACATCGTCGACGTACTGCTGCGTCCCCGGCATGTTGTGCGGGACAATCCCGCGCGCCCGATCGACTTCCTCGACGACGTTGCAGGGATACGGCGGGATGTTCTGATGCGCGTCGATCTGGTACTCGGTGCTGCGAATCAGCGGCTCGGTCAGATAGACCGGGTCGTATTCCACGAGGATGTAGGTCAGGTAGTTGCCGCGGCGGATCAGGAACTGGTTCACCTTGATTCGATCGCTGTGGAAGACGCCGTCGCGCTTCAAGTACTCCTCTTTGATGTGCGTCGTCTCGATCTTCAGCATGTCGCCAATCCACTGCCCGGTCGAGAAGCCGCCCCACGTGTGCGGCGCGTTGTCGGAGGGATGCGGGCGGCCGTCCATGTAGACCGCTTTATCGATCGAGCGCAGCCACTCCATGTGCCACGCGATCACCTGACGCGACACCGGGTCGACTTCTTTCGAGATGCGGACCTGCGATGGACCGCGCGAGATGTACGACACCGCGTGCGGACGGCACTGCCACTCGGGCAACGTCTGAATCGACGCGACCCAGGCCATCGCGCGCAGCCGCGCGGCTTCATTCATCGGAATCCCGACCCAGTCGCCGAGCTCGGTGTTGCCGGTGTTGTCTTCCTCGCGGACCGGCGTCCATTCGCCCGACAGATCGACGCCGGTCGCCTGCGTGTTGACCTCTTCGTCCGACGGGTACTGCTGCGCGCGTATCGACACGCTGATCACGATGAACGCAAAGACCGCGAAGACCGCAAAGCCCAGAGAGCGCGTCGCGGAATTACGCTCGCCACCACAGAGGACACGGGGGACACGGAGAAAAGAAGCGTGGTCCTTTCGATCCAACCTCCTGTCCTCCGTGTCCCCCGTGGTGGAGAGCTCGCGTCGTTCTCTGCGGTTGCCTTTCATCATGTCCATAGGATGCTCTCAGAACCCGAACTTGATCCCGAACTGCAGGAAGCGCGGATCGCCTGCCGACGTAATCTGCCCGAAGGTCGCACCGGACAGCGTCTGGTTGGGCTGACCCTGCGTTGTGGCCCCTGGTGCGCCCCATCCGAACCAGTTGAACGCGTTGAAGGCCTCGACGCGGACCTCGATCGTTCGCGTGTCGTTCACCCGGAACAATCGCGACAGCGACATGTCGACGTTCTTGTACCCGATGCCTTTGACACTGTTGCGTTCCATGGTGCCCAGCGTGCCCAACGCGGGTTGCGCAAACGCGAGCGGGTTCAGGAGAATTCTGCCGCCGTTCGCCGGGTTGAAGCTGTTGTCGCCGTACGGGTCGCCGAGGATCTGATTCACACGCTGCGTGCCGGCCTGGCTGTTCAGCGCGCGGTCCGAACCCGGAACGATGTTGAGGTACGGACCCGACAACGCGCGGAAGCTGCCCACGAGCCGCCAGCCGGACGCGGCGGCGCGAAGCGCCGCGCTCGAGCCTTCAAACCGCGGCGACTCGACGCCGGCGGTCAGCGTGAACACGTGGCGCCGATCCGACGTGCAGTTCCCATCGTCGAGATGCGTGTTGTTCGGATCGTTGTAGCCGGTGCCGAGGTTGGCGGTGCCGCCGCCGCTGCCGTCGGGGGAACCGGTGCAGTGCGATAGCGTGTAGTTCGCGCTCACCGTCGCGCCGCGGCCGGCGCGACGCGCGATGGACAGCAGCATGCCGTTGTAGCGCTGCGTCCCATCGGTCACGTACGCGTCAACGTTGCCGTAGTACTGACCCTGGATCGGATTGGCGAGATAGAAAGGACGACGCTGATTCTGGTTCGCCGTCATGCAGGTCTGAAAATTCGTCGCCGCCGGATTGCAGGTCGCGATGAGGTTGCCGTTCAGATCGCGGGCGACCGTCACCGACGCGCTCGGATTGTTGAGCGGCGTCGATTCCAGGATGTTCGACGTGTGGCTGCCGACGTAGCCCGCCGACACGACCCAGTTGGTTGAGAGCTGCCGTTCCACCGTGACGTTCCACAGGTCCACATACGGTGTCTTCATGTCGTAGTTCAGGCTGAGGTACGGCCCGAACACCGTGAATGGGACGTCGGGACTCGCGGTCGGCGTCGGGAAGATGTTCGATTGCCCCGAGCCGGCGAACGGATTGTCGAGACCGCCGGGCGGATTGGTAATGCGGATCTCATCGCCCCACGGCGGCGCGTTCGACGTGTTCAAGTGGAACTGCGCGTTCACGAAGTCGAACGATCGGCCGTACGACGCGCGCACGGATGTCTTCGCCGATCCCGTCGGATCCCACGCCACGCCGACGCGCGGTCCGATATTGCTCCACACGCTGCGCTGTCCGGCCTGACTCGGGAATCCCTGATCGCCGGGATAGAACAGGCCGGCCGGCGCGTTCTTGTAGACCGCGCTCTTGACGCCCTGCTGAAACCGCGCGAAGTCGAAGTTGTAGACCGCATTGTTGGTAATCTGCTGCGGCAGAAACGGTTCCCACCGCAGACCGTAGTTGACCGTCAGGTTCGACGCGGCGCGCCACGTGTCCTGCGCGTAGATGCCGACGTAGGTCTGTTTCATGACGAGGAAATTCGGCGCCGACTGCTGCAGCCCGATCGTCCCCGACAGTCTGCCGAGCAGAAAATCTCCCAGCGCGAGGCCGGTCGCCGTATTGCCCACGGTCAACTGGCCGGGCGACCGCACGTTGGCGGTCGAGAACGAGTTCCAATGCGCCCAGTTGCCGCCGACGACGAACTGGTGCGCGCCGCGAATCAGCGTGAGATCGTCGCTGAACTGGTACGTGTTGGTCCGGAACCGCGCTTCGTTTTCGGTGCCGCCGCCGATCTGGAATCCATTCGGCGTCACGTTGAGCAGGAGGTATTTCGGCATGTAGTCGTAGATATTGATGCCGACCTCCGCCGCGCCGAAGAAATCCGAGTTCGTCCGGTGGATCGACGTCCGGTTGAACGCGGCGCGGAAGGAATTCACAGCCGTGGAGCTGAGCACGTAGTTGTGACCGCCGGTCACCGACTGCGCGAGGTTGTCGCGGCCGCCTTGCCTGGTCGTCAGCAGATTCCCGCCTGACGACTCGAACGGCGGCTGCTGGAAAAAGCTCGTACTGATATAGCGGCCGAAGTACGACTGCTTCGATCCCACTTGATAGTCAACCTTGCCGACCAGCTGCGCTTCATCGGTATTCGTCGGCAGTGTGTACTGCACGAGACCGCAGGCGTCGTCGGCCTTCGGCAGCTTCGCCGCGACGGCCAGCGCCGCTTTGCTGAACAGCGCCGGATCCACACGGTTGCCGGCGAACGGGGTCGACAACGTGATCGGCCGGCCGGCGTTGCAGGCGGGCGACGCAAACGCGGTGAAATCGCCGTTCAGCATCGCGGCAGTCGGGACGAACGCGCGGTTGTCGCTCGGCAGCTGACGCGTATTCGTCCCTTGATAGCCGACGAAGTAGAACATTCTGTCGGTCTTGATCGGACCGCCGAGCGTCCCGCCGTACTGATTACGCTTCAGCCCATCGTCTTTGCGCGTGCCGTCAAGGTTCTTGGCGTTGAACGGATTGGTCGCGTTGACGCTGTGGTGACGGAGGAACTCGAACACGTCGCCGTGAATCCGGTTGGTGCCCGACTTGGTGACGGCGTTCACGGCGGCGCCCGAGTGCATCCCGTTCTGCGCCGTCAGCGCGCTCGTCTCGACCTTGAACTCCTGCAGTGCGTCGGGGAACGGCAGCGGCAGGTTCAGATTGTCGTACGGATTGTTGTGCGTCGCGCCGTCGAGCAGGTACGCGACGCCGTAGGACTGGCCGCCCGCGATCGAGAACGCGAGCCCGCCCTGCGTCCCGCCGAAGCTGCGGCTCGTCGCGTTCAACTGCGGCTGCGGGACCACAGCCGGCAAGTACTGCACGAGGTCCGCGGGGTTGCGGCCGTTCAGCGGCAGCTCGAGGATCCGTTTGTTGTCCATCACCTGACCGACGCCCATGTTGCGCGTCTCGATCAGCGGTGATTCGGCCTGCACGAGCACGGTCTCTTCGACGGCGCCGAGCGACAGGTCCACGTTGATGACGGGATTGTCGTTCACCCGCAGCACGATGCCGGTGCGCGAGTAGGTCTTGAAGCCCTGGAGGTTGACCTCGAGCTTGTACGGACCGATCGGCAGGCTCGGGATCGTGTACGCCCCGGTCGCGTCGGTCAGCGTGTTGCGCTTGAACCCGGTTTCCGTCTGTGTGGCGACGACATCCGCGCCGGGCAGCACGCCGCCGCTCGTGTCTTTGACGATGCCGGAGATTTGCGCCGAGGCGCCGGCTTGCGCGGAGGCCATCGCGCTGGTGAGAAGAAGAAGGCACACGCTCCCGAATAAACGGCGCACAACGCGCATCATGCAGATCCTCCTGAGCGAGGCGGAGTATATCCGGCGGGTGTACGCCAATCAAACGTTCTGATATCGCACATCGGCGGCGTCGGAGGGCGGAACAAATCCTTGGAGTTGGCGCTTGCGCTCGCTCCGGAAAAATGTTTCGCCGGCGCGCTTGCGCATCTTGAAGTACGGCTGCAGAACTTCGAGCGTGCGCTCGAGCCCGACGGCGATGTGGTCGCGCATCGCGTCGGCCGCGACGTTCGGCTTCCCTTTCGACAGCGCCGCGAGCAGCTCCTGATGGCGGCGCGGCGGATCGGTCGGCGCCGCCTGGCGCAGCAGGCTGAACCAGATTGAGGCCAGCGCGTGTGTCTTCTCGATCACGTCGCTCAGCATCGGACAGCGCGTGCACTCGGCGATGCGCCGATGCAGCTTGTGATGCAGGACGGTGTAGAGCGTGCGGTCCGGCCGCACGGCGAGCGCATCGACGCGCGCCGCGAGCTTCTTCAGCTCGCGCTTCTCGGCGGCGGTCGCCACGGTCGCGAACAGCACGGCCGCCTGCACTTCGAGCGCCTCGCGGACGACGAAATGGCCGCGGACGTCCTCTCGCGTCGGGATGCGGACGCGCGTCCCCGCGCGCGGACGGCTCTCGAGCAGTCCCTCGACTTCGAGCCGCAGCAGCGCTTCCGACACCGGAAGAAAGCTCATGCCGAGCTCGGCGGCGAGCTTGCGCCGCGAAATCGGGTGTCCCAGTCCCAGCTCACCGCGCAGGATGCGCTGGCGAACGACGTTGTAAGCCTCGGCGGCAAGGCTGGAGGCGGTCGAAAAGTCTTTCATCGTTTACTTTCTCGCGGGACCCGACTTTTTCTTATCGCGTGGGGCCCCACCCCCACGCCTGACGCGCTTCGCGGCGTAAACTTTTCCTCATGGCGCTGGGGCCCCACCCCCAGCGCGAACTAACGCTGACGCCTCGCCTCGGATTCACACGTCCTCGGCTCGGCCGGATTCACACGTCCTCGGCTCGGCGTGGCCGCAGGCGCTTTCACTGGCGCTGGGGCCCCACCCCCAGCGCGAACTAACGCTGACGCCTCGCCTTCGGATTCACACGCCCTCGGCTCGGCGTGGCCGCAGGCGCTTCTGTCGAGAGCGCGGTCAGCCTTCGGTTGTCCGGCGCGCCGGTTGCGCGGCTGCGATCGCCAATCGCTCCTCGCGGTACGGATCGTTCACCGCGCGGCACTCATTGTTGAAGATCATCGTCGCGCGCTTGTCGGCCGTGAATGGATCCCACTTCGGCAGGCCCTTGTGATTCGGGTTGCCACTGCGCGCAAACGCGACCCACGCGCTGCTCATCTTCTCCGCAAGCGCGTAGCGATCCTGGCCGTCGCCGACGACCGTCTTGCAGAGATCGACGTTCTCGAACACGAATGGGATGTCCATGCAGTGCATCGCGCGCAGCCGCCCGCCGCTGACCGGTGAGTACCACTGGAAGCGGTACATGTAGACCGGCGCCTTGCCAAGCGCCGATTTCCGCTCGGCTTCCGTGTCGGTGCCACTCCGAAACTGCGATGCGTCGGTCTCGATGATCAACGCGAGATCGAGATGGCTCGCCTTCGGCCGGCCCTTTTTGTAGATCGCGATGACTTTCTCCAGCTGCACGTCGTCAGCGCGCACTGTGCGCTTCAGACGTTCGCAGAGCGCGGCGTCATCTGCCGATGGCGTGTAATCGGTGTTGACGTTCCACGTGACTTCGGTTTCCGTCGAGCCGATGAGCAGCGGAATGTTTGCCGACAGCGTCGTCGCGGTCGGATTGAACACGTCGTGCGGCAGCGACGTGCCATCGACGACCGGCGACGCCGCAAACCCTCCTCCACCGCCGCCGCGACCACCGCGTCCCGGCTCGCCTCCCCGCGCACCGCGTCCCGCGTCCGCTCGCCCTGAGCCTGTCGCCCCTCGACCTTGCTCGGGGCGACCCTGAGGCTCTCGAAGGGTCGAAGGGCCACCACTTCGCGGTTGCAGCGCGTCGAGCAACTGCTCCATCGGCAGCGTCTGAAGCTCCTCCACTTGATCGCGTTTCAATCCGAGGCGCGCCATGAACGCTTCGGCGCTCTGCGTCGCCGCGCTCGCCGCCATGCTCGTGACGGCCGATCCGCTTTGCGCCACGGCTTTGTGAAACAGTCCCTGCGCCGCCGGCATGCCGAGCAGCGTGCTCACTTTTCCCGCGCCGCCCGACTGACCGAAGATCGTGACGTTGCCCGCGTCACCGCCGAAGCTCGCGATGTTGTCGCGAATCCACTCGAGGCCCGCAATGATGTCGCGCATGCCGGCATTGCTCGCGTCGGTGAACTTCCCGCCGCCGAGCTCCGCGAGATACATGAAGCCGAACGCGTTCAACCGGTGCGTGATCCCGACGACGACGACGTCGTGCTTCCGGGCGAGGTTGGCGCCGTCGTAGGCGATCATGCCGGGCGACCCGGCGGCGTAGCCGCCGCCGTGCAGCCACACCATCACCGGACGCTTGCCGCCCCGATTGTCGTTGACGCTCGGCGTCCAGACGTTGAGATTCAAGCAGTCCTCGCCCATCGGCTCGCGCAGATTGAGCGGTCGCCATTCGGGCACGAGATTGGAATCGATGAGCGGCGAGCGGAGGCCGAGCTCGAACGCGTCGCGCACGCCGCTCCACGGCTGCGGCTTCACCGGCGGCAGGAATCGGCGCGCGCCCGCAGTCGATGCACCGTACGGCACGCCACGAAACGCGTGGATCTTCTTGTCGATCAGAAGCCCGCGAACTTTGCCCGCGGTCGTCGACACCGCGGCGCCCGGCGTGCCGGCGGCGGCTTGCGCCCACCCGTCGCGCCAGTCGAGCAACAGACCCGCCGCGGCAATCGTGCTCGTCTCGATGAACGTGCGGCGATTCATAGCTCCCCCAAATCCTTAGAACTTTTTGGCGGACTACTATATCAGTGTGACGTGTCAGGATAACATTCAGAATCCATGGCGCTTCGAAGTCGCAGCATCTGGTTCATCGGTCTCCTCGCGCTCGGAGACAAGAACGCAAAGACCGCGAAGAGCGCAAAGAAAACGCCTCACCGAATCTTCTTTGCGGCCTTGGCGGCCTTGGCGTTCTTCGTGGCGTCGCCGTCGAGCGCGCAACCAGCCGGGCGCATCACTGGCCGCGTGACGGACGAAACCGGCGGCGCACTGCCGGGCGTGACGGTCGAGCTGCGCTCCGCCAGCCGTTCGCCGATCGAGACGATCACGTCAGCGGGCGGCGACTACGCGTTCGAGAACGTCCAGGCGGGGACGTATCAACTGTCGTTCACGGTGATCAACTTCGCATCGCTCACGCGGCGCGACGTGCGCGTCGAGAGCGGCGCCCTGCGCGTCGACGCGGTGCTCCATCTGTCGCTCAACGCGGAAGTGACCGTCACCGGCAAGCGCACCTTCGCCAACCTGGCTGACGTGGAGAATCCCGCGGAGAACCTGGTCGGCGTCGCCCAGTCCGCGAGTCAGGGCGCGATTACCGCGCGGCAGCTCGACGTGCGGCCGATCATGCGGCAGGGCGAAGTGCTCGAGACCGTGCCGGGCGTCATCATCACGCAGCACAGCGGCGAGGGCAAAGCGAACCAGTACTTCCTGCGGGGCTTCAACCTCGATCACGGCAGCGACTTCGCGATGACGGTCGCCGGCACGCCGGTCAACATGCCGACGCACGCGCACAGCCAGGGTTACTCCGACATCAACTTTCTGATTCCAGAGCTCGTGGCCGGCGTGCAGTACTCCAAGGGTCCGTACTTCGCCGATCAGGGCGACTTCGCGACGGCCGGCGCGTCAAATATCAACTACGCGACGACGCTGGATCGGCCGATCGCGCATCTGGAGAAGGGGACGTACGGATTCGGCCGCGCGTTGTTCGCGGCGTCGCCGAAGCTCGGGCCCGGGCATGTGCTCGCCGCCTTCGAGTCGTCGGCGAACTCAGGTCCGTGGACCGTGCCGGATTCGTACCTCAAGCTGAACGGCGTGCTGCGCTACAGCCAGGGCAACGCGGTGAATGGATTCTCGTTGACCGCGATGGGCTATCACGGCAAATGGAACGCGTCCGAGGCGGTGCCGCTGCGCGCCGTGGACGCCGGCCTGATCGATCGCTTCGGATCGATCGATTCGACCGACGGCGGGCACACGTACCGCTACAGCCTCGGCGTCGATTGGCAGCGCGGCAGCCCATTGTCGCTGACGAAAGTCACCGCGTACGGCCTCGCGTACGATCTAGGTCTCATCTCGAACTTCACGTTCTTCCTCGACGATCCGGTTCACGGCGATCAGAAGGAGCAGTCGGATCATCGGTTCGTGAGCGGCGTCAAAGTCGCGCATCGGCGTCTCACGAAGTGGGCGGGACGCTCGGTGCAGAACACCGCAGGCGCGCAGATTCGCAATGACGACATCTCGAATGTTGCGCTGTACGCGACCGAGAAGCGTGTCCGCGTCGAAACGCTGTCCGAAGCGTCGGTGCTCGTGACGAGCGCCGGCGTCTACGCGCAGAACGAGATCGAGTGGACGAGGTGGCTCCGGACCAACGCGGGCCTTCGCGGCGACGTCTCGCGGTACCATGTGAACGCGCTCGAGACGTTCAACAGCGGCACGACGAGCGCCGGCCTGGTGAGCCCGAAAGGCGGCGCAACGATCGGACCGTGGAAAGGCACCGAGGTCTACGTCAACGCCGGCACCGGATTCCACAGCAACGATGCGCGCGGCACCACGATCACACGCGACGTCGACGGCAATCCGGTCGATCGCGTGACGCCGCTCGTTCGCGCGAAGGGCGCCGAAGTCGGCGTGCGCACCGTCGCGATTCCACATCTTCAAAGCACGGTGTCGCTGTGGACGCTGCGCCTGGCGTCCGAGCTCGTGTACAACGGCGATGCCGGTGCGACCGAGCCGGGACCGGCGAGCGAGCGGCACGGCGTCGAGTGGGCGAACTACTACAGCCCGAGACGCTGGCTCGTCCTCGACGGCGACATCTCCTGGTCGCGCGCGTACTTCGCCGGCGCGGCGGCCGCGAATCGCTACGTGCCCGAAGCGGTCGGCACCGTGGTGTCGGCCGGCGCCAGCGTGGACACCTTTCATCGGACGTTCGGCAGCCTGCGCCTTCGGTACTTCGGTCCGCGCACGCTCGTCGACGACGGCTCGGTGCAATCGAAGGCGACCAAGCTCGTGAACCTCGAGGGCGGCTACCAGATGAAGAAAAACGTCCGCGCGGTGTTCGAAGTGTTCAATCTCTTCGATGACGCGGTCAGCGACATCGACTACTACTTCGCGTCGCGCCTGCCGGGTGAGCCGCCTGGCGGCGTGAACGACATTCACTCGCATCCGGCGGTGCCGCGCACCCTGCGCCTGGGTCTCATCTTGAGCTTCTGATGCAACCACACATTCGCCACGAAACCACGAAAGCACCCAAGCATGGTTCGACAGGCTCACCACAAGCGCTTGCCCTGAGCTTGTCGAAGGGTGATTTCGTGTTTTCGTGGTTGCCTGTGTGCGTCGTCGCGGTTGCGACCGCGGCGTTCGCGTGCTCGAAACAGCGGCCGCCGAACGTAAACGCCCCGCTTCGCATCGAGCCGATGACCCTCGGCGCCGTGGAGCCTAGCCTCGCGCCGCAGCTGACCGTCACCGCGGATCGCGCGCTCGTCAGCTGGATCGAAACGCAGGGTCGCACGTCGCGCTTGAAGTTTGCGGAGCGTACGCCGTCGGGATGGTCCGAGCCGCGCACGGCGGCGTCGGGCGACGACTTGTTCACCAGTTGGGCCGACGTGCCGTCGGTCTTCAGGCTCGACGCCGGCACGCTGGTCGCGCAGTGGCTCCAGACGACCGACGCGGCGATTGACGCGTACGACGTGCGGCTCGCGTTCTCGAAGGACCAGGGGCGGACGTGGAGCGCGCCGACGAGTCCGCATCACGACGGCACCAAGACGCAGCATGGCTTCGCGTCGCTGTTTCCGGCGCCGGGCCGTGGGTTCGGGATCGTGTGGCTGGACGGTCGCGCGATAGAGACGAACGCGGAGAAGGGCAACGACAACATGAGCGTGCGCGCCGCGACATTCGATCGCGACGGCAAAGAGCTGGGCGAAGCGCTCGTCGACGAGCGCGCGTGCGACTGCTGTCCCACGGCCGTGGCGATGACGGCGGCGGGTCCGATCGCCGCGTTTCGCGATCGGAGTCCAGACGAGGTGCGCGACATCTCAGTGGCGCGCCGCGTCAACGGTCAGTGGACGCGTCCGACGACGGTGCACGCCGATGTCAGGGCCGCGCGTTCGCGGCGTTTTCGAGCGATGCGGGCGCGACGTTCGCCGCGCCGATTCGGCTCGACGATGCCGGGTCGCTCGGCCGTGTCGGGATCGCGCTCGTGGACGATGAGTCAGCGGTCGCGTCGTGGATCGAGTTCGCCAATCAGCGCGCGCAGCTCCGCATCCGCCGGATTGATCGGTCCGGCGCGCGCGGCGCGGCGCAGACCGTCGCCGGCGTCGGCGCCGAGCGGACCAGCGGCTATCCGCGCCTCGCCCGTCGAGGCGATGAGCTGCTCCTGGCCTGGACCGAAACCAGCGACGGCCGCTCGAAAGTGCAAACCGCAGTTGCCCACTGGTAACACCGTATACACAGCCTGACCTGAAGTCTGACCGTCAGTCTGACCGCGAGTCTGACCGTCAGTCTGACCGTCAGTCTGACCGTGAGTCTGACTGTCAGTCTGACCGTCAGTCGGACCGCGAGTTTGACCGTCAGTCTGACTTATAATCACCGGCTGAAAGGCAGGGTCTATGAGGCGTGTTGCCGGCTTCGCGGTCGCAGTCATTGCCCTCGCCCCATCGGGAGTCTTCGCGGCGCCACCGGCGCCAACCTTCACCAAAGACGTCGCGCCCATCCTCTATAACAGCTGCGTCGGCTGCCATCGACCGGGCGAGATCGCGCCAATGTCGCTCATCTCGTATGACGACGTGCGGCCGTGGGCGAAATCGATTCGCCTGAAGGTCGCGAGCCGTGAGATGCCGCCCTGGGGCGCCGACCCGCGCTTCGGCAAATTCAAGGACGATCGCAGTCTCAGCGCCGACGAGATCGAAACGATCGCTCGCTGGGTCGACGCGGGCGCACCCAAGGGCCGTGACGCCGATTTGCCAAGCGTCCCGACGTTCGCGACCGGCTGGTCGCACGGTCAGCCCGACGTCATCATCGAGATGCCGGTGGACTTTCAGATTCCGGCGGAAGGTGAAGTGCCGGTCATCGATTTCTTCACGCGCTCGCCGTTCACCGAAGACGTGTACGTGAAAGGACTGGAAGTGCGGCCCGGCACGTCGGCCGTCGTGCACCACGCGGGCCTCTACGTCATCGACAAGCTGCCCGACGGCGCGAAGCTGGTGAACGGCCAGATCGTCAACGCCGACGGCAAGCCCATGGGACGCAATCAGGTCGCGCGCGCGAACGGCGGATCGGCCACGGAAGAAATCCAGAAGCTGCTCTCGTACGTGCCGGGACGCGGCTACGAAGAGTACCAGGGTGACGCCGGTCAGCTGATCAAGGCAGGGTCGTACATCGACTTCTACATGCACTATCAGCCGACCGGGACGCCGCAGAAGGATCGGACGAAGCTCGGTCTCTATCTGGCGAAGAAGGGACAGGACATCGGTCACCAGATTTATCACAGCTTCAGCGCCGCCGGCCCGACCGCGTACATCGTCGAAGGCAAGGAGTACGCGCCGAGGTGGCGCGCCGATCAGACGAGAGACGAAGGCGGCGTCAACCTCCCGAACATTCCGCCGTATGCGGAAAACTGGAAGGTCGTCAGCGTCCACACCATCCGCGAGCCGATCACGCTCTACGGCCTCACGCCCCATCTGCACCTGCGCGGCAAGAGCATGAAGTACACGCTCACGTGGCCCGACGGCGGCGAGGAAGTGCTGCTCGACGTGCCGAAGTACGATTTCAACTGGCAGGTCTACTACGAGCTCGAGTCGCCGAAGAGGATTCCCGCCGGCAGCAAGGTGACGGTCGTGACGCTGTTCGACAACTCGCCGAAGAACAGGTACAACCCGGCGCCGGAGAAGGAAGTGTTCTGGTCCGAGCAGAGCTGGGACGAGATGTACGCGCCGCAGGCGAGACTCACGGTCGACAGCCGGACGCTGAAGACAACCGCGACGGCCACGCCGCAGCAGAAACACTAACCAATGATGAAGACCATCGTCGTCGCCGCGCTCGCGCTGCTGTTCTACGTCACGTCGACGGCGCACGCGGACGACACCGTGCGGATGATCGGCTGGGTCAGCGACGGCCACTGCACGATTGACCACATGAAAGAAGGCGGAGCCGCGTGCGTCCGCAAGTGCATCGCCGGCGCGACACACGTCAATCCCGACTGGAAGCCCGGCGGCATGGTGCTCGTCACCGAGGACAAGAAGGTCTGGAAGGTCGACAACGCCGACGCGCTGTGGGGACTCGAGAGCCGGCGCGTCGAAATCACCGCGACGCGAAACGACAAAGTCGGCTCGGTCAAGGTGATGAAGGTTCTCTCACCGAAGAAGTAGCGTCACCTACCGGTTCACCGACCCGTACACGCGCTGACGGCCTGCGGCGTCGAACGCGATGACGTCGTAGGGCTCGACACGGCTGCCGCTTTCCATTCCAGGCGATCCGATCGGCATGCCGGGCACCGCGATGCCCGACACCGCAGGCTTCTCGGCCAACAGCCGGCGTACGACGTCGATCGGCACGTGTCCCTCGACGCGGTAGCTGCCGACGACACTCGTGTGACACGAGCGGAGATTGGCGGGGATGCCATTCCGCCGTTTCATCGCGCCGATCTGCGGTCCACGAGTCAAATCCGCGATACCATCCGCGCATGTCGAATGTCGTCTACACGTCGAAGGTCCACATCGAACGCGTCAAAGGACCGCTGCGCATCGCGCGGCTGCCGGGTGAGTCGCAGCCCGTCGTCTTCAGCGTCCACGGCGCGATTGCAGAGCACTACAAAGTCGATCCCGTCGCGCTGACTGAGTCGCACGCCGCGACGCTCGACTACGTCGTCGCCGCCACCGCCGGTTGAATGCTCGGCACCTTTGGGGGCGCGCTGGAGGCGCGCAAGATCGACGCGAGCGGCGGAAAGCTGACGGCGGACGTCACCGGCGAGGTCGAATCCGAGGAGGGCGTGCTGGTCATCCGCAGGATCCACGTCGCGATGCGGCTCACCGCGTCAGAAGACGTGCGGGAGACCGTCGAGCGCGTGCACGGGATGTACGCCATGCGGTGCCCGCTCTATCGGACGCTCCACAACGCGATCGCTCTCTCATCGTCCTACGAATTGACGACCGGCTGATGCCGAAGCGTCACGCGGAGGCGGAGGGCGGACGCGACGAACGCGCTTGCGTGAGACGCTCGCTTGATCGATGGGGACCGTCGAGCGGACGTCCGGCGAAAGCCGGACACGACTATTGTCTGGGTTCCTTGGTGACCGTCATGTCGCTGAGGACTTGGCTGTCCACCGAATACAAAGTGAACGGCTGATACATCTCGTCCCAGCTCTGCTCCGACCAGTAGACTTCGAGGTTCGGTGACGGGTTCCACTTGTTCTTTGGCGAGTTGTCGTACTTGCCGATGCCGAGGATCTTGCTGCCCGCCGGAATCTTCAACGGCTGCTCGAGCTCGTACTCAATCTGCCAGTTGAAATCGAACCTGGGCACGTCGAGAATCGTCTGCTCGCGGCCGTCCGGATACACGATCACCCAGCGCAGGCTCTTGCCGCGCAGGTGCATGTGCGGCGACATCGCATACAGCGTGATGTCTTCGGTCACCGGCGTAATACCCGTCAGCGACCAGTCCTCGGCGTACGGCGGGATGTTCGGCGTCTTGCTGCGGCGGCGCGTCGTCGTCGTCGTTTCGTCCGCCGTGTACTCGACCTCTTTGCCTTCCGCGCGATAGAGCGACAAGCCGCCCTTGGTCGTCGCCAGCGGATCGCCGGCCTGACGAATGAGGAGCTCGTGCGTCACCGGCACCTTGTTGAACCAGATGCCGAGCTTCGAGCGATCTTTTTCGGGTTTGCCGGTCGGGTTGTAGTGCACCTGCCAGTTGATGTACTTGCCCGCCGGAATCCGCTTGCCGATGTCGGAGCGATGCGTGTCGACGCCGCGTCCAGGCACCCACGAGAGGAGCTTGTTCGCGCCGGGCAGCGCCGTCGTGTCGGCGCGGCCTGCGAGCCCTTCGCCGCGATCGGTTGACGGTTTGCCGTCGCGCGTGATCAATCGGCCCTGCTCGTCGATGCGCGCGCCTTCCGGAATGTCGACGACGAACACGCCCAAGTGATGGACGACGGCGCGATTGCCCGGACGGATTTCGAGCGTCTCGGCGAATCGATCTTCAGCGAACGGCACCTTCGCGTAGAACATCTGGACGCCAAGCTCGCCCTCGGCCGGAATCGAGAACTCAATCGGCATCTCGAGCACGTAGTCTGGCTCGCGGCCGGCGGTCCACCCTTCGGCGAACTTGGGCATCGGCGGCAGCTCGGCGTCGTTGCCTCGCGGCGCGCCGGCGTCCACCCACGCGGCGATCGTCTCGATCTGCTGCCTGCTGAGACTGCGGTCGTTCCGCATCTTCAGACTGTGATCCGGATCGGCGCCCCACGGCGGCATCTCGCGCGAGACGACCTTGCTCTTGATCGCCTTCGCCCACGGCCGCACATCGTCGTACGACATCAGCGTCATCGGCGCGACTTCGCCGGGCCGATGGCACGACACGCACTTGTTGAAGACGATGGGCGCAACATCTTTACTGAAGGTGGGGACGGCGCCGGCTGCGGGCGCGGCAGTCTGCACGCGAGTGGCGGCGACGAACGCGACCGCCAGGGTCCCGAGGAGCACCGGAAGAACGCGCTTCATGAACACTCCGCAAGAACAGATGTAAGGCGGGCCTTTCATCCCTCGACGAATTCGGGATGCCCTGAGCCTGTCGAAGGGCACGGCCGCCGCGTAGTGTAGCCTACTTCGCCGCCGGACAAGACGGCGCAATCGTGGTCACCGACGTGATGTTCAGACGGCTGAGCGGCGTCGCTTTGATATGCAGCCCTTTGACGAGGACCGCGTGATCCTTGTGCTGGGGCAGGTTGAACTCGCTGACGCCGATCAGCTTGAACTCGTTTTTCCCGATCGGCGGCGTCGCTGGAATATCTTTGGGCGCCGGCGCGTTGGCAGTGCTCGGCGCCGGATCGGTCGCGTTCACGACTCGCCAGTCGTTCGGGGCCGATTCTTTCAAGCAGCCGGCGACGCTCACGATGTCGACTTTCGGCGACGTGCGCGCCAACTGCGCCGCCGCCACGATGAGGATGAGGACAACCGTCTTCATGGCGCGTCATGATAACGCGGCCGGCTCGCGGGGCTAAAGAGCTTGTGAAAGAATCACGTCGAGCGCAAAGATCGCAAAGCGCGCAAAGCATCTTTTTCGAAAAGATTCTTCTTTGCAGTCTTGGCGGCCTTTGCGTTCACGTGATTTCTTCACATCCTCTGTAGCCGAGCGAGACCCGCCCTTAGCCGCGTTCCCATTCCGTGAGTCGATCGACGAGGACGTCGAACGGGACGACGACCTGGGCGCCGTCGTGCTGGCGGCGAAAGACCACGCGCGACCAGCCGCGAACCGCCGTCGGCGTGCACACGTCGCCGGCCAGCCTGAGACGCCGGTGCTGGATCGCATTGCACACGACTCGCTCGTAGCGCGATCGCGCCAGCGGCGAGTCGGACGCCCCTGCCGCCATCGATGACGTCGACAGCGTCGCGCGGGCGCCCACATCGTCGTACGAAGCGGGACGATCGTCGAGCGACAGGAGCGTCGCACCCCGCTGATTGAGGATCGCGCGGATGACGCCGAGCGCCGGCGCATCCGCCACCGCCGCAATCGGTCGCGCGAACCGGCGGAACACGCGGCGCGCAATCGCGCGCAGACTCATCGTCCCTCGTGTCGTGATCCAGTTCGCTCGGTCGATGTCGCAGGCGAACGGCGACTCGGCGTAGCAGCCGACGTTCGCCAGCCACCCGCGCCGTGAGGTGTGGCGGATCGGTGCGAAGCGGCGGATGACAGGCATGTCGGATCGCAGGCGACGAAGCGCCGCCGGCGGCCATTGGCCGACCTCGCGAACCACACCGGCGACAAACGAGCCTGCCGCAATCATCAGCGACGCATCCGGTGTGAAATCGGCCGTCACCTCGATCCGTCCCGAACGCGGCCGCACGCCGACGCCCGTCGATCGCCGGTTCGTGCCCAGCATCATCACCGGCACCGGCAGCACGAACACGAGCGCGCGTGCAAGACGACGCACCTTCGGCATTGACGCGCCATTGGTTCGATCGCCGACCGACACGTTGTAGTGCGTGCTGAAGCCTTGAAGCCGGACGCGATGATTGTGCTCGCGGCCCCAGCGATCGAGATGCTCGCGGATGAAACGAATCCCTTCCCACAGCGATCGCGCCGCGCGTGTCACGCAGCCGCGCTCCAGCTCGATCGCCGGAGTCGCGATCTCGATCACGCCCGTATCGAAGTAGACGGCGGCGCCGTTCGGCAGATGGTAGGAGGTGCCGATGCGATGCATCAGTGGCTCGTGGATGAATCCGCGCGGATCCCCGAACAAGGCTTCGGGATCCACCGGCGCGCCGTCGACGACGAGCGTCAGCTCGGCTTCAAGGCCGAACGCCGGATGTGCCAGACGATCGGTCGTCCAATCGCCGCGCTTGGTCCGCTTCATCGTCCTCTTCCGAAATCCCGTTGGGCACCATGGTGGCGTACCCGAGATCGATGTGAAGGTGATCGTCGGCGTGGCCGGCGTCGTGACCGTACGGCCGCACCCACCCAAACGGCAGGAGACGCCGCGCGACCGCGGCGTACCGGCCGATCTGCTCCTCGGTGTCGAGCGGCTCCCCGCCGATCGCGTAGATGTTCGCGGCGGTGCCCCAGCAATGCGGCGATCCTGAACGCGAGCCGCGGTGCGTCGGCGAGCGATAGCCGCCGTTGGCCGCGATCCGCACGGTGGCGCCGACTTCGAGGCGGAACACTTCGAGCGCCGCCGCCAGCGACGTCACCGCGCATGGCACGTAGCGCGGGAACATCCGAAGGCTGGCGGCTTCATGAAGATCGACGTCCATCAGCTCCCACAGTCCGAAGTGCGCCGTGAGCTGCGTGGTGAGCGCCGTCTGCCACGAATCGACCTCGAAGAAGAATCGCGGGAGCCGGTGCCAGTCGCCGTCGCGGGTCCGCATCAGCGCTCCCGGCTGCAGAGGCCGCGACACCGGGTCGGGAAGATCGAGCGCGTCGACGACCGGTAAACCGAGCGCATCATTCTCCACCATCATGCGGCTTCGCCGGCGGCGGCCACTGCGTCGTAGACGAGGCCGGAGATGGCGGCGAGCGCCTCGTTGCGCGCCGACGGATCGCCGGCGCACGCGGCGAGAATCGCGACGACGTACGGCGGGCGGCCTGGAAGAAACACGAGGCCCGCATCGTGCGACACCGTCGAGATGTCGCCCGTCTTGTGCGCCACGCGCGCGACCGCCCGGATGGCGTCGGGCAGGCCGGGCGCGATCCCGCCCGCGAATTCCTGATCCATGAGGATGTCGATCATCGCCTTCGACGATTCGGGCGAGAATCCGCGGCCGTCGCGAATCGCGCGCAGCAGCCCGACGATGCCGTCCGCGGTGACGCGATTGCTCAAGCCGGCCTCGAACGCGCGCTCGTCCTCGACGCCGCGGCAGACGTCGACGCCGGTGATGTCGCGTGCGGCCAGCGCCGCGCGCGTCTCTTCGACGCCGACGAGATCGAGCAGCAGATTCGCGGCGAGGTTGCTGCTGCGCACGATCATGTGCCTCGCCAGCTCGCCGACGCGCATCGTCTTGCCGATCGACGCGTGCACGTCGTCGTCCGCGTCGCGCCGCGCGTCGACGCGAAACGGCTGGCCGTCGAGCACGCTCAGAAAACGGTTGCGCACGTGCAGCCGGGAGTCGAGGGTGAAGCGTCCGCGCTCGATCGCGTCGAACAGCCCGGCGAGGATCGCGACTTTGATTGTGCTCGCCGCGTGAAACCAGCGATCGCCGTCCAGGCCCCACGCGAAGCCGGAGAGATAGTCGAAGACGCTCACACCGAGCGCGCCGTCGCCGAGCCCGGCGGCGATTTCACCGGCGCGCGACGCGAGCGTGGCCTGCAGATGTTCCGCGCGACTCACGCGTCCAGTCTACATTCGCGGGCGTGTCAGGTGCTCAGCCGTAGACGCGTATGATAGCGCCCGTGGCACAACGATCGACGCCGAGCTCGCGGAACCCGCAGAGAGAAGGCTTGTCTCTGCGCGTTCTGCGGATTCTGCGTGTCGCGTACGTGGTTGTGCCGGCAGTCATGATCGCCGCGGCCGCCGACGCCCACGACCTCGAACGCACGCAGGTGCTGTTGACGTTCGCGCGCGACGGCTCGTTCGTCCTCGACGTCTCGAACGATCCGAGCTGGCTGAAGCTGCGTCTCGAGCCGGACTTTTTCCACAGGGGCAACTTCATCGATCGGATCGTGCTGTTCGTCGACGGTCACGAGATTCGGCCCTCGTCGGTCGAATACATCGACGGGCCGGTGGTCGGCACGCATCGGCTGCGCGGACGGATGCCGCTCGACGCACACACACTGCGCTGGTACTACGGCCTGGTGATCGATCCGTATCCGCTGACGATTCGGCGCGCCGATGGCCGCGTGCAGGTGGAAGAAATCGGCGGCGACGCGTGGAGCCGCACGATCGATGTCAGCGGCCAGTTCCAGGCGCCGCGCATGCTCGACACGCTCGCGCCGATCGCAGTGGTCGGCTTGTTGGTAGTTCCGATCGTCTTGCGGCTCGCCGGGCGCCGAGTGAACACAAAGGACACAAAGGACACAAAGAAAGAAGCGTTTGGTTCTCTTCCTTTATGTCCTTAGTGTCCTTTGTGTTGGATCAGCGTTGGGTTGAGCTCGTCCCCGACGGCACGAACTTCTGTAGCCGCTGGCCGTACGTGTCGGCGGCGTAGACCGCGCCTTTCGAGTCGACGACGATGCCGTGGACCCAGTCGAACTCACCGGGCCCCCAGCCCTGCTTGCCCCACACGGCGAGGATCTTGCCGTCCTTCAGCGAAAACTTCAGGACGCGCTCGTCCTTGTGATCCGCAATCCAGCCGATGCCGTCGGTGCCCTTGCGCGAGATGTTGACGTCCCACGGATTCCAGTCGTTGCGAATCTCGCGGATGTAGGTGAGATTCTTGTCGAACACTTCGAGGCGATGACCTTCGCGGTCGATGATGTAGAGATTCTCGTCGGCGTCGACCGCGATCTTGTGCGGCAAGTTCCATTCGCCCGGGCCGGTGCCTTTGTCCTGCGGTCCGCCGGCGCCTTTTCCCACCTGTTTGATGAACTTGCCGTGCTTGTCGTACATCACCACGCGGTTGTTGCCGTAGCCGTCGGTCACGATGATGTTGCCGTTGTGCAGGATCGCGATGCCCGACGGCAGATTGAGGTGCGTCGCGTCAGTGCCCTTCTCCTCGGTGACGCCAATCTGCAGCAGGAGCTTATCGAGTTTCGGCGACAGCTTGACGATGCGGTGCGCGTCGCGCTCGATGACGTACACGTTGCCGTCCCAGTCGACGCCGCCCGAGTGCTGCCACGACGGATTGATCTTCTTGCCGTTGATCTCCTGATCGGCGCCGGACAGGACGAGATTCCCGTCGCGATCGAACACCATCACCGGCTTCACGCCGCGGTTGAACACGTAGATGCGATCCTGCGCGTCGATCGCGAGGCCGGAGATGCCCGGCTGATTCGTCGGCCCTCCCGTGGCACCTTGCGAACCTGGCGAGCCACCGCGCGCCCGTCGCGCCGCGGCCTGCGCTTCACGCTCCGCCGGCGGCGGCGGCGCATCCTTCAACCCGAAGTACATCCCAGGCGGCAGCTTTGGCCAGTTCGGCACCAGTCGATATCCACCGTCGCCTTGCGCGAACACGCGGCCCTGAAAGGGCCGCGCGACGAACGTCACCGACACGAGACCGGCACACAGCATCGTGACGAAGATGCGTCGCATGAGCCCTCCAGCCCTTAGCCCTAGCCCGAGGCACGCGCGGCGCTGACCGTCGCGCGCTGAAGCTGCGGCTGCGGGTTTTTCGCCGCGAACAGGACGCCGAGCGCCGCGACCGAGACCGCCGCCGCGGTGTAGAACGCCCAACGATATTCGCCGGTGACGACGAACACGCGCCCGCCGAGGAATGGTCCGAGAATGCTGGCGACTCCCCAAGCGAGCAGCAGCAGCCCATAGTTGAAGCCGACGTTCTTCGTGCCGTAGAAATCGGCGCTCGTCGATGCGTACACCGACAACTGCGTGCCGTAGCAGTAGTAGACGATGGCGAGCAGCACGTAGAAGAGCGTCACGTTCTCGCGCAGCAGAAACAGCGCGGGCATCGCCGCCATCTGTACGATGAGCATCACGCGGATGGTGTTGAGCCGGCCGGCGTGATCCGACATCCATCCCGAGAGCACGCGACCCGAGGCGCTCCCGATCGCGCCGACCGTGAGCGCGAACGCCGCGACGGCGGCCGAGTGTCCCGCGTTGCGCGCGAACGGCACGAGCTGACTGATGACCATCGTACCGGCCGTCGTGCCCAGACAGTACGCGATCCACAGCACCCAGAACGTCTGCGTGCGCACCATCCGCGACGCCGGCACATCGCCGCCGCTCGGCGCGGCGGCGCGTACTTGAGACGGATCCCATCCCGCCGGCCGATAGCCCGTCGGCGGATTCTGCACGAGCCACGTCGCGATCATCGTCATCGCGAAGAACAGCAGCGAGTAGATTTGAAACGTCGCACGCCAGCCGACGCGCGCGATCAACGCCGACGCGAGCGGGCCGAACACGCCGGACCCAGCGCCGAATCCGCCGACCATCAGGCCGACGATCAACCCGCGCTTGTCGGGAAACCATTTCGATCCGACCGAGGTCGGCACGACGTACCCGAAGCCGCTGCCGGTGCCGGCGATGACGCCGGCCGTGAGATAGAACATCAGCAGCGACTGCGTGAAGCTCGCGAGCAGCAGCCCGAGACTGAAGAGGACGCCGCCGATCGCGGCGACCAGGCGTGGGCCGCGAACATCGTGGATGCGGCCGGCGATCACGTACCAGGTCGCGATCATCACGAGGCCGATCGTCGTCACCCACGACGTCTGCGCGCGCGTCCACCCGAAGTCCTTCTCGAGCGGCAGCATGAACGCGCTCATGGCGTACAGCGTGCCGAACGCCATGTTCATCATCACGCCGCCGACGACGGGGAGCCAGCGATTGGTGGGATGCACGCGGCGAAGTTTACACGCAAACCGGGAAACGGAGAGGACGGAGGTAACGGATTCACATAGAGAAACTGAGCAACGGAGATTTCTTCGCGCTCGGTCACGCTGCGATCGCGATCACAAAAACGCAATCACGAAGGCACGAAAACACGAAAACACGAAGAAGACGCTGACGCCCAGAGGAGAATCGGGCGGTTCGACGCGCGGCGCGCAGCGCCGTCACACGGCGAAAAGCGGCCGTGCACGAGTCGCGCTGCAACATTCCGCGACTCGCGCACGACCGCTTTTTGCCGTGTGCTGGGCCTGCTTCGCAGGCCCACGCGTCGAACCCTCCGTTCGTCTCCGTTTCTCCGTTTCTCCGTGTGAACCCGTTGCCTCCGTCCCCCTCCGTGATCTCAGAATCGGAACTGAAGCCCCAGTCCAATGATCCGCGGCTGCAAAATCGACCTCGGCATCCCTCCAAAGCTCGGATCGTCGGGCGCGCAGATCCAATGTCGCTCGGCGATCAAGTCGCCTCGTAAATCTTCCAGCTCCGCTCGCGCGGGACGGGAACGGGCCGATCGAGGTCGAACGAGGCGCTCGCCCATGCGCGCAACTGTGTCAGACAGCCGGGCAGGACGCCGGGCGGAACGTTCCAGGTGTACGAAAATTTTCCGGCGGCGATGCGATCGAGGAATTCGCCGAGCGTGATCTGAAAGTCTGCGGGCATCTGAATCCCGCGGCGGCGGATCAAACCTTCTGCGAGCAGACACTCGTCGACCTCGCTCTCGCGGCGCGCGCCTGGATGGAACGGATTCGCGACGCCCGCGTCTTCGAAGAGCTCGCGCGCCTTCTCTTTGATCTGGACCCACTCTTCATCGGGAGCGCCGTTGTTCCACTCGTGAAGGATTCGCCCGCCGGGCCGGACAACGCGGATCGCGTCGCGCAGCAGGTCGCGCCAGTCGGACAACAGATACAGCAGTCGCGCAATGACCGCCGCATCGAAACAGGCCGACTGAAACGGAAGGCGCGATCCGCTCGCGGCGATGCGCCTCACTCTCAGGTCTGGCGCTTTGCGTCCCAGCACGTCGAGCATCGGCAGCGCCGTGTCGACCGCCACGACTTGGAAGCCGGCACGGGCGAGTGGAATCGCGACGCGACCGGTGCCGGCGCCCACGTCGAGAATCGTCGCGTCTGGATCGAGACGGGCGGCGCGCGCCAGGTCCTGCGCCTCGTCGTCGGCGAGCAGCGCGCCGGACCGATCGTCGTAGATGCTGGCGTTCGCAGAAAAAAAGTCGCGCCGATCGGTCACGACACACGTCTACGGCAAGGCTACGACAGCCACCGCATCAGCGCGTTGGGGTGAAGCGACCAGTTCAGGAAGCCCGCGACCTCGAACATCACGCCGATTGTCAGAAACACGCCGGCCAGACCGAGCAGCCATCGCTTGCGCGTGAGCGCCGTCACGCCGAGCAGCGCGATCGCGACCGAGTACGCCGCGTCGGACAGATCGAACTGATCGTCGTGCAGATTCAGATCCTCGTACTGATGTTGATACCCTTCGGCCTGCGCTTTGATCTCGCCCTTCTCTTTCTCGTAGCGCGCGACCTGCGCCTCGTAGTCGGCGATTCGTTTGTCGAGATCGGCGCCCGCGGCCGAGCCGGCCATCGCCCGCAGCGCCTTCAACTGATCGCGCGTCGCCTCGGCGAGGTTCTCCTTCGTGCTCTTCGCTTGATAGAACGACCACGAGTCCACCGCCTGGCTTTGCGCCTGCGCCATGGCCTGTCCGATGTTGCCGTCTTTGATGTTGCCCAGCGCCATGAACGTGGCCGCGAGGGCGACGAGAATCGCGATCGTGGAGTTCAGGCGTGAGTCGCCGCCGCGCTCGAGTGCGCCGCTGACCGTCTCGTCGAGATCGCCCATCAGTTGTCGTCCTTCAGCGACCGGATCCACACATTGCGATAGCGCACAGGATTCCCGTGATCCTGCAGCGCGATCGGTCCCTTCGCCGTATCGGGCGTGTACGGATCGATCTTCTTGTGCGCCGTCGGTCCCCAAAATGCTTTCGCGTTCTGAACGAGGACCCCGTTGTGAAGCACGGTCACCACCGCGGGCTTGTCGAGCGTGCCCGCCTGCGTGAAGCGCGGCGCGGTGAACGCGATGTCGTAGGTCTGCCACTCGCCAGGCGGTCTGGATGCGTTCACGAGCGGCGGATACTGACCGTACATCGCCGCGGCCTGGCCGTCCGGGTACGTGGGATTGCGATAGCTGTCGAGCACCTGGATTTCAAACTTGCCGAGCAGAAAGACGCCGCTGTTCCCGCGACCCTGGCTGTCGCCCTTGACCTCGCTCGGCGTGGCGAATTCCACATGCAACTGGAAGTCGGTGAACTGCGCCTTCGTGCGGATGATGCCCTTGCCTGTTTCGAGCATGCCGCTCTTCATCGCCCACGTCGCCGGCGAGCCGTCCGTCATCTGCCAGGCGCTCAGATCGCCGCCCGCGCCGACGAGCACGATGGCGTCAGCGGGCGCAGGGACGGGGCTGACGTTCGCCGGTCCGGGTGCGACGATGGCCGGCTGCGGACGCTTACCGTCGTGAATATGCCATTTGCCATTGGGCTGCATCGGCGTGTCGTCGTATCCAACGGGCGCCTGCTGGCCGGCAGAGGTTGCAGCCAGCGACACGACGACGATCGCGATGTGTGCGCTACGGAGACTGCGGATACTCATCACGCCTCCAGAGATTAATCAAGTTACGACTACGCTATCTAAACACAACCACGAAGGCACGAAGGCACGAAGAAAATCCTTTCTTGTACCAGAGGTTCTTCGTGTCTTCGTGTCGTCGTGGTTGCATTTCTTCGCGGCTGCATTTTTCACTGAAGTAGTAGTCAAGGGTCGCGCTACGACCAGCACGAAGAGCGCGGCGACGATTGCGCCTGTCACAGATGGGTCGCTATCGTATCATTGGCGCGAACGACGGCAGCGGTGCTCTTCGAGAGGAGAACGTCGATGACAGGCCTCCGATCGTGCGTCGTACTTTCCTTCGTCATCGCCGCGCAATCGCCGTCGTACCCGCCGCCGTTTCCGCGAGTCGGCGCGACCAAGCTGTTCGACAACGATCGCGTGCAGGTGTGGAACGTCTCGTGGCCGAAAGGCGCGCCGACGCCGCTGCATCGCCATCCCTACGACATGACCGGCCTCTACTACGCGCCAGGCGATCGCCTGATCACGGCGGTCGACGGCACGAAGCGGGCCGTCACGACGCGGGCCGGCGGCATCGTCTGGCAGCTCAAAGGCGTGACGCACGTCGAGGAAGGCACGAGCGATGTTCCGCTGCGCGCGGTGATGATCGAGTTGAAGCAGGAAGCCTATCCGGCGAAGACCGACGCGCCTGCAGGCGCGGCGCCTGCCTTCCCCGGCACGAGCGCGAAGTCGCTGCTCGACAACGCGCGCGTCGCCGTCTGGGACTACACGCGCACATCGTCACCGCACCGGCACACGCGAGACGCCGTCGTCGTCTGGCTCGAGGGACAGACTGCGCATGCGGTCGTCACGCCGAGTGGAACGGTGCACAACGACGAAGCGATCGGCGCGGCGTCGAAAGCAACCGTGTTCGAGCTGAAGGAAGGCGCCGCGTCTACTGGCGCCGAGCACGAAATCCACGCGATGGAGCAGCAGTGGAATGATGCGCGCGCGAAGGCGGACGTCGCGACGCTGGATCGCATCCTGGTCGACGACTGGACCGTCACCCACGCCAACGGCACCACCGACACGAAGGCGAAGTACCTCGCAGACTTGAAGTCGGGCGCGCGGAAGTTCAGCGGCAGCGTGACGGAATCGGACGTGTCGATCCGCTTCTACGGCGACACGGCCGTGGCGGCCGGATCGAGTCAATCGACGGTCACGCTCAACGGTCAGGCGCAAGGCGGCGCGCTCCACTTCACGCGCGTATACGTGAAGCGCAACGGCGCATGGAAGATGATCGTGTCGCACGCCACGACACGGCAGCCATGAGGAATTCGGAATCTTGAATTAGGGATTTCGGAATGGGTATGTCGTCGTCGTCGTAATATGACGACGTGGCCATCGTCAAGTCGAAGTTCGTTCGTCGGAAGCCATCAGGCAAGTCCACGTTCGACGACATCCACCGAGCTTTATTCCCCAATGGTCCGCCGAAGCGTCGATCGCTCGAACAACTGAAGGACGGGGTCCGTCAGTACGTCCGAAACCGTCATACGCGCGGTCGGTAACGGTGTCGCCGTTTCATGTTCACGCTCGATCAGGTCGTACCGTGGGGGCGGTCGTCCGACGAGTATCGGCGGATGTTCGCGCTGACCGGCGAATCTTCGGTCCAGGGTTCTTGGCTGCGCCGACGGTCCGGCCGGCTTCAACGCCGACGCGACACGACTCGGCGCACACGTCACATCCTGCGACCCGCTGTATCAATACGACGCGGCGCAGATTCGCGAGCGCATTGACGCGACCGTCGACGACATCCTCGAACAAACCGCCCACAACCGCGACGAGTTCGTCTGGACGACGATTCCATCTCTGAAGGCGCTCGCGCACGCGGCGCGACGCGACGCGACGCGATGGAAACGTTCCTCGATGACTACGAAGACGGCAAACGGGAAGGCCGATACGTCGACGCCCCGTTGCCAGTGCTTCCATTCGGCGATCGCGCGTTCGATCTCGCGCTCTGCTCGCACTTCCTGTTTCTCTACTCGCGGCTGGTGGATGAAACGTTTCACGTGGCGGCGGTGCGCGAGCTCTGTCGCGTCGCGCGCGAGGTCCGCATCTTTCCGCTGCTGGCGCTGGGAGCCGAGCGCTCACCGCACGTGGACGTGGTGATGGAGGCGACGCGAAGGGACGGTCGCGACGCGTCGATCGTCACCGTCCCGTACGAGTTTCAGCGCGGCGGGAATCAGATGATGAGGATTGCGTAGAACGACTCGGCGACGATCACTCGCGAAGAATTCCCTCCATCAGGATGTCTTCCAGGCTGCGCCGCCCATCCAGCACGGCGTGGATTTCGACTCTGCGGCTGCTCGCGACCTTGTAGATGATCCGCCACGGCGGTTCCTGCACCTCCCGCCAGGTGCGATCGCCAATGCCGCGAAGCTCCGGCGGAACACGTCCTCGCTCAGGAAAGAACGCCAGCGATTCAGCCCGCGAGACGATGCGATCGACGATCTCCGGCGCTCTGAGAGGAGCCTCGTCGACGAGATGGGCGGCGGGGCGTTCGACATCGCGTGCGGCCACCTCGGTCCAGACGACTGAACGGCGACGAACGGTCACCGTTTCTTCGCACGTTTCAACACGATCTTGGCGCGTCGCCGAACGTACGCACTGGAATGGACCCGCCCGGTCCTGGCGAGATGATCCTGGCTTTGCGCCAGCAGCTTCAGCATCGCGAGCGTGTCGTGCAGCCGGTCATACTGCTTCACGTCCATGACGACAACCTTGGGCTTGCCGTTTTGCGCTCGCATCAGCGGCGGCGCTTACGTGCCATGTGGGCCGGCGACTGCATGCCGTGTGTTAGACAGCCGGTTAATGAAATTCCGAACTCCAGAAACGTGTCTTGCAGCGATAGATTGTAGGGGCGAACTCGGCTTGTGCGCGCCACACGCCGATCACCTCGACACCGGTGCGACGTGATCGAGCACGTGCTTGACGGCCTGCAGCACGAGGGCCGGGACGTCCTGTATCACGTTGTGTCCGGCTTGACTCGAAACCAGCAACAGGCCAGCGGGCGACGACAGTGCCCAATCCGCTTGGTGACGGATCTGAATCAGACGCAAGATGTTGACATTCGTGGTCAGGGCGTTCGGCGGCAAAGGACCGGGGGGAATCCCGCCAATTACCACTGCGACCGGCAGTCCAGACGGCAACCGAAGCGCGCGGATCTCCGCGAACTCCGCTGAACCATATTCAAAAACCTGTTCAAGTTCTGCGCGGACACCCGGTGGGAGATCGTCTGGCAGCCGTGGTGGTGTAGGAGGGCCACTGCTCATCGCCGGTAGAAAAGTTGCGAGTTCTTCCCTGGTTCTCTCGTAGTCACTCACGTCGAGATAGACGAGACCGGCCACTTCCGTCGGATATAGGCTCGCAAATCCGCGAATGTAGACGCCGCCCCAGGAAGCTCCGACGAGCACGTAGGGCGGTGAGATGTGCGCCGCGTCGAGCAGTGCGTGCAAGTTTTTGGCTACGTGCGGCACCGTCGGGCGCTCCCCGTCGAATTCAGATTTCCCGAGTCCGCTGCGGTCGTACGCGAGCACGGGTGCAAGTCGACCAATGTCTCCAAACACGGGGCGCCATGCATTCAGAGTCCCTGGCGCACCGGATTCAAGAATGACCACGGGCTGTCCAGGCTTGCGGCGCTCCAGCCCATCGCTCCACACGTGCATCGCTCGGCCGTTGACGCTCACGTTTCGCGTCGGAGTTGCTGGCTCCTGCGCGAGAACCGGCGTGATGATGCCGAAAACGATCACCGAAGCCGCGACGATCCGAACGGGCCCTCTGTTCGTCATACATCCCCTACCAATCGCTTGATCCCATCCCAGCGATTCAGCCCGCCGCCTGCGCTCCGCGACTCCCACGAAACAAAAAGGTCAACACAAACCCCGCCAGAAATCCGCCGATGTGCGCCATGTAAGCAACGCCACCCGTCTGCGCTGTGTTGGCAATGGAACCGATGCCGCTAAAAAACTGCAGCACAATCCAGATCCCAATGACTATCAGCGCGGGCATTTGAATCACTTGTTGGCCCTGCAATACTCTGACCGTTCCCTGTGGGAACAGCAAAATGTAAGCGCCCAGCACCCCGGCAATCGCCCCCGATGCTCCCACATTCGGCACGTTTGATCCGAGGCTGAACGCCAACTGTGCAAAAGTTGCCGCAAGCCCACAGAGTAGGTAGAAGATTGTGAACTTGAGGTGCCCGAACCGGTCTTCCACATTGTCACCGAAGATCCACAAGTAAAGCATGTTGCCTCCCAGGTGGACCCACCCGGCATGCATGAACATGGAAGTGAAGAGCGTCAGAACATCTCCGAAGGGATTGGCAAGGAAGCGGCGAGGAACGAAAGCCCATGTCCTAATAAACGCGTCACCGCCACTCTGCTCTACGAAAAACAACAGGACGTTCAGAGCGATCAAGGCATACGTGACCAGGGGAACAGTTCTGCGAGAGGTATCATCGTCACCGATTGGTAACATAAAACGTGTCTCATTTTTCTGGCTGTCACCGCTTCACGTCAGAATGAGTCTGGCATTTTTCAAAGAAAGTGATTTGCTCCGCGATCAACATGTACCTGCAACGTCAGGAAAAGCGCCCAACAGTTCTTGGAGTAGACGACCGGTCATTCTCGCAGTCAATCAGCTTCACCGCGTGCATCGCAGTGGACGCGAACTCTAGGATCCGCGCGATGTTAGCACCGGCTCCGGCCT
The DNA here is from genome assembly GCA_001917905.1 of Acidobacteria bacterium 13_1_40CM_65_14. GTDB lineage: Bacteria > Acidobacteriota > Vicinamibacteria > Vicinamibacterales > CAVVIG01 > QHWF01. Next base: position 42,616 of record MNEX01000280.1, read on the forward strand.
CGAACGCTAACGTCGTTAACTGCGACCAACATCGTTGACTGGGATAGTCGGCGTCATCTTCTTTTACTGGCGGCGGGGCCCCACCCCCGCCGCGAACTGACGCTGACGCCTCGCCTCGGATTCACATGTCCTCGGCTCGGCGTGGCCGCGGGCGCTTTTCACGGTTGCCGGACCGCATCGCCGCCTACCTTGACGCCTCGGCCTCGGATTTCCATGTCCTCGGCTCGGGTTGGCCGCAGGCGCTGCCGCATTATGCGATCTCTCGAGAAGGTTCGCGCATCGTCTTCGCCAATCGCACGCCTTTGGTCTCCGGCAGCGCCCACACGGCAGCGCCCGCGAGGAGCGCGAACGGCGCCGCGAGCGCGATGCCGGCGCCGAAGGTCGACCGCGAGGCCACGAACGTGATGACGACCGGCGCGAGAAACTGCACGCCGCGCGACACGTTGTAGATGATGCCGAGCGCGGCGGCGCGCACCGATGTCGGAAAGACTTCGTTCAACAGCGGGCCGATGCAGCCCCAGTTGCCTTCGCCGAAGCCGACGAGAAACATGAACACGAACGTCATCGGCGCGAAGCCGCCGGCGGCGAACCACCCGAGGGTGACCATCACGAGGCCGATCGCCTTGATGACCGAGAACGCCGTGAAGCTGGGACGGCGGCCGAAGTAGTCGCTGGAGAATCCGAACGCGACGTAGCCGGCGAGCGATCCGAGTTGATCCATCGACAGCAGCCAGGCGGAATCGCCGAGCGACAAGCCGCGGATCTTGATGAAGTAGGTCGGCAGCCAGATGGTCTTGAACCAGTACGCCGCCATATTGAACGTCGTGACGGTCATCGCAAGCGCCGTCGTCTTTCTCAGCGCGGGACCCAGCATCTCGGCGATGACGCCGAGGTATCCCAATCGTTTTCGCGCCAAGCGTTTGTCGAGCAACCACACGTCCGATTCGGGCATGTGGCTCCGGATGAACACGACGATGAGCGCCGGCAGCGCCGACACCATGAACGCGGCACGCCAGCCAATCCACGGCGCCAGAAAATTCCCGGACATCGTCGCGAAGAACCGCGCGAACGCCGAGCCGCTCTGCAGGTACGAGCCGTACCGCCCGCGGACGTGCGGCGGCACCGTTTCGCCGACGAGCGTGTGCGCGACCGCCCACTCGCCGCCGACGCCGATCCCGGTGATCGCGCGAGCCGCCAGCAGCGTCCACATGCCGGTGGCCAATCCCGAGAGCAGCGTGCCGACGCTGTAGACGAGGATCGTGATCATCAGCAGCGGCTTGCGACCGTAGCGATCCGCGAGCGCGCCGCCGATGAGCCCACCGACCGCCGTGAACGCGAGCGCGGTGCCGAGCAGCACCGACACGTCGTAGGCGGACAGCGAGAGATCCTTGGTCAGCGAGGTCGACGCGACGAGGAAGCTGAGGAGCAGCAGATCGTAGAAGTCGAAGATCCAGCCGATGAAGGAGAAGGCGAGGATCTTGCGATGAATCGGTAAGACGACTCGACTTTCGCTGAGCAGTGTCATCGAATTGAGAGCGCGACCATGTGCCCACTCTGGAGTGTGACTGCGATGTACTGCGTGCCGTTGAGGACGTAGGTCATCGGCGGTCCAATCGGCGCCGACGGCAACTGTACTTCAGCAAGCCGGGGGGCGGCGATCCCTAGAACCGGAACTGCAGGCTAGCAGGCCGGCTTCGCCGGCAAAAACACGAGCAATTCGAAGAAAGTAGCTGGCGTGAGAGACAACACGGTCGTCGCACGATGATCGCCTACACTTCGCCGATGAACTCCCGGATTCGCGCGCTTGTACTCGCCGCCGTGACGATTGCCGCGGCCGTGCTGTACACAGCGCGCCTCGATCGAGTGCCCACTTTCCTGAGCAGCGACGAGACGGCATTTGCGCTGCAGGCCCACGCCATCGCGACAACGGCGCACGACGAGAACGGCCGCCTGTTGCCGCTTTACTTTCAGATGATGCAGAACGTCTGGTTTCATCCGGCGCTGGTGTACGGCATGGCGCCAGTCCTCGCAGTCGTGCGGCCGATGCCGTGGGCCGTCAGATTGCCGACGGTCATTGTGGCGCTCTCCAACATCCTGCTCGTGTTTGTCGTGGTACGCCGCTTCGGGGCTTCGTATGCGGCGGCGATTGGCGCGTCAGTACTCCTGGCACTGACGCCGGCGCATCTCCTCCACGGGCGGTTTGCCTGCGACTATCTCTTTCCGGTGCCGTGCGTGCTGGCGTGGCTCATCCTGCTCGTGGACGCCAACCGATCCGACGCGTCATGGCGCTACTTTGCCGCCGGCGGTGTGCTGGGCCTCGGGCTTTACACCTACATCGCGTCTCTCGTGATGATGCCGGTGTATCTGCTCCTGACCTATCTCGTGTTGTTCCTGAGTGGCGAGCGGCGTGTGCGACCGTATGCGACGATCACGGCGGGGTTCATCCTCCTAGTGTTGCCACTGGCGACCTACCTTGTCGCTGTCCCCGAGATCTACACCGGGTTTACAGAGCGGTACGGCGGGGCCAACGTCGACGTACTCCATGGTCCTTCCTGTTCGACCACGCCGAGACCCACGTCATGAGCTCGACCTACACGACGGGCGTCTTCTTGAAGGCGATGAAGGTGTTGATCCCGATCGGCGCCTATCACATCCTGCGCAACAGGCGCACTCCGTTCACGCTGCTCCTTCTGGCAGCCTTTCTCGCAGCCCCGTTAGCCGCCAGCCTGGTTCCCGAAACGCATGCCATCGATCGCGCCCTCATTTTGTTGCCGATGGGCGCGCTCATCGGAGCATTCGGTGTGGACTGGCTGCTGGTGCGGCGAAGCTGGTTCGCAACCTGGCCGGCAAGGGCCGTGTGCGCCGGACTCTTCGTCTGGATGGCCGTGCAGTTCGACGGATTCTATCGGGACTATCTGACCGATTACCCACGTCGAGCCTCGTTCTGGTTCGACGGCAATCATCCGGGCGCATTCGAGCCAATCGTCCGCCAGCATGCTCCAGACGATCGGAGGTTCATATATCTCAGCAATGGGCTGCCACGAATCAAAGAACACTGGAAGCTGTATCTACTCCGCCGGGGACGAAAAGACTTGCTCGCACGCACCGTGTTTTTCACGCAGCAGGACCTTCGCCTGGCGGCCGTCAGACCTGGAAGCCTTCTCCTGACCGGCGCCGACGATCCCGTCGAGCGCTCGTTTCTGAAGATGGCCGCCGTGCAGGTCGTCGCTCACATCACCGAACCGGACGGTAGTCCGGCATTCACCATCTTTGAAAGAACGCAAGCGAACCCCTTGTATCTGTTCGATGGAACCTATTCCGCGCAGGTGAGCCTCGCCTGCGCGCCCGGCGGCACACACGATGTGTGCGTGAGTCTCCCGACAACGGCGGCGTGTCCTTCGATGGAGACGATCACGGTCGCCAACAACCTCGTCCTCGACAGCTGTAGCTATCTGAATCAGGCGGCGATCACCGAGGACGGACTCTACATGGGAGCGTCGACGAGCTACGGCATCCCGGTCAAGGGTACGTTTGCGACGACCGGCACGTTCCGGTTATCAGGAAGTGGCGCGTCCGGAGGGAACCAGTACCAACTCACCTTCTCGGTAACGAAACGCAACTGACGTACGAGCCACACACACGTCCGCTTTTTCGAGGCGGCCGAACGATCACTGTCGAAAATCCGCCTCGCGGGGAACCACATCAGGACAACGTCGATCGCGCCGGTACAGACCGACGGCAGCGGCACGGCCCACTCGGAAAACGGCAGGACGCGAAGAAACGGCGCGTGAAGTAGACGATGGCGGGATGGAACCAGACGTTCTCTTCGATCGCCGGCATCTGGAAGTACGTGGGCGACCGAAAGGAATCAATGGAATTCGTCGCGTTTGCGCTGCGCGTACTGCGATTTTTGTCGCCGGATGTCACCGGCGAGCGGCTCGGGAGGATTGAGTTTGAGCGCGGCATCGGCGGTCGCGGACGCGCGCTCGAATTGACCGGCGGCCGCATACGCGGCGGCGAGATTCGCGAGCGCGCTGGCGGAGTCCGGTTGCAATCGTGTGACATCTTCAAATTCGCGGATCGCGTCGTCGTATTTTTGCTGAGCGAGCCACACGTTGCCCAGATTGTTGTGGGCTTTGGGATAGCGCGGATCGATCCGAATCGCCGCCTGATATTCGTGCGCCGCTTCGTCGAACTGTCGAGCAAACGTGAGCGCGGTGCCGAGGTTGTAGTGCGCGACCGCAGACGCCGGCTTCAGTTTCAGCGCCGTCCTGAAATGTCGAATCGCTTCGTCGAACCGTCGCACTTCGAGATACAGCATCGCCACGTCGTCGTGCAGCGCGGCATCGTCTGGCGTGCGCGAGATTTCCATCTCGTAGCCGATGACGTCTTCGGCAGCGACCTTCGGACGAAAATCGGCTGAGAGCTTCTCGAGATCCGCCCCGTCGCGCGTCAGCACCTGGATCCAGAGGTCGCCCATCTCGTCCGACGATCGCTGTCCCCAGCGCGCGCGCTTCGGCGGATGCTCCGGATTGCGGAGATTGGCCGGCGAGTTGTCGTACACGTACCGCATCGACAGCGTCGTCCCCTTCGGCAGACGCAAGGGCGACACGTAGCGGTAGACGTGCTGCCAGCGAAAGTCCCAGTCCTTGATGTGAATCAGCGTCTGCACCGTACCGTCGGGCAGCCGGGCGTCGCCGCGCACGTCGCGGGCGCGATAGTGCGCGTGCGGCTGCACCGCTTCGACCTCCACGTCGACCGGCAGCGTGTACGAATCGGTGATGGTGTACTGCTGCTCGCCGGCCGGAATATCGATGCTCTGTCGTCCGATCCTCAACATCTCAGGCGTGCGCGACGGCGGCTGATCGCCGAAGTACAACCCGATCGACGGTTGCACCAGCTCAGATCTGCCGCTCGGCTGCATGTGAATCTGCACGACGAGATCGGTGTCGCGATCGAGACGCCAGGCGAGATCCTTCGGCAGCAGCGGCGCGATTTGTCCCGGTGTCCAACCGAGAAAATGACCGTCGGGATACTGGGCCGAGTGCGGGATCAATCCGCTGTAGCCCGGACCCGGATCCGCTTCGTCGAGCGCGCGCGACGCGGTCGTGCGATCGACGCGGATGTTCGCGTGATGCACGACCTTCGGATTCCCCGGCCGAAACTCGAGGCCGCGCACGAAGCGCATGCGGTCAACCGGCAGCGGGATGACGAAGATGCGAAACACGTCGGTGCCGTCGGCCTGCAGCGTGTACGGCTGCGGCAGCGAGACGACGAGATCCGGCGCGCCGAGCTGCCACCCTTC
>MNEX01000241.1 GCA_001917905.1 Acidobacteria bacterium 13_1_40CM_65_14
GCGGCACGATATTCGCCGAGCGCGGCCTCGAGCTGATCCTTCTGCTCGAACTCGCGCGCCTTCTCGAGGTGCGCGCGCGACGCCGCCTGCATCGCGCGCTCGAGCGCGATTCGGTAATTCGCATTGTCGGGCGCGGCCTGTGCGGCGCGGCGGTACGCAGCCACGGCTTCGTCCAGATTGCCCGCGCGCGCGGCGTTCTCGCCCTGCCGGAAGGCCTTCCCCGCGGCGCAGCCTCCCACGACCAGCGCCAGTGCGAACACCACGCCGAGCTGCTTCAGCCGTGTCGTCATAATCTGCAATCTGCGATCAATCTGAAATCTGCAATCTGAAATCTGCAATCTCAGGATCCAGTGAGCCGAATCGTTTGACGGCCGCGGCCATCGAGATACGCCATCTCAATGGATTCCACGCCGATCTTCAAGATGCGATACCGTCCAAAGACGACCTGCCCTTCCGCGGCGGAAACGGGCGGGCCGAGTCCATCGGTCAACACCGCGATCTTCGCCTTGCCCGCACCCGGATCGGCGAACCCGATGAACTTCAGCGTGATCGGCGGCACGGGCGGCGGCGGCGGCGGACCCGTAGGCACGGGCGCGACCGGCGCCGCTTCCACCGGCTTGGTCGCCGATGGCGGCGGCGGGGGCGGCGCTTTCGGTTTGAACCGGAACAGATTGCGATCCGCCGGACCCGGCTTCGGCCGCTCCGCCTCGAGCGCCTCGAGATGGACGTCCGGCGCAGAGGGCGTGCCCGGCGGATTCGCCGCCTTCGCGTTCGTGCCCGATGTGCCGGCGGTTGCCGGCGACGCCGCTCTTCTCTGGTTAGACGCCGCGGCCGGCGTCGCAGACGTGCGGGGCCACGCCTGATACACCACCAGCGCGAGCACAATGGCCAGCGCGGCAAGCAGCAGCTGGCGCCGGCGCTCAGTTTCCATGGGCGCCAAGACGATAGTAGGTGGACAGCTCGAGCGTGAACATGAGCGGCTTGCTCACATCGGTCTGCCCGATGGTCACGTGATCGATGATGACGAATTCGGGCGCGCTCTCCAGCTCGTAGAGGAACTGCCGGAAGCTTTCGTACTCTCCCTGGAGCACGATGCGAATCTGCAGGCGTCCGAGTCGCGCGTTCTTCTGGATGCTCGAGTCAGGCTCGTACCGGGCCTGCTCGTACTTCACGTTCGACTTGCGCGCGAGCCTGGGCAGCGCGGCGTACGTGAGCCGGCGCGCGGCGCTGAAATCGGCGGGCAGCACTTCGTCGTAGAACGTCGACAGCTCCTGTTCCGCGCGGCTCTTGCCGGTCACGAGGGCGCGCGCGGCGTTGTCATCCGCCTCGGCGGCTTTCACCGCTTCGGCCGCCGCGGCCGCGCGATCCACGGCCGTCGCCGACTTGACGCCGAGGGGATATACGACGAGCGCGTACACGCCGACGTTGATCGCGATGGCGAGGAGCAACGGAATGACCAGCGCCCGCTTTTCGACGAGGATGCGCTTCCAGAGCGTCATCGCTTGGCCGCTCCCGTGCGTCGCGTCGCCGGCGGCGTCGTGCCCGATGGGGTGTAAATCATTTCGATCGTCGTTTCCAGCAGACCTTGGTCGTTGAGGTGCTCGTCGATGCGACGGCCGAGCTCGGCGAACGCGCCCGTCGCCTCGAGGTTCTCCATGAACTTATCGACGTCGTCGCTCGAGCGCGCGACGACGTTGACCGTCAAGATGTCGCCGTGGTCGGTGTCCACGCGCGACCGGATCGCCGTGATGCGCACGTCGTCGGGCAGCGTGGCTTCGAAACGATTGAACAGGTCGGTCCACGAGAAGGTCCGGCGGTCGATGAGCTCGTTCGCCAGGCGCGCCTCGGCGGAGGCGAAGTCAATCTGCCGCGGATCCACGGTCGCGCGCAGCCGTGCGGCCTGCTGGTGAAGATCCGCCGCGCGCGTTTCGTCGCGCGCCGCTCGCGTCGCAAGCTCTGTGTCGCTGCGCGAGTAGCGGAGCACCCGGGTGACGTTGAAGATCGTCGCGCCGACGACCGCCAGCGCGACCAGCAGGAGCCAGAAATGCACGGCGCGCTCGTTGTAGAACGGCCGGGTCGAGAGGTTCGTCCGAATCACACGTTCACCACATCCCCTTGGTCGCGCAGGAGCAGGCCGACCAGAGGCGCGAGCGTATCGAGCAAGGGCGGCGCCGCCGTGATGCGATCGGTCAGCGCCGCGGCCCCTCGCGGATCGACGGTCTCGACCGCCGTGGCGAGCCGCTCCTGAAGGTTGCGCCGGAACTCGTCGATGTCGCCCTCATGGCGCACGCCCGCGCTCGACGCGCCCGCGAGCACCACGCGCGCGAACCCCGCGCCTTTCAAACGGTCTTCGTAGTACATCGCCGTCTGGTGCACGAGATCGGCGAGCGTGCCGTCGGCATCGGCGATGCGATTGCGGAAGAAGATCGGGTACGGCCCGCGCAAGATGGCGATCGACGCGTAATCGGCGGCGACGTTCACGAGCAGCCAATCGGCTTCGGGCGCCTTCGCGCTCGCCAGCACGGCGTTGACGACGTTGAACGTCGCGAGATCGACGATGCCGGCGTGCGCGCCAGCCTCGGCGCACAACTGCTCGTACTCTTCGATGACGCTGCGGCGCGCGAGTGAGACGATGAATTCCTGTCCGTCGCCCGCGGACAGCCCGGGCACGTAGGTGACCTGCGCCTCCTCAATCGGAAACGGCGCCGCCTTGCGGACCTGCCACCGGACGAGCTGATCGAGATCCTTCTGGCGCGGCGGCACTTTCTCGAACTTCACAAGGGATACCTTCGCGACGACGTCCGGGACGACGAGCCCGATGCGTTTGGGACGTCCCGTACGTTCCAGCACGCGACCGAGCGCCGCGACGACCGTCGCGCGGTCATGCGTGTTGGTCGCCGTCAGCGAGGGCACGAGCGCCGCGTCGGGAATCGTTTCGGTCGCATGTGCGGCGATGACCGGCTGCTGGCCGTGCCATTCGAGGCTCGCGGCTGAAACGCGTCCAGTGGCGATTTCGACGGCGACGCTCGGGGTCGAGGCTTCGCGAAGTGAAGTCAGGCGGCTCATTCGACGAATGTCACCTTGTTAATCTCTTTGAGCGTGGTGATGCCCGCCATCACCTGCTCGACGGCGGACTCGCGGAGGAAGCGCATTCCCTCTTCTCTCGCCGCCTTCTTGATCTCGGACGTGGGGCGCTTTTCGAGAATCATCTCGCGGATGTGATCGCTCAGATCGAGCAGCTCGCAGATCGCGGTCCGGCCTTTGTAGCCGGTGCCGCCGCATTCGATGCAGCCGATCCCCTCGTAGAAGGTGTGGGTGTGCTCGAGCGAGGGATCGAGGCCCGATTCTTCGAGGAGCGCGCGCGTCACTTTCGCCGGGCGCTTGCAATGATGGCAGATGTTGCGCACGAGACGCTGTGCGAGCACGCAGTTCAGCGCGGAGACGAACTGATAGGCCTCGACGCCCATGTTGAGGAAGCGGCCGAGCACGTCGAGCACGTTGTTCGCGTGAACGGTCGTGAACACGAGGTGGCCGGTCAGCGCGGAGTTGATCGCAATCTGCGCCGTCTCGGAGTCGCGAATCTCGCCGACCATGATCTTGTCGGGGTCGTGGCGCAGGATCGAGCGCAGCCCGCGCGCGAACGTCAGCCCTTTCTTCTCGTTGATCGGAATCTGCGTGATGCCTTTGAGCTGGTACTCGACCGGGTCCTCGATGGTGACGATTTTGTCCTCGACCGACTTGATCTCCGACAGCGCCGCGTAGAGCGTCGTCGTCTTGCCGCTGCCCGTCGGACCGGTGACGAGCACCATGCCGTACGGTTCCAGGATGTACTTGCGGAACCGTTTCAGCTCCGACTCGGGGAAGCCGAGGATGTCGAGGCGCAGCTCCGTGAACTGTTCGCTGATCGACTCTTTGTCGAGAATTCGGATGACGGCATCCTCACCGTGGACGCTCGGCATGATCGAGACGCGGAAATCGATCGTCTTGCCCGGCATCCGCAGCTTGAAGCGGCCGTCCTGCGGGACGCGCTTCTCGGCGATGTCGAGCTCCGCCATGACCTTGATGCGCGAGATGATCGAGCTGTGGAACTGCTTCGCAATCGGACGCATGGCCGGCTGCAGCACGCCGTCGATCCGGTACTTCACGTGCACCGCATCGTCCTGCGTCTCGATGTGAATGTCGCTCGCGCGCCGCTGAATGGCGGTGTAGATCGTCGAGTCGACGAGCCGGATGACGGGGCTGATGTCGCTCGTCAGCCGCTCGACGGTGAGGCTGTCGTCGCCGTTTTCCTCTTCCTTGAGGAGCTGCAGATGGAAGCTCTCGGTCGCGTCTTCCAGCACGCGCTGCGAGCTCTCGCTCTTCTTGAGGATCGCCTCGATCTCGGACTTGGGCCCGACGGCCACCTTGATCGGCGTCGACAGCAGCACGCCCAGCTCGTCGATCATCGGCAGATCCGTCGGATCGGAGACGATGATCTCCAGCGCCTTGCCCACCCGGCGGTGCGGCACGAAGCCGTAGCGCAGCATCAGGTCGGCGGGAATCGACCGGAACAGATCCTGATCGATCCGGAACGTGTCCATGTCGATGTAGTCGTGTCCGTAGCGCCTGGCGAGATGCCGCGCCTGTTCGACTTCGGCCTGATGCTCGTCGAGACCAATGACTCTCGCGGCGGCGTCGAGGGCGGCGGGAGGCGACTTCGTGTCGGTCTTGGATGCCATGAGTGATTACGTCAGAACAGAGCTCAACTGGAACAACGGCATGTAGAGCGCGAGCAGCAGTCCCGCGATGACGATGCCCATGATGACGAGGAGGGCCGGCTCGACCAGCGTCACGAACCGATCCATGTTGGTCGAGATCTCCTCGTCGTAAAAGTCCGCAACCGTATTCAGCATGTCCTGCAGCGCGCCGGTCTGTTCGCCCACTTCAGCCATCTTCACGGCGACTTCGGGGAACACGCCGCGCGCCTCGAGCGCCGCCGCGAACGACTCCCCTTCGCGAACGCGGGCGCTGACCACGTCGAGCTGCTTCGCCATGTACTGATTGCCGACCGACTTCGCCGCGATGTCGAGCGCGTTGACGAGCGGCAAGCCGCCGCCCAGCAGCGTCGCGAGCGTCCGGGCCATCTGCGACGTCGCGAACTTCTTCGCGATCTGCCCCAGCATCGGCAGGCCGAGGATGAGGTGATCGAACCGTGCTTGCTGGCCGGGCTGGCGGAGCCACATGACGAACGACACGATGGCGACGGTAATCGTCACGAGGATCAGCACCCACTGCGAACGGAGGAGCGCCGACAGCCGGACGATGATGCGCGTCACGAGCGGCAGCTCAGCGCCGAAGCCCGCGTAGAAATCCGAGAACGCCGGGACGGCAAACAGCACGATGATCGCGACGATGATGAGCGCGAGCGTGACGAGGATCGCGGGGTACACGAGCGCCGAGATCGTTTTGCGCTTCACGGTCGCGATGACCTTCGTGTATTCGACGAAGCGCCTCAGCACCGCGTCGAGATTGCCGCTGCGCTCGCCCGCGAGAAGCGAGGCCGTGTAGACGCGCGGAAACAGATGGCCTTGTGCCGCGAAGGCATCGGACAGCGCTCCCCCCGAGCGCACCTTCTCGTGGACATCGTCGAGCACAGCGCGGAAGACCGGCGACTCAACTCGTCGCTTCAGCAGATCGAGCGACTGGACCAACGGCATGCCCGCTTTCAGCAAGGTTGCCAGCTCTTGGTTGAACACGAGGAATTCACGAGTGGCGACGGCATGGCGCTGCGGCAGGCGCAGCGAGAGACCCGCAACCGCCCCCTTGGGCTGCAGCGACAGGACATACAGACCCTTCTCTTCGAGCTCGTGCCGAAGCCGAGCCTCGTTCTCGGCGATATAGACGCCCTCGACGATTTCTCCGTTTGGCGAGGCGAGCCGGCAGCGAAACTCCATTCTAGCGGGCCGTTTCAGCTGAATGAGTACTACTCACATCGTGCCTCGACCGCGGTTTGCGGCCGCGACCCGGTAGTGATTCGGAACAGAGACGCCACTAGTCAAGCCCCCTTTTCACACGAAACTTGTTGCAATTGTATCAACTTGCGCCGGTCTCCTTGAATCGTTAGACCGTGCCGCGTCGAGAAAGGCTGGGGGCGGACGGCGGCTTTCTACAGACCGGCGAGGCTGAGGATGCGCGACACGTAATTGCGCGTTTCGGCGTAGGGCGGAATAGCGTTGAAGCGCGTCACCGCGCCCTCACCTGCGTTATATGCGGCGAGGGCCAGCGCCACCGACTTGGGAAACCGCTGAAGCAGCGACTTGAGATGTTTGATGCCCGCCTCGATGTTTGATGCGGGATCGTACGGGTCTGCCACGCCGTACTGACGAGCCGTCGCCGGCATCAGCTGCATCAGTCCCATCGCGCCTTTTGGCGATCGCGCGCGCGGATGGTAGGCCGATTCCACCTGAACCAGCGCCCGCACGAGCTTCGCGTTGACGCCTTGTTCCGCCGCCACTTTGTCGATGATCTCGCCGTAGGGCAAGTCCGCCTGAAGGGGGACGCCACCGCTCTCTTGTGTGGAATCCGGCTTTAGCCGGACCTCCTCCGGTTCGGGATACGGCACTTCGTCGGGCGCGATGCGCGCGATGGTCGACGCGTCGCACGCGATTTCACCACCCGAGCGCAGCGTCAGGACCAGCGAATCGCCATCCGCGCGATGGCTTTTCACTGACATTGTGCGGCCCGTCGAAAAAAAGACGAGCTCGGCGCGAGCAGGCGCCGCGCACACAAGGACAACCGTAGCCACCGTAGAGGTGAGGACCGGTTTAATCATGCTCGGGAGTGCCTCATTGTAACAGAGGCCCCCCTGCTCAGTTGCGCTTTATTCTAACTGACGGGCTGAACAAATGCGTGGAAAACGCGTACGCCGAGCTCTCGCGGGTCCTTGCTGTTGGATGCGGGGAGCAACGCCGGGACGAACGTCTTGTCAACGTCGATTCTCAGCTCGACCAGGTCGTCGGTGCCAAACTGTGCAGCCGTGATCGGGATCTTCTTCAGCACCTGCCGCCTCGGCGTCAGCGTGAACTCGTCGACGACCCGATCGCCGACGATGATGCGAACCTGCTGCGGCTCGTTGAAGACGCCGCCCGGGTTGTCGAGGTCGAGATAAAAGATCGCATCCTTCTTCGGGTTCTTGAACGCCAGCGTCGCCGCTTTCTTCGTCCACTGCCATTCGACGAGCGCATTGTGCTCGGCGACTTCGGCGGGATGCCACCCCTCCTTGAACTGCGTGAACACGTTCTCGGTCTGCGGCTGCAACTGCAGGCGCGCGACTTTGTAGGCGCGCTTGCCGACATCTTCGCCGATGAGCGGGACGCGCTTCTGCGTCTGCAGCGAGTAGAGACCCATGTGGATCTCCGCGTCGCCGACGTAGGGGTAGATCGGCACGAACACCGTGCGCGTGTACGCGACCGTCTGATTCGGCTTCCACTCGGTCGTCGGGATCTCCGGATCGTGATCGTCGGCCCACATCAGTTGGCCGTCGGTGTCCACGACGCCGACGAACACGCGATAGGCTTCCTTGAACGGCGGAGCATCGGGCGCCACGACGAACGTGTACGTGATATCGATGGGACTGCCGAGCGCGACTTTATCGCGATGCAACGCGACAGAGGGCGTTGCGACGCCGGGCGCGGGTGTTTCGCCGCGTCGACAGCCGGACGCGCCGGCGATCGCGAGCACGGCCAGTGCACATCTGATCAATTTCATGAGAGCTGCATTATAGACGGTCGATCACCGGCACCGCATGAGCATCAGCTCACCTTCGGGCTCCGAGATTGGGACACACGTCGACGGCGGACAGTCTGCGGCGATGTCCGGACTCTTCAGAAACCACTCATGCGAGTGTGGCTCAGCCGCGTCGAGACTGACGAGGAAGCGCCGCTGCATCCACGCGTGCAGCATCCAGTCGCCGTTCGCCGATGGGCAGATGCCGACCGTTTCGCCCCGCGGGGCGACCGCGGCGAGGCGATCGAGATCGGCGAGCCGCATCGGATCGCGTTCGACGGCTGGAAGCCAGATCGCGACGAGGCCGACCAGCGCGACGGCGGCGGTGAGGATCCGGATTGCGAACACGCCGCGACCTTTCGACAGACGACGCGCAAGCGTGTCCACGGTCTCGGCGACGAGTGCTGCGGCGCCGATCGCGTAGAACGGGACCGCCGGCATCAGATAATGGCCGGTCTGCTTCGGGCTGACGAGCATCGGCAGCGTGCCGGCGAGGCCGATGAGCGTGAAGACGATCGCGACCTGCCGATCGCGTGACGTAGGCCGCACCCATCCGCGCGCGGCGGCAACAACCAACGCGATCGCCAACGTCATCGGCAGCCAGACGCCTTGCAGCAGCGCGATGACGATCGTGATCGAGCTGCCGCTCACCTCTCGCTGGCCTGCAAGCGCAGTGATGATCTGCTGGTCGACATACGTCGAGAGGCTGTCGCGCGCGCTCGGAGCGCGATACAGCACGACGGCGCACAACGCGACCATCGTCCACTGCCCTGCCGCGGACCAGAGCGATGATCGCCGGCGGTCGGGTAGGACGGCCATGATGACCGGCGCAGCCAGCGGAAAGAATCCGACCGGACCTTTTGAGAGCACGGCGCCGGCGATGCAGAGTCCGGAGGCGCAGCCAGTGACGATGGCCGCGGCCGCCGGCGCGCGACTTCCGATCGCGATGGCCGCGACCGCCGCCGTCACGAACACACAGACCGTTGTCTCGAGCAGGTTTCCGACGATCGACCAGGAGACGACGGGCGCGAGCATCCACAAGGCAATCGGCAACCAGTCGTCGGCGTCACGCTCACGGTGCTCGCGGGTGTCGTGGACGGGCGGCGCGTACACCGCGCGCCACGTGAGCGCGAGGAGGGCGGCCATCAGCATCGCCGCCACGAGGCAATACACGCGCTCGACGTACCAGTGATCGCCCAGAACACGAAACCAGAGCGACTGCAGCCAGAACGCGAGCGGCGGATGTTCGTGAAACGCGGGATAAATGGTCGCGGTGTAGAACGGTTCCCAGAAGCGGCCACGGCCTTCGGCCAGATTGCGGGCGATCGATGCGTAGGTGACCCCGTCGAGGAACATCCCGCGGTGCGCCAGACGCGGCACGAGCGCCGCCGCACATCCGGCGAGCGTCAGCAGCCGAAACTCAGTTGTTCGGCTGGACAAAGGCGTGGAACACGCGGACGCCCAGCTCGCGCGGATCTTTGCTGGACGAGGCGGCGACGAGCGCGGGCACGAACGTCTTGTCCACGTCGATCTGAAGCTCGACCAGATCGCCGCCGCCCATCTGGTCGGCCTTCAACGGAATCTTGTGCAGTATCTGCTGCTTCGGCGTCACCGTGAAGCGGTCGAGGACCTGACCTTCGAGAGTCACTTGGACCTGCTGCGGCTCCTCGAAGATACCGCCCGGATTGTCGACGTCGAGATAGAACATCGAGTCCTTCTTCGGATTCTTGAACGCGAGCGTCGCCGACTTCTTCGTCCACTGCCACTCGACGGTGGAGTTGTGCTCGGCCGTCTCGGCCGGATGCCAGCCGTCTTTGAAGATCGTGAACACGTTCTCCGTTTGCGGCTGCAATTGGAAGCGCGCGGCTCGGTACGCGCGCTGGCCGACGTCCTCGCCCGCCAGCGGCAACCGGTTCTGGCTACCGGTCGAGTACAAGCCGATCTGGATCGTCGTGTCGCCGACGTACGGGTAAATCGGGATGAACTCGGTCCGCGTGTACTCGACAGCCTGCCCCGGCTTCCACTGCGTGGTCGGCACCGGCGGCATGTGGTCGAACGCGAAGATCATCTGCTCATCGGTGTCGACGACGTGGACCATCACCTTGTAGTCCTCGTCGAAGCGTGCGTCGTTGGCGACGACGAACTTGTACGTCATCTCGATCGGGCTGCCGAGCGGCGCCTTGTCGCGATTGACGGTCACGTTCGCGCTCGCGACAGGCGGCGCCGGTGGCTCTTTGCGACGGCACGCCACGGCGAGTGTTGACACAGCGATGAGAGCGACGGCGCCGACCGGCACGGCGCGTCGAGCGAGCGATGGATTCATGCGATGAAAAATCGGTGTGCGCGGATGATAGTTCAGTTGTCGCATCTCCGGCAATCTGTTAGAGTTCGGGCTCGCTCACAACACGTGGCAAGCGCCTGCGGCCCGCGCGAGCAGAGCGAGTCAGCGCCCGCGGCCAACGGAGACCATGTTCGGCGCAGCGCGAGCCAGCGGGGTCCCCAACGCGCGGTTTGTGCGCGATGGGGTGCCCGAGCGGGGTCCCCAACGCGCGGTTTGTGCGCGATGGGGTGCCCGAGCGGGGGTGGGGCCCCGCGAGCATGGGAAATGACGCGCTCGGACTCGTCGAAACTCGCGGCCTGATCGGATCCATCGAAGCGGCCGATGCGATGGTGAAAGCCGCGAACGTCACGCTCATCGGCAAGGAATACATCGGCGCCGGGTACGTCACCGTGATGGTGCGCGGCGATGTCGGCGCCGTGAAGGCCGCGACCGATGCCGGTGCGGCAGCCGCGCGGCGCGTCGGCGAGCTCGTGTCGGTCCACGTCATTCCCCGCCCGCACAGCGAAGTCGAACGAATCCTCCCGAAAGGGACGACCTAACTACCACGGAGGACACGGAGGACATGAGGTCCAAACCGATTTCTCCCTCCGTGTCCACCGCGTCCCCCGTGGTGGAGAGCTTCGATCACCATGGCTGAACCCGTCACGTCGCAAACCGATCGCGATCTCGCGTCCATCGCCGAAGCTCGCGCGCTTGCCCGCCGCGCGAAGCAGGCATGGCTCGAGCTGGCCGAGTTCAGCCAGGAACGCATCGACGCGGTCGTCGACGCGATGGCCGCCGCGGCGACGCCGTGCGCGGAAATGTTCGCGCGTGTCGCCGTCGAAGAGACCGGCTACGGCGTCGTCGAGGACAAGATTCAGAAGAATCTCTTCAGCTCGCAGAAGGTCTACGACTTCATCCGACCGATGAAGACCGTTGGCGTCGTCGCGCGCCACGAGGATCGGCGCGTGATCGAAATCGCCGAGCCGTTCGGCGTCGTCGCCGCGGTGGTGCCGTCGACGAATCCGACGTCGACGGCCATCTACAAGATCCTGATTTCGCTGAAGGCCCGATGCGCGATCGTTCTCAGTCCGCATCCGGCCGCCGTGAAGTGCATCACGCGTGTCGCCGAGGTCATGGACGAGGCGGCGCGGCGTGCGGGTGCGCCGGCAGGCGCCATCAACTGGATGACGACGGTGACGCTCGAAGGCACGCAGGAACTGATGAAGCACCGCGACGTCGCGGTCATCCTGGCGACGGGCGGGATGGGATTGGTCCGCGCGGCGTACAGCGCCGGCAAACCGGCGTACGGCGTCGGTCCGGGCAACGCGCCGGCGTACATCGAGCGCACAGCGAACGTGAAAAAAGCCGTCCACGACATCGTCACCGGCAAGACGTTCGACAACGGTGTGCTCTGTTCGTCGGAGAACTCGGTCGTCGTCGACGAGGCGATCGCCGAAGACGTCAAGCGCGAGTTTCAGGCGCAGGGCGGCTACTTCATGAACAAGACGGAGATGGACGCGCTTGCGAAGATGCTCGTCACGCCGCAGCGTCTGCCCAATCCGGCGCTGGTCGGGAAGACCGCGATCGCCATCGCGGAGAAATGCGGCATCAGCGCGCCGAGCGACACGCGCGTGCTGATGGCGCCCCTCGAAGGCGTCGGCCGCGACTATCCGTTATCGATCGAGAAGCTGTGTCCGGTCCTCTCGTATTACGTGGTCAAGGACTGGCGCGAGGGGTGCGAACGGTGCAAGCAGATTCTGCGGTACGGCGGGATGGGCCACACCATGTCCATCCACTCGCAGAACGATCAGGTCATCCTCGAGTTTGGGCTCAAGAAGCCGGCATTCCGTATCGTTGTCAACACGCCGACGACGCACGGATCGGTGGGCTTGTCGACCGGGTTGGACCCGGCGATGACCCTCGGGTGCGGCGGATATGGCGGCAACATCACCTCCGACAACATCTCGCCCCGGCATCTGTTGAACATCAAGCGTCTGGCGTACGAAGTCACGCCGACGGTCAGCCGGTGGGACCGGCCGGGCGCGGGCATCGCCCAATCGATTTCACTTCCGTCAGTACCGGCGCGGCCGGCGCCGCCGGTCGGCATCACCGCCGCCGCCCTCACCCGCCGCATCGACGATTTCCTGGGCTCCCGCGGCTTCCGAAACATTACTAGTCGTACTGAAGTCGGACTGAAGTCAGACTTGAGTACGACTAGTAATGTTTCCAGCCCGACGTCTGGCCAAGCGCCGCTCGATTTCGTCTGTGAAGAGGATGTCCGGCTCGCGATTCAGGCCGGCCGAAAACTGATTGTGTCAGAGCGTGCAATTGTGACCCCCGCCGCCCGGGACCTTGGTGAACAACACCGCGTGTTCAGCTTCAGTCCGTGGCGTGGTTGACCGATAAGAGATCCACAGCCGAGATCCACTAACAGTTCTGTTTGCAATTGCTGAGCATGTTGGACTTATTGTTGACCAGCATATGGCTCAGTGGTATCTTGACTCGGCCATAGGTGCGGGGGCGCCCCAGCCCTCCCGCGTGATGAACACGGAGCCCCCGCTGTGGGGGCGACTTACGACGCGGAATGACACGAGAGTCATTCCGAATCGCGGAGCGCCCAGGATGGTCAGATCACGCTGGCAGCGACGGATATTTATCGCGCTGCTTCCCTTCGTCGCAGCATGCGGGTCCAGCGTACGGACGCAATCACTGTCGGTCAGACCGACGACGGCGGGCCCCGTTCACGCAACTACCGCTCAGCAATTACCTTCACCCGCGATCGCTCAGCCGGCACCCGTTGAAGACCCGGTCCTGACGCTGATTGCGACCTCGGACGGCCACTTCAAGGCCGGCCAGAAAGAGCTCGAGCAGGGCCACTTCGAAGCGGCCAAGCAGGAATTCAACCGCGCGGTCGATGTGCTCCTCGAGTCTCCGTACGGCGCGCGCACCGAGCCGCGCATCCGGGAACACTTCGATCGCCTCGTCGATCGCATCAGCACCTACGAAGTGAAGGCGCTCGCGACGGGCGACGGCTTTGCCGAGAAGAAGTACGAGCCGGCCTCGATTGACGAGCTGCTCGCGCTGTCGACGATGTTCGGCACGCCGCCAGCTCCAGCCGAGCTGAAGAACACGGTCGCGACCGATCTGCTCGGCGCCAAACACGACATCCCGATTCCGCTGAATCAGCGAGTCCTGTCCTACATCGATCTGTTCCAGGGCCGCCTCCACGATTTCATCGAGGAAGGCATGAAGCGCGGCAGCAAGTATCTGCCGATGATTCAAAACGTCTTCCGTGCCGAAGGGCTGCCGCTGGACCTCGCGTACGTGCCGCTTGTCGAGAGCGCGTTCAAGCCGAACGCGCTGTCGCGCGTGAAGGCCAAAGGCGTCTGGCAGTTCATGGCCGGGACGGCGGCGGAAAACGGACTGCGCCGCGACTGGTACATCGACGAGCGGTCCGACCCTGAAAAGGCGACGGTTGCGGCGGCGAAGTATCTCCGCACGCTCTCGAAGCTCTTCAAAGGCGACTGGCATCTGGCGCTCGCCTCCTACAACGGCGGGCCGGGCCGCCTGCAGCGCGCGATGAACAAGCAGCGGATTGACGACTTCTGGAAGCTGGCCGACAAGCCGAAGGCGCTGCCGCGCGAGACGCGCGAGTACGTGCCGATGATTCTCGCGGCGATCGTCATCGCACGGAATCCGGCGCAGTACGGATTCGACTTCGAGGCCGATGCGCCGCACAACTACGACAAGGTCACGCTGCCGCGTCCGGTGGACCTGCGGCGCGTCGCCGAGTGGACCGACCGCAACATCGACGAGATTCAGGCGCTCAACCCGGAGCTGCGGCGCTGGACGACGCCGGTCAAGGACACGGAATACGAGTTGAAGGTCCCACCCGGCACCGGTGACGTCGTGTTGGCCAAGCTGGCCGATGCACCGGCCGTCGATCTCGGGTCGCTGAAGTTCTACACCGTGAAGCGCGGCGACACCTTGCCGCTCATCGCGAGGAAGATGCACGTGAGCAAGGCCGACCTGGCGGAGGCCAACGACCTTCGCGTGAGCGCGCGCGTGAGCGCCGGCCAAAAACTGATCGTGCCGCACGAACCGACCGTCCTCATGGCGGCGCGCACCGACCGTCCGGCGCCGGCGACTGAAGCGCGCGCCACGGTGTCGGGCTCGGGTCAGCTCGCGCAGGCGGCGGCGAACTCGAACCGCGTCAAGAGCATCTACGAAGTCAAGCGGGGCGACACGCTCGCCTCGGTCGCGCTGCGCTTCAAGACCAGCGTCGCGTCGATCAAAACCTGGAATCCGCGGATTCCGGGCAACCGTCTCACCGCCGGCCAGCGTTTGACGGTTTACCGACTCGCGAATTAGTCGTTGGTCGTTGGTCAGTTGGTCGTTGGTCATTGGTCTTTGGTCAATGAGGCGGATCAATCAGCAACGGACCAACCACTACGGACTAACGACTAACGACCAACGACTAACGACCAACGACTAACGACTAACGACTAAGGACCATATGTGGATGGCTGCGGCCATCGTGCTTCTCAGCGAGGTGATGCTGAGCAGCCATCCGCAGCCGCCTGCTCGCGACCTTCCCGCTTCAAGACAATCCGGAACGGCGACTCTTCGCGGCCGTGTCGTCACCGCCGATTCCGGCGAGCCGCTCCGCAACGCGCGTGTGGCGCTTGGCGGCATCAGTAACATCCAGCCGGTGTTCACGGCGAACGACGGTCGATTCACGTTTGCCGGTCTGCCTGCCGGTCATTACATCGTCTCGGCCCGCAAAGCCGGCTACGCGCCGACCACCTTCGGCCAACGCCGACCCGACCTTCCACCAATTCCGATTGATCTCGAGGCAGGCGACGTATTTCAGGATGCCGAGCTTCGAATGCCGCGCAGCGCCGCCATTTCCGGACGCATCATCGACGAGTTTGGAGATCCCCTCGAGCTCGCGACGGTGGTCGCGTCCAGGATCGTCCGGAAAGAAAGCTTTACCGTCAGCGTGGCCGCGGCGACCGCGGTCACCGACGATCTCGGCGAGTATCGGCTCGGTGGACTGCCTGCCGGCACCTACATCGTCACGGCGTCGACGCCGAAGCGCGGCCCGGCACAGATTCGTGTGTACTATCCGGGCGTCGCCGCTCGCGTGCAGGCGCAGCCCATCGTGGTACAAGCTGCCGACGAACGATTGGCGACTGACTTCACATTCGCGCCTGGCCGCCTCGCCAAGCTGACCATTGCCTTCACCGATCTCAAGGGTGAACCCGCAAATGCCGTGGCGATGATCGCGAACGTCAGTCCGTGGCTGGGTGATGCGGGCGTGAACATCGTCCCGATGGTCGGCTCCGTGGTAACGCCGGCCCTCGAACCTGGCGACTGGTCGATCTTCGCGCGGTCGCCCGAGGGCGGCGTCGGCATCGCGCGTGTCTCCATCGGCTCGGACGACACCTCGATCACCATGCCGCTCGCCAAAGGCGGCCGCGTCACGGGGCGGATCGTCAGCGAGACCGGATCGCTCCCGCGCGATACGCCATTCATCGTCGAAGGATTCGCCGACCTCTCATCGCCGGCCGGATTGACTGTGCCTTGGTCGGCGCGGGTGAACGGATCTGCTCCATTCGAGTTGACCGAGCTGCTCGGGCCGCGTCAAATCCGCGCGCGGCCAGCCGTTGCGGCAGGATGGTTCGTGACTGCCGTCTTGCACGACGGCCGCAACCTGCTCGACGAGAACATCGACTTCAAAGGTGGCGAAACGCTCTCGGGCGTGCAGATCGTCGTGAGCGATCGAGGAGGCTCGGTGAACGGATCCGCGGTCGGCGCCGAGGGCGCGCCGCTCGCCGACTACTTCGTGCTCGTCTTCCCCGAAGAAACCGGTCCGCTGGCGCGGTTACGACGGCTGGCGCGTGCGAGCCGATCGAATCAGAAAGGTGAGTTCGCGATAGAGCATCTGCCCCCCGGCAGGTATCTCGGCGTTGCGCTCGAGGAGGTCGACACTGCCGCGCCGCCGACCAGTGAATATGTCGATCGGTTGCGCGCGCGCGCCACGCCGTTCATCGTCGCGGAGCGTCAAACGACGACGGTTATCCTGAAGCTCGCGCAATGACATCGCTCGTGGTCGTGCTGTTCGTGCTCGCTGCGCTGCCGCAGGCGCCGCTGCCGTTGCCGATCGGCACCGCGACGATTCGCGGTCACGTCGTGCGAACCGACGGTCCGCCGCTGGCGCGCGCTGAAGTCCGCCTCCTATCAACCGACAAACCCGGTCCTCCACGCGTCGCGATGACGGACGAGAGCGGCGGCTACGAGTTCGCGACGCTGCCGGCGGGCCGCTACACGGTGACGGCGAGCAAGACCGGCTACGTCGCGCTCGAGTTCGGGCAGGACCGCGCGTTTGAGGCGGGCCAGCCGATTGTGCTCAAAGCGCGTGAAACGCGGGAACGCGTTGACATCGCGCTGCCGCGTCACGGCGCCATCATGGGCCGCGTCGTCGACGAAAACGGCGAGCCGCTCGAAGGCGTCAGCGTGTCGGTGAAAGAAATGCGATCGCTTGGCGGACGGCGTCAGCTTGTCAGCGTGCCCGGCGTGCTGCCACGCCAGACGAACGAGCTCGGCCGCTACCGCGTGTACGGGCTTCAGCCTGGCGACTATGTGGTCAGCGCGGAAGTGGGTCGGGTCGGTTCCGACGATCTCCCTGGTTACCCCGTCACATATTTTCCCGGCACGATCAATCCAGTCGAAGCGCATCGCATCCACATTGGCTTGTCGGAAGAAGTGTCAAGCGTCGAGCTCGCGCTCACCCCGGTCCGCACGGCTCGGATTACGGGCCGGACGTTCACCTCGTCTGGCGAGCCGTTCCAGGCCGGCGTGCAGATGCGTCCGAGCTGGCGATCGACCGGCGCGATCGCCGAGGCCGTTGGCGCGCGGGCACAGCCTGACGGCGGCTTCGAGTTTTCCAACGTGCCGCCCGGCGACTACGTGATCCAGGCGTTCAAGGGCGCCGAAATCGGCTGGCAGTTCGTGACCGTCAACGGCGCCGACGTGACCGACCTCGCGGTGACGACGCTCCCCGGCTCGACGATCGTGGGGCGCGTGACGTTCGAGGGCGCCGAGACTCCGGCCAAGCGCGACCTGGACATCGTGCCGGCGCCGGCCGATCCGGATCAGACGGCGTTCTTCGGCACACCGAGCAGCGCCGAAATTCATGACGACTGGACGTTCGAGATCACCGACGTGAGCGGGCCCAGCCGTCTGCGAGTCACGCGCGCGCCGTCGGGATTTGCGCTGAAGCGCGTGATCGTCAACGGCCTCGACGCCACCGATGCCGTGATGCCGTTCGGTGCCGAAAGTCAGTCAGTCGTTGACGTCGAGATCGTGTTGACGAGGGAGGTGACGCGCATCACCGGCACGCTCAGCGACGCGCGCGGCGCGCCGGCCGCGAGCGGCGCTGTGATTGCCTTCGCTGAGGATCGGGAGCGTTGGTATCAGGGCTCGAGATTTCTGGCCGCGTCGCGGCCGTCGCAGAATGGCTCGTTTGTGATCGCGGGGCTTCCGCCGGGCGCCTATCTCGTGGCCCCAGTGGATCGACTTCCTGACAGCGATGGCTGGCAGGATCCTGGATTCCTCGGAGTGCTCGCAGCGAAGGCGATGCGCGTGACGTTGAGCGACGGCCAGCAGCTCGCCGTCAACGTCAGTGTGATCGGACGATGAGCGTGCGCGCGGCCACAATCGTGCTCGTCAGCGCCTTTGTGCTGGTCGTCCACGCGCAGCAGCCTCCACGCGACGCCCCTCATCCGACAACCGGAAGCGGCAGCATTCGCGGCCGCGTCGTCGCTGCGGACACGGGAGACGCGCTTCGAAAAGCGCGCATCATGGCGTCCGCCGAGGGTGCGCGCGTCGATCCCGTGTTCAGCGACGCGGACGGCCGTTTTCAGTTCGTGAATCTGCCGGCTGGCCGTTACGTGCTCTCGGCCGCGAAAGCCGGCTTCGCGACCACGAAGTACGGCGCGCGGCGCACGCTCGAACAGCCGATCGCGATCGACGTCGCGGATCGCGCGGCCGTCGACGGCGTCGACATCCGGATGCCGAGAGGCGGCGTCATCACCGGCCGCGTCGTCGATGATCTGGGCGATCCGATGATGCTGGTGAACGTCACGGCGGGCCGGCTGGTGCGCACCGGCGGACGGGCGCGTGTCGTCACGGCCGGATCGAGCATGACCGACGATCTGGGCGAGTACCGGATCAGCGGACTGACCGCCGGCAGCTACATCGTCAGCACGCCGGGAATGGCGATGGTGCTTGGCGCCGGAGTCAGCTCGGCGTCGGCGCCGGTTTTCTATCCCGGCGGAGCGAGCCTCACACAGGCACAGCCGGTCGCCGTCCATGCGGGCGACGAGGTTCCGTCCATCGACTTCACCCTGACGCCGCAGCGCATGCCGAGGCTGTCGGTCACGGTCACCGACGCGAATGCGGCGCCCGTCTCCGGCCTCGTGTTCATCACGCAACTCGCGCGGACGTCGTTCGGACCGATCGACACGATGCAGTCGTTCGGGATCGAAGGCGGCGGCCCCACGACAATTCCGCAACGGCCCGGCGACTGGATTTTCATCGCGCAAGGGACACAGGGGTCCGCTATCGTGCCGCTCGTCGTTGGAAGCGACGACGCGTCGTTGAATCTCGTCCTCTCGAAGGGAGGTCGCCTCTCCGGCGACGTCGTGTTCGAAGGGGCCAACGCTGCGCCGGCCGGTCAGGTCGTGCTGGAGAGCGTGATCGCCGACCTCCCCGCCGACTTTCGCGCGGCCGCGGTTGTTGGGGACATGAAGCGCGACCGAACGTTCGAGATGACCACTCTCGCAGGTCCACGTGAGTTCCGTCTGCGGACGGCGCCGCCTGGATGGGTTCTCAAATCGCTGACGGTGCAGGGCCGCAGCTTGCTCGACGGTCCGGTGGAGTTCAAGGGCGGCGAGAATCTGACCGGAGTTCAGGCGGTCCTGACGAACCGGCGCTCGCCGCTGAGCGGTACTGTCATCGATCGCGACAAGGCGCCTGTTCGCGTCTACTCTCTGCTCGTGTTTCCCGAGGATCGAACGCTGCTGCGGAATCCGAGTCGCTGGATTCGATGGGTTCGACCCGATCAGAACGGACGCTTCCTCGTCGATGATCTTCTGCCGGGTGATTATCTGGCGATCGCGCTCGACGACGTCGACGAAGCGGAATGGTTGAACGCTGACTACCTGGAGCGAATGCGTCTGCGCGCCACGCGGGTGACGCTCGGGACCGGCGAGCCACAAACCATCACGCTGGAGATCGCGAGCACGCCATGACGGCGGTCGCGATCGTCGCGCTGCTCACGGCGGGATGGTTTCAAGGCACTTCGGCGACGGCCCCTGTCCGCACGGCGACGATCAAGGGCCGGGTCGTGCGTGCGGACGGCCGCGCGCTGGCGCGCGTGCGCGTGCGATTGATGATTAGTCAATCAGGTCCGCCGCTCGTGACCGAGACCGACCTCGATGGGCAGTTTGAATTCAACTCGCTGCGCGCCGGCACGTACACGCTCGCCGCGAGCAAGCCCGGATACGTCGACGTCGAGTTCGCGCAGCGGCGGTGGCCCGGACACGGTCAACCAATCACGGTCGCGGTCGGCGAGACGCGCGATCGTGTCGACCTGGTGCTGCCTCGAACCGCCGCGATCGTGGGACGGGTCGTCGACGAGGACGGCGAACCTGTGGAAGGAGCCGGCATCGCGGTCCTCGAGAGCCGCCTCGCGTCGGGCCGGCGGCGCCTCGTGCCGGTTCAAGCCGCCGGCGGGCGAACCAACGATCAAGGCCGGTTTCGTGTCTACGGCCTGAAGCCAGGGCGCTACTACGTGAGCGCGACCGTCGGGCAAACGGACTTCATTCCGTCCAACCGCGATCTTCCCGGATATGCGCCGACGTATTTTCCGGGCACGCCGAATCCGGCGGAAGCACAGGCGGTCGCGCTCGGTTTGTCGCAAGACGCGTCGGGGATCGACTTCGCGATCGTACCGATGCGCACCGCAAGCGTCAGCGGAACGGCGTTTCAGGCGGACGGCGCGCCGGTTGTCGGCGGCCTGCGGCTCGTGAGCAGCCAGCGCTCCGGCCTGGCCATCTCGATGAACGCCCGCATCGATCCCGACGGATCGTTTGAATTTCCGAACGTCGCGCCCGGCGAGTACGTCGTCCAGATGTTCAAGTCGCGTCCGAATACCTATACAGAGGGTGAATTTGCCTCAGCCCTCGTCACGGTGAGCGGTGCGAACGTGACCGGACTCTCGCTGCACGCGGCCGCGGGATCGACCATCACCGGTCGCATCACGCTCGACGGCAGCGGAACGATCAGGCCGAACGGTGTCGAGCTCGTCCTCACGTCTATCGATGCGGACCTCTCGTCGCCTGAATCTGGTGCGACGCGCGCGGAGATTCATGAGGACTGGACGTTTCGGCTCGCCGGAATCAGCGGTCCGCGGCGCCTGCGCGTCGTGCGCACGCCCGCGGGTTGGATGGTGAAAGCCATTTTTGTCAACGGCATCGACGTCACCGACACGCCGCTCCCCTTCGGCACGCGCGATCAATCCCTGAGCGACGTCGACGTCGTGCTGACGAATCGGATCACGCAGGTGTCGGGGACGGTGACCGACGCGCGAGGCGACCCGGCGACAGATGCGATGGTCGTCGCCTTTTCGACGGATCGCGATCGGTGGTATCCAGAGTCCAGGTTCTTCGACGCGGCGCGGATCGCGGACGGCAAGTTCACGCTTCGAGGACTCCCGTCCGGCGACTACTTCGTGGTTGCGATAGACGAGGGCAGCGACTGGCAGGAAGCCGCACTGCTCGACCTCCTGACCACCAGAGCCACGCGCGTCACGCTGAGCGACGGCCAGCAGACCGCTGTCAACCTGAAGGTGACCGGACGATGACGAGGCACGCCGGAGCGCTGCTGCTGCTCGTCACTGTGCTGGCCTCATCTGCCGCGGCCCAGCCGCCATCCACGGGCATCGTCCGTGGTCGCGTCATCGCCGCGGACACCGACGCGCCCGTCCGCAAGGTTCGCGTCGCGTTGACGCCCGAAGGCGCGCCCGCCACCGAGCCGATCTACACCAACGCCGACGGCGAGTTCGAGTTCATGAGCGTCGCGCCTGGACGATACACGCTCGCCGCGCTCAAGACCGGCTACGTCATCGCGCGATTCGGCGCGCGCAGCCAGTTCGATCGCACCACGAACATCGCCGTCGCCGCCGGCGTCCTCGTCGAGGGTCTCGAGCTCCGGCTCGTGAAGAGCGCCGTGATTACCGGTCGGATTCTCGAGGAATCAGGCGAGCCGATCGAGATGGCGCTCGTCAGCGTCGGCCGCATTGTTCGCGGCGACGGCCGTTTGCGGTTCCGAGGCCTTGGAGCGGTCGCGAACACCGATGATCTCGGCGAGTACCGCATCGGCGGGCTCGCGCCCGGCAGCTACGCGCTCGCGATCTCGGCCAGTGGCGGAGGCATGGCGCCTCGCTCGCTGCAAACGTTCTATCCCGGCACGTCGTTGATCACAGAAGCGCGCACGTTGACACTGCGTCCGGGCGAAGTCGCCAGCGCCACGGATTTCACGGTTCGTCCGCTGTCGGATAGCCAGCGGGTGCGCATCACCGGCTACGTAACCGATGCCAACGGAGCGCCGGTACCGGCCAGGCTGCAGGTCATTACGAGTGGTGACGGTGTGGTCGCGTCGAGCACGAGCGTCGTTCTGCAACTTCCGCCGACAGGCGAGTTCACGTTGCAGGTAGAAGCCGGGGACCAGACGCTCATCGCTCAGGGTCCGTCGGGCGTGGCCGTGACGCGTCTCGGGCCAGTCACGGCCGACGTCTCGCCGTTGCGCCTCATCCTGACAAAGGGCGGCCGTGTCAGCGGTCGTATCCTTTTCAATGGTGCGCCGCCGCCGCCGCGCGCGACGGTCAGAGTGGACGCTTGGAACGCGGAACTCGAAGATGCCCAAGCGTCGCGAATGATCAACCCGCCGGTCGGCGCGATGACGGTGAAGCCCGACGGCACGTTCACGATCGAGGATGTCGTCGGCCGCCGCGAGCTGCGCGTCGCGAACGCGCCCCGCGGCTGGGTCGTGAAGGCGATTACGCACAACGGACGGAACTTGCTGAACGTACCGATCGATTTCAAGAGCGGCGAAGCGGTGTCAGGCGTCGAGGTTTTATTGACCGACAAACTCAGCGAACTGAGCGGCACGGTCGCCGATCGTCAGCAACGCCCGAGGACGGATTGTTCCGTCATCGTGTTCGCCGAGAACCGCACGTTCCTGCCGGGACGCGCGCGCTGGGTCCGGCCCGATCACACCGGCCGGTTCGTTGTCGAAGGGTTGCCGGCCGGCGAGTACCTCGCGATCGCGGTCGCCGATGTCGACGACGTGGAGTGGGCGACCGTGGCGTATCTGGACCGTCTGCGATCGAGCGCATCGCACGTGACGATCGCCGATGCGGAGAAGAAAGCGATCGCGCTCGAGTGGAATGGGACGCCATGAGACGGCTGCTCCCGATTTTGGCGGCCGTTGTTCCGGTGACGGCAGCCGCGGCCCAACCGCCGACACCTGCAACCCTGGCGACCCCGGCGACCCCGGCGACCCCGGCGACGAC